>JADIMR010000009.1 GCA_017694565.1 Candidatus Enterocola intestinipullorum | reverse complement strand
ATTCCTTGCTCTCCAAATAGATTTCGAGCCATGAATTTATGCTGTCCAAGAGGTCTGTCGCGCCCGGGTTCAATCCCCATGAATAATTTTGGGTGAAACTTACGGCGGTTTTTATATCCACTCCCGGATATTTCTTTTGCAGGACACGGGCCACGAATTCATCGCACACGCTGTAATCAATAGTGCTGTCGTCTACCCAGTGGAACAGGATTTCCGGAGTCGTGTTCGGGATTTCCACTATGCTTATGCTGTCTCCGATTTCCTTGGAAAGATTCAAAAGCCTTTGTTTGAATATGCTGCCTTTTTGCACGTAAATCTCGCGATGGGCCAAATCAAGCTGGTTGCGTATGAAACCGTCAGGATAACTTCTGTCTTTGTTTCTTTGAATCAGCATCTGCCTGCTTGTGAATACTGGAATGCTATATGATATTGTACTTTTCATGTAGTCGTATACCGGGATATGCCAAGCCAACAAATCAACCTTGTTGTCAAGTAACATGTCGATTGCAGTGGATAAGTCGCGTTCTTGTACAAAGCGGACTTCCAACCCGTGCGCCTTGGCGAACTCTTCAATCATCAGGGCCTGCAATCCTTTGACGGAGCCGGTATCGCCGGCTTGGAAACTCATTTCGTTCTCTTCGGCAATCACGCGCAAATAGCCGTATTCCGCAATCGTCCGGTAGTCGTGGCGGAATTCGTGCTTGTTGTTTTCATGGAATACCCAAAAAGCGCAACCGATGGCAAACAATACGCAACAACCCAAAGTTATGATATAGTGCTTGTCGCGCGACATCTTCTTTTTGAGTTTGTCTTCCCTGCTTGTCATTTATGCGTTTTTTTGTCAATTGTAAAAATTCCAAGAAAGTCCGGCTTTGAATATTACCGGATTAAGAGGGTAGTGCGGAGTGGTGAAGTATTGCGGCGGCATGAACCAGTCCGACATGTTATAAATCATTACGAAAGCCCGGAACATTTTCAAATGGGCGTTTATATAAACGCTCATTACCGGGAAATTGCCGACTTCGACCTCGTCCTGCAAATAAAACTGTCCTGTCGCGGGCATATAGGCATTGGCGTAATAAGCAGTGTTATAGCGGCAATCCACACCGATTTCAAAGGTAAGAAGTTTCTTGAAAAATTTCCACTTGAAATATAAGTTGCTGTACACCGACACCAAAGGCAACGGCATTATCTCACTGTTCGAGGAGTATTGCACCCGTGCCTCGTTTTCCCAATTGAAAAACTTGATATGCAGGTCGCATTTCAATTTGCCGCTGATTACTTGGATAAAGTCGGGAGTTTGGGCAGGCATCGCGCTTTTGTCGAAGTATATGTAGTTGCGTACCCCGTACCAATTGGCTCCGGCTTCGAAATTGCAATATTTGTTGGGTATGCCTATGCTTCCGCCCCCGCTGGCGGAAAACGTGTTGGAGAAAGTGTTCTCCCATGCGAAATGGTTCGAATAGTAATGCTCCGTGTAGTAGCTCGGGTTGGTGCTTTTTACGTATCCGTCGGCTTTTATTACCAATGTCTCATTCTTTATCGGGATTTCAGTTTTGAAATCGCCTTCCACATTGAAAGCGAAACGGCCGTCGGCCCCTAATACAAGGGCTTCGCCGAGTACGCCGTATTGGACAATGCCGTGCCGCTTGTAAAGCTCTCCTCCCACGGAAACCAATACCCTCGTATCGTGGTTGTAAATCGAATCCACTACTTGCGAGCGCATCATGTTGCTCTCGACGTCCACTTCCGCAAAGGCCCTTAATCCGAATACCGCCCATTTGCGGAATCCTTCGTTCATCGTAACGGAAAAAATATTACGGAACATATTGTTGGACGTGGTGTCGCTTGTTTGGGTGTGGGAGTAGTTGTATACATCGTAAAACCCTTCCGGCATGGTATTGTCCAAATATTTTTTACGGCTGCCCTCGAATTTTGCAGTGTAGCCGAAAGTCATTACGGGTACGAACTCGAATTTTTCGCTGTCCAAGCTGTCTCTTTTCTCGTAACCTACTGAATATCGGTGGTTCATCCAGAAATAGAAAGAGCGGAACGATGATCCGGAATTCGGCAGGCGTGTCAGGTAGTTGTCTGCCGAACTCTGCGGAGTATTCAAGTCGGCATCGTTTTGCAATCCTCCGTTTTCAAAGTTGCGGAAATTGTTCAATCCGGCAATGAATGCCATTTGATAACGCTCTCCCAAATAATTAGCAGTAAGAGCCCCCGACAAGCCGTCCGATGATTGGTTGTGGTATAACCCGCGGCCGTATAGGTAATCTGCAAAAAGTCCGAAACTGAGGCGTTGGTTCGCGTTGATGCTCAAAAGTGCATACAGATGGTCTTCGGCATGTTCGTTGCCGCCACCCGTATAATATGATATGTTGCTATAAGGGACACGGGAATTGTAGAAAATCACGTCTTCTTCCGTATTTATATATGGAAGATAGGGATTGCGGAAAATGTAGTCGCCGGTCAGGGATGTCTGATGCCTGTCTTGCAGTATGGCCGATTGGGCTGGCAATCCTAGGTTTCCCAACCATTCTGCGGCAATGGTCTTTTTATAAACAGGGGTGGAAGACAGTTGGAATGCGTCTGCAAGTGTGTCGGGTTCGATGCGCGTGGTGTCGGCGAACATTTTGCCGAACTTCCAAGCTTTCAAGGTTTCTCCCGGAGACGGCTTCTCTTCCGTGGGGGCTTCGTTGCGTGGCAAGTCCCCGAGTTCCAATTGCCATTGGGCGCTTGTTCCTGTTGCAGACGTATCGGCCGGCATTTGTTGTGCAATTGCCGGGATAGTCGCAATAAAAAGAGCAAATATGGTTAAGCCGCGCAGCATTGCGCAAAGATAGTAATTTAGTGGGTAGTGGTTAGTGATTAGCGGGTAGTTTTTTAGGCAAACAAAAAAGCAGCGGTGGTGTGCCGCTGCTTTGAGGGTTTATAAGTTAAGGGATTGCTTATTCTTCGATGCCGTATGTGGCTGCAACCGTGGCATAATCCATTTCCATAAGGGTCGCTTGTTCGGAAGCCATCATTTCGGGTATGCACACTAGTCGGAAGCGGTTATATTTATTAATAGCTCCTGTTGCTCCCAATGATTTACACCCTTCGTAATAAACCTCAAGTGATGCAGGAGATTCCGTAAAGCTGAATTTAACTTTTTCAATTATGTTACCGGTAGCACTCATTTCTGTATGCGGCAGAGGTTCATATACTGAATAACCGCTGACATCGTGAATCCAATATATCAAGATTGCACCGCTGAATGCAATTGATGCCTCTGATGAAAAATCAATTCCAGCAGCTTGGTATAAATATTGATTAGTCTCATTATACGTAGTCCATTGATTATTAGGCATGGTAAAATCAAATGCAGCGACATTCGCATTTCCATCCTCCCCCTTTTCTCCCTGCTCACCTTGCGGACCTTTTGCTCCGGTTGCGCCTTTTTCACCTTGTTCTCCCTGTGGTCCCTGTGGTACCTGTGGTCCTTCCGGTCCCGCAGGTCCTTCGCAAGCTGTCAAGATTCCTATTCCTATAACAAATAATAAGTAAAATAACTTTTTCATAATGTTTTTGTTAATCTATTGGTATTGAATGTATTGTGAAGTGCTAATTTTATGATTAGTTCGGACTGTCGCTGGCTTTGCTAAGTCTTTTGAAATTTATTGAACGATAGTTGCCGCCTTCGGTTACAACGATACATTTATCTCCGTCTTTAAAAGCTTCAATTGTGCCTTTTTGGAAAACTGTTCCTTCTTTCCATATCACTGCATCGCCAACGGAGAATCCTTTATGTGAAGCATCTTCGGAACAATATCCCCATACGTCTCCGACTACGGAATAATAATCCTTTCCAACGGTATAGATTTTTACATTGCGTAAAAATTCACCTCCCGGTACGCTTTGTACGACTTTTTCAACTGAACCTTCAATCATCTTGTGTTTGTTTTTACGAATTTCCCGCTTGCTGTCGCCAGTATAACTTTTCTTCAAACAGTAGTCCATTCGGTCATTTACATTCCTATTAGACAGCATTGTCAAATCACCTATTCTTCTAATGCACGAAGTTGATGCGAGCGTAAGAATCAGTGAAAAAAGGATAAATAACTTTTTCATGATTTCTGTATTTAAATTAATTTTTACAATGATTTTGGTTGGTCTACTAAAATCGATTTGATGCCGCAAAAATAAAAAATGAAAAGTTAAAAAACGGGGGGGTAGTTAATGTTTATTAAAGGATGGTTTTTTTCTTGCGAACGTGGCAAATGGTAGTGGTTGGCAGACTTGATCAATGCATAATTAAAAGTTTAAAATTAAAAACGCTGAATAGTTTATTGAGGTTTCAGGTTTGGCTTCGCCCATTTTCGGCTGCGCCTCTGCAATATCAAACAAGTTTGCTATTGCGTTGAAACATTTTCCATTTTCGGCTGCGCTGATTTTATCCAAAGCTGGCTGCACTCGGCTATGAACAAATGAGTTTGTTCAAGCTCTCGTTTGCTCAGCTTTTCGGCTATGAACAAATGAATTTGTTCATGCTCTCGCTGGCACGAAAATTCGGCTTGCACGAAAATTCAGGTTGCAGTGGATAGTTTCAGTATGCTCCGAGTTGTGAAAGCACAACGGTCAGGGAGGAAGCCCACTTTGGGGGCAGTTCAAATCGCTAACGCGATTTGAACGGGGGATTAAACAATGTCGGGCTTGCGAAGCAAGCCCTTCCCGTAGTCTGATAACGGTTACGCCGTTATCAGACTACGGGAAGGTTGTCGATGTCGACAATGCCGTGAAGTATGGCGTAAATCGTGAGGCCGGCCAAGGACTTTATGCCGGTCTTTTCACTTATGTTTTTGCGGTGGGAAACCACGGTGTGGGTGGAGATGTACAACGCTTCAGCGACTTCCTTGTTGGATTTGCCTTCGATAAGGCATTTGAGCACATCTATCTCGCGTTGGGAGAGCTGGCATGGTTCGTCCTTGCGCACGGTGGTTTTGCTATCGTGCTGTTCCAATTTCTCCACTAACGGAATCAAAACGGAATCTTCTATATGGGAATGTATTTTCAGGTCGTATTCCATCTCGAACAGGCAGTTGAGCAATTTGCGCCGCAGGTGGGATTCGTCATTGAATCGAAGATATTTTATCAACAATTCTTTCAGGTCGGCAAGTTTGCTGTCCACGTTTTCGTGGTGGCTTTTGTATTCGGTGATACTGTATGCGGCCTTGTGCGGTTCGCCCTTGCTTAATGCAAGCACGTAGGGGAATACGGTTTTGTCCTCATAATCGAAATGTTCCGCGAGTTCCTGCACGTAATCTTCGGTAAAATCCACAAGCAGTTTTATGCCCGATGTCTGTCCTGTTTGGGAAATCTTCCATACATATTCTTTGATTTTCGGAACTTTTTCTTCCATGTAGAATTTATGGCAATTGTGCAGGAAGTTTATGAGGCATTGCGCGTCGTCTTTTCCGATGTCCAGGTCTGATGAAATTCCTTCTCCGTTGAATAAATCCACGAAAGCCAAGTATAAAGATGGATTTATGCCGTATTCCGAACATATTTCCTTTACGGTTTTGCCTTGAACCATCAATGGCAGGGAAAAATGTTCCAAAAGCAAAACCTGGTTGTAGTTTTGCAAAACAATATCCGCTATCCGCGAGTTTTCGTTATAAGTTGCCATAACAAATAATCAAATCGATTGTCCGGGCGTTTTTTGTTTGCCGGTGTCTGATGACTGACCTTTCAAATCCAATACTGCAAACTTACGCTATTTTACGGGCGGGTGTTACAGGCTGTTACGAAAATAGCCTTTTTTGGGGATGTGTCCGGCTTGCTTTTAGCGCAAAAATGGGATATTCATTTGTCGTTTGTCCCGCTTACCGCATCCATTGTTTTGAAAATGCCGGCCCTGAGAGACTCGATTTCCCGGATTTGTTCCGATTTGCCGTGCAGCCTGAAACGGACTTGTCCCAAGAATTTCTTCCATTGGCGGCTATAATCCCATGAAAACATTCCCAATACAGGCAAAAGCAGCAAATGGACGAACCCGAAAAGCCAACCGCAGAGACATACATCGGCGATAAATACGGCAAGGTAGCTCAATGGCACGACGGCAAGGGCATTTATGCCCAATTGTATGCCGCTTTGGAAAAGTGTGAACGGCCCGCCCATTTTTTTCATCTTGTTCACGAGCGGCATGGGTGCGAAATAGCACAATATGTTCGGATACAAGCCTATGACGAACAGCGGGAAAAGCAGCAAGAAAGCCAAGCCTTTGAATATCAGGCTTAGCAGGGATGGGCAGTGGTCGAAAACGCCGTCGCGCAATCCGGCAGCCGATGTTTTTGCTTCAAGTAACAAGGCGTCATTGCACAATTTTTCATACTTGTCCGGGTTTGCGGCGGCGAGGTGGCCTAATTTCTTGGCAAGAATTTGGTCGCTGCGCAATTTTTCAGGCAGTATGCGCGGATTGAAGCCGTTATCGCGTGCAAACGAGTTGCCGTAGCTTCCGAGCAGGTATTCGACAGCGGCGTAATTTTCCTCGTCGCGAATGTCGAGCATGAGAGCCCTGACTCGTTCGTGGATTATGTCGTTTACCGTCCTGCAAGTGGTGCGGGGTTTGGATTCGTATTGCCCGTAGTATTGCGACAGGGCCAACGGCTCGCCGCAGACCACCATCATGTCGGCGCGGAACTTGAAGTAGTCGGAATAGTGTACCGACACCGGCAGTATGTATATTTCGCGATTGAAGCCGCAGCGTTTCGCCGTCTCGAAAGCCAGGCGCAGGTATGCTTGCGAAAAATCGCCTAACCAATGGCGGTATTGGTTGGTTCCTTCGGGGAATATCCCGACCATGCCGCCATTTGCCAAAATCCCGCCTGCTTCGGTGAATGAACCGTAATTGTTTTTCAAGGATTCTTCCCCGTCTGTTCTCAAGCGGAAAGCCGGGAGCACGCCTAATCCCCTGAAAAACCAATTGCCGAAGCGGGAAGCGAAGAGGCTTGCGCGGGCAAATATATGGAAGTGCCTTTTCCTGAAACAGAACTCCAAGGCCAAAGGGTCGTTTATCGCATTCTGGTGGTTGCTTACGACAATTACGGAAGAACCGTCGGGTGGTATATTGTCACTGTTGATGTAATATACTTTGCGGTAATATACATAATCATGTACAATATTTATATAGCGGAAGATTGATTTAAGTATCATCGTTTTTTACAGGTAGCAACTGCAAAGATAGCAAATGTAGTTTAAACTACATTTGCTATCTTTGCACAATCATGAGAACGCATACGACCGTAGATAAGAAGTTCGCCGTAAAGGTGGATGAAGATTGTACCTTGTTGGATTTCCTGTCGCGTAAATTGCAAGGTTACAGCCGCAACAAGATAAAATCGTTGATGGAACACCGTTTGCTGTCCTTGTCCGACGGTACCTTGTTGCAACGCCACGACACAGCCTTGAAAAAGGGGCAGGTCGTCGAGGTTCATTCCGCACGTACAAGGGCGGGCAAGGTCGTGGACAATCCCAAGCTGAATATAATATATGAAGACGATTTCATAATAGTGGTCGAAAAGAAGGAAGGCTTGCTGTCTGTACGCGCACCGAGGCAGTTGGAGGATTCGGCTTCCCACATATTGAACATGTATCTTCGCGGCCGCAGGGGCAGGAACAACCATATTTTCGTGGTACACCGTTTGGACAAGGAAACTTCGGGAGTCATGATGTTTGCCAAGGACAGGGATACCCAGCTTGCCTTGCGGGACAATTGGCGGGACATGGTCAAGGAACGCAGTTACATCGCAGTGGTTACCGGTGTCATGGAGCAGGGCAACGGCAGCATCAAATCATATCTTACGGAAGACATACATCAAAAAATGCACTCTTCCGAAGAAGACAACGGCGGACAATATGCCGTTACGAATTACAAAGTATTGCAGACCGGCAAACGTTACAGCCTTTTGCGTCTTGATTTGGAAACGGGACGCAAGAACCAGATCAGGGTGCATTTGGAAAGTACCGGGCATCCGGTAGCAGGAGATTTGAAATATTCGGGAGGACCTTGCCCGCTCAACCGCCTGTGCTTACATGCCCAAACCTTGGATTTCATTCATCCGGTAACACGTAAACGACTGCGTTTCGAGATACCTTACCCCGAGTCGTTCAACCGTTTGGTCGCTGAACGGAATCCAAAACCCCGATGCAAATAAATCCGCGACCGTCAATTTTTTTAATCCTTATAATTTCGAAAATCGCCATGCTTTGCCATATAAAAAAGATATTGCTTTTGCCGGTCTTGTCGTTTTTTGTCGTTTCATCCGTGGCGGCAGCCGGGCCGGAGTATCGTAAGAAAACTTACCCGAACGGGAATCTGCGCTATGAAGGGTGGTTCGAGGGGGACAAGGCGGTCAAGGAATTGAAACGTTACCATGAAAACGGCCGCTTGTGGGTAGACCAGCAGTTCGACGGGGACGGCAATTCAAGCATAAAGGCATACAGCGGTGAGGGATTCCTTATGGCCGAAGGGCATTATAAGGGAGAAGCCCGCGACGGGCAGTGGCTGTATTACAACAAGGGCGGAGGTTTGTTGATGGTGGAGAATTACGACAACGGCAAATTGGACGGCGAATGCAAGGTGTATGATTTGGACGGCAATTTGCTTGACGAGTCGTTTTACAAACAAGACAGGCTTGACAGCGTGCGCCTGCAATATTATCCGAATGGCAACGTGATGGCCAAATTTTCGTATAAGGACGGCGATTTGGACGGGGAGTTCCGTTCATATTACTATGACGGTTATCCAGAATACAAGGGCGTGTATAAAAATGGCAAACGCGAAGGATGGTGGTATTATACCGACGACGTGGGTGTAACCGATTCGCTTTTGTATGTGGACGGGGTATCCGAGGAAATGGAAATGATGATACGCATGGAAAGCGACAGCAGCGATTCGGTAAACCAGTATTTCATCGACCCGGAAGACTATATCAACAACCCGATGGAATACATATCTTTTTGAACCATGCCGGCACCTGATTGCATAAAAACCCTCAGTGAGCTAAATGCCGAGGTTGCCGGACTTATAAAGGACCGGTTCAAGGATGAAGATTGCTGGGTTACGGCAGAAATCCAGAAAGTTGTCGAAAACTCCTTTTCCGGGCACTGTTATTTGGATTTGGTCGAGAAAGACGACGGCGGCGAGCGGACAATCGCATTGGCGAGGGCGACAATCTGGAAATTCAAGTATGAAGTAATCAAGCCTTATTTCGAGGAATATGCCCGTATGCCGCTTTCTGCCGGTATAAAGGTATTGCTGAAAGTAAAACCGGTTTTCAGCGAAGTGTACGGATACAGCCTCAATGTAAGCGACATAGAGCCGGCATATACATTGGGCGCGGCCGCATTGGAACGGGAACGCACGATCCGGAGATTGAAAAGCGGGCAAGTGTTCGATCAAAACAAGGAACTGCCATTTCCGGGATTGATAAGGCGCATCGCGCTTGTAACATCTTCCACGGCGGCGGGTCGCGAAGATTTTCTGAACCAGCTTGATGCAGGGCAATATAATTTCCACGTGGAGGAATTCCCCGCAACGATGCAAGGCAATGAAGCAGTCGCTTCGATTATCGCGGCGTTGGACGCGGTGGCCTCGGATGCGGGGTCGTTCGATGTTGTCGTGATTGTCAGGGGCGGTGGGGCAGTTGCCGATTTGCAGTGCTTCGACGCTTACCGCCTTGCGTATTTCTGCACGCAGTTTCCCCTGCCTATCGTAACAGGGATAGGACACCACAGGGATGTGTCCGTGGTTGACATGGTCGCGGCACTTTCTTTGAAAACTCCTACCGCCGTGGCGCAATTCATCGTGGACAAGGCCGACATGGCTACAAATGCCGTGAGGGATGCCGTGCAGACGTTAAGGCTTGCAACCTTGTCCCTTGTGCAGCAGGCTTCGGATAAATTCATGCCGCTTTGCGACAAGTTGGGTTATGCCGCCGGTTTTGAACTTCATAAAGCCGGTATGCGGGCAAGTATGTTGCAGGACGCTTTGTCACCCGCATTGCTTGCCGCAGTGCAAAAAGCCGCGGACAGGCTTGCGGTTTTGCGTAAGGAAACCGATTTGTGCGATCCCCGGACTATTTTGGCACGCGGATACTGTATCGCCGCCATGGACGGGAAAACGGTAACGGCCGCCGATTTGTCGGTAGGCGACAATGTGGAATTGGAATTTAGCGACGGGCTGCGTACCGCAACGGTCAGCGGTCCTATTTTATAATATATAAGCGAAATGGATAAAGATTTGAATTTTGATGAAGCCTTGGCAAAATTGGAAGCTATTGTAGGCGAAATCCAAGCCGGGAATATCCGTATCTCGGATTTGAAGGCGAAAGTCGCGGAAGCGAAGGAATATGCTGCAATCTGTCAAAAAGAACTTGACTCCATAAGAAAGGATTTGGACATTTCCGTTTCCGAATAGTGTCCCGTAACATTTTTTAGCTTGGTATTTCCATTGCTGTCTTTCGAATCGGAATTTTTTTGTATCTTGCAGGCGTTTTCGGTACGTGTTTGACCGGAAAGAAAGGAAAACTCACTAATTGACGCATCGGAAATGTCTCTCCCTCTCTCATTTGGTTGGGAAACGTTTTTGGTATTGCTTACAGGCGGATTCGCCATTCTTTCGATAGCAGCCGGGGCTACTGTGGCAATACACAAGAACAACCTGCACTCGGCAAAATATCTTGTCGTGCTGTGTATGCTTTGGGCCGTGGTCGAGTTCGTGCAATTGTTCGTGGACGGATTTTCCATGTCCGGGGGCGACAGTAATTTCTCATCGTCCTATTTGCTGTTGGCGGCGGTAACAACCACGTTGAGTTTTTATTTCCCCGTGTCCTTGATGGCCAATTACAAAGTAAGGTCGCGCCATTTCGTATATTATCTGGTTCCGCTTTTGTTGCTGTGCGCAGCATATACCTATGTATGGTATTTCGACGTGGCGCAGGAACACCGTTACTACGCTTTCCCGGATGTCTGGCATAACGATTTCACATGGGATTTGTTATTTTGCATAGTATGCTTTTTCTACATCATAGCCAATGCGGTTTATGTGATTTCCATGGCAATGATGTTTGCCGGCTATTTGGACGGATACATATCCAAGGAATTCGGTGAAACGCATTCCGCCAAGAAATGGTTGCACGACATGGCGTATATGTTATATGCCTTGATGGCCTTTTTCATCCTTTACCTGTCGCAGGGTACGGTAGAATTTGCCGTAACCTATAAGCTTGCCATGTTGGTAATAATACCGACGGTATTCGTGAGTTACATTTATTTTGCCGAGAGGTATTCATCTTCGAGAGGCTTGCACTATCTCTACAATATCAAGTGGTCGGTAAAGGATTTCGCATGGGAAGTGGAAAAATATCCCGAAGTCGAAACCCAAGTGGCGAAATTGGTGTCCGAGGAGATGAAAGCTGAGGAAGATTCCGGCCGGATGGAAGCCTATCGCCAGCGTTTGGACGAATGGATGGAAAATGAAAAACCGTATCTGAAGGCTTCTTTCAAAATCGGAGATGTTTATGCCTATCTTGACATAGACCGTTTTCTTTGCCGCGAATTGTTCGCCAAATATTACCAATGCTATTTTCATACATGGGTGCTGCATTACAGGATGGATTATGCCGTTGATTTGATGAAGAAGCATCCCGAAAAACAAATAAAAACGATAGCGTTGGAAAGCGGTTTTTCATCACAGGCCGTGTTTGCCCGTTCGTTCTTGAACTTTATGGGAATGTCTTGCACGGAATACAAGCGCCAATATTTGTAACCAGTCGCGACAGCTATCCGCATTACCGCTTTTCCTTATTTTGCATTATTGTTTTGCCGATTTTGCATTTGTGAAAATACTCCCTGTCTTAATACTACAAGCAAAGAGTAGTATATGGTATATGTTGAAAAGATTGCTTGATGTTCAATTCCTTGAAATATAGTTTGTTATATTGGTTTTGTGTCTACTGTACAAGTATGTTTTGCATTTTGCATTTTTGTAAACATGTTTGCTCCGATGTATTGTGAAGCGATAGATTTTGAAAACGTTTTCGACAGCTTTATATTTGCATTGTAATTGAAACACAAACTTAAAGATACAAGCCTTGTGGAATGCAACGCCACAAGGATATAGAATTATTTTTTTTCTTCGTTTTTTAGTGAATTAGTGAGTGAAAAACAGCTCGGATGGCGATCCGGGCTGTTTTTTTTGAAAAATACCATCTCGTACCGTCCCGGACTTTTGTGCTAAAAACGTACCTTTGCATGTTATTGCCGGCCATGCGGTTGCGCTAATGCCGGCAGAGTTTTGCTTTCTTCAAATACCGGTTGTCAGATGACGGACGTAAGAAAAATAAGAATCGAGGATTACGATTACGTACTGCCCGAAGATAGGATTGCCAAATATCCGCTTTCCCGAAGGGATTCATCCAAATTATTGGTATACCGTAACGGGAATATCGGTCAGAACGTATTTAAGAATCTTGCAGATGAACTGTCCCCGGATTCTTTTTTGGTTTTCAACAACACGAAAGTGATACAGGCACGCTTACTTTTTAAAAAAAGCACGGGCGCGCAGGTGGAAGTCTTTTGCCTTGAACCTTTTATGCCTGCCGACTACCAATTGAATTTCCAGTCTGTCGGAAGTTGCGAATGGAAGTGCATGATTGGCAACGCGAAGCGTTGGAAAGAAGGTTGCCTTTTTTTGGAGACTGTGATTGAGGGGAGCGATTTGGTGTTGAGGGCAGAAAGGACAGGCGAATGTACGGACAACAGTTTCACGATCCGCTTTTCTTGGAACTTGCCGGTTTGCTTTTCCCAAATCCTCGAAGCCCTCGGGCATCTGCCGATACCGCCGTATCTCAACCGCGAAGCCGAAGAGAGCGACAAGCGGACGTACCAGACGGTTTATAGCAAGATCGAGGGGTCCGTGGCGGCACCGACTGCCGGTTTGCATTTTACCGACGAGGTTTTGCAAAGTTTGAAAACCAAGGGCATCGGTTCTGCTGAAATAACGTTGCATGTGGGAGCCGGTACTTTCCGTCCTGTCAAGTCGGAGTATATAGGCGGGCATCCGATGCATTGCGAACACATCGAAGTTACTCGCGGTACGTTGTGTGGCATCAAATCGCATCTGGGCCACATCACGGCCGTGGGAACTACGTCGGTAAGGACACTCGAAAGCCTTTATCATATAGGTTGCAACTTATTGAGAGGCAAAACGGATTGTTCAGTCGGACAATGGCAACCATACGACGAATGTGCCAACAATATCGCGCCGGCCGAGAGCCTGCAAGCCATTTTGGATTTTATGGACGGTACGGGACAAGACCGTTTAATGGCTGGAACGAACATAATAATAGTGCCCGGTTACCGTTTCCGCGTGGTCGATTCCCTCATTACGAATTTTCACCAGCCGCGCAGCACCCTGCTTTTGTTATTGGCTGCTTTCGTGGGTGATGATTGGCGGAAAATCTATAAATTTGCAATGGACAACGGTTTCCGTTTCTTGTCTTACGGGGATTCGTCCTTGTTGTTCAACAAATGATTTGCAAAATTCCGGTGCCGCGTAACGGTCCCGGTTGAAATTTACCGGCTATGAAAAGATTGTTTATAATTATCCCTCTATTGTTAGTCCTTACTTCATGTAATAACGTTGCGGCTGACGAAGTGGCCGTACAAGGCACGATAGAGGGGGCAGGTTTCGAAACTGTCGGAGTAACCCGCCTGTCTTCCGTGTCAGGAGAGTTTGTTACTACCGTACCGGTCTCTCCCGACAATAAATTCGAAATAAACATGCAAACGGATTCCCCGGCTTTCTACGCCTTGGAATTCAAGGCTTCGTCAGGAATAAAATCCGCTTTGCTTATCGGCTTGAAGCCAGGCGAGAAAGTTACCATCGCGGCCGTGTACGACAACGGGGTCTTGTATTTGGACAAGGCCGAAGGTTCGGAAGATGCCGTATTGCTTAAAAAGCACAAGGATATGGAGAAAGCCGGCATGAAGGAATTGTCCGGATTGCAAAATGCCTATGCCAAGGCAGACGATGCAGGAAAAGTCAAGTTGCAGGCTCAGTACATGGAAACTTACGAAGCCAATATGCGTAATCTCGACAAGTTGCTGTCCGACAACCATCAAGTCTATACGGCGGCGTTGCTGGCATATTCTGATTTCGTGAATGATTTTTACAACCACGCAGCTTTGTTCACCGCAATCGATAAGGCGCAATATGAAACCAATAGCAGCCAATTCATATTCTCGGATATTCACCGAAGGCTTGCCAATCCCATAGCTCCCGGCAAGAATGCTCCCGATTTGGCGGCGTCCGACCCCCAAGGCAATCCCCGTAAACTCAGCGATTTGCGAGGAAAGGTGGTGTTGTTGGATTTTTGGGCTTCGTGGTGCAGGCCGTGCCGTATGGAAAATCCCAACGTAGTTGCGGCGTATGAAAAATTCAAGGACAAAGGCTTCGAGGTGTTCAGCGTGTCATTGGACAAGGATGCCGAGGCATGGAAGAACGCGATAAAGGCGGACAGCCTTGTATGGGACAACCATGTTTCTACATTGGAGTTTTGGAGCTGCCCGTTGGCCAAAAAGTACGGAGTAGGTGCTATTCCTTTTTCGGTGTTGATAGACAAGGACGGCACAATCAAGGCAGTGGGTCTGCGCGGGCAGCAATTACAGCGTGAATTGGCGGAACTGTTGGGCGAATGACGTTATATGGGACAGACCGTTGGTCTGCCCGTGATGGAAAGCTTACCTTGAAAACAGGATTTTGAATGCTTCTTCCACTTTATTGGCGGTGCAAACTTCTATTGCGCCGTTTTTTTTCAACTTGGCCGCATTGCTTCCGGGAATAAGTATGCGTTTGAATCCTAATTTGGCTGCTTCGCTTATTCGTTGTTCCACACGGTTTACCGGGCGTATCTCCCCGGATAACCCTACTTCGCCCGTAAGACAAATGTCGCGGCTGACCGGCAAGTCCAAATTCGACGACAGTATCGAAGAAATGACTGCAAGGTCGATTGCCGGGTCGTTAACCTTTATTCCTCCCGCTATATTCAAGAACACGTCTTTTTGTGCAAGACGGAATCCTGCGCGCTTTTCCAATACGGCGAGCAGCATGTTCATGCGGCGGATGTCGAATCCCGTTGCCGAGCGTTGCGGGGTCCCGTATGCGGCCGTGCCGGTAAGTGCCTGTACTTCTATAAGCAGTGAACGGATGCCTTCGGTGGCGGCGGCTATGGTTATGCCGCTCAGGTTTTCCGTATTTTGGGACAATAACAGTTCCGAAGGGTTGTCCACTTCACGCAATCCGCTTTCGTCCATCTCGAAAATACCTATTTCATTCGTATTGCCGAACCGGTTTTTTGTCGCCCGCAGTATGCGGTACATGTAATGCCTGTCTCCCTCAAACTGCAAAACCGTGTCCACAATGTGTTCAAGCGTTTTCGGCCCTGCTATGTTGCCGTCCTTTGTGATATGCCCGACCAAAAAAACGGGAATGCGGTTTTCTTTGGCCGTTTTCAACAACATTCCTGTACATTCGCGCACTTGCACGATGCTGCCTGCCGACGTGTCGATTTGTTCACTGTATATGGTCTGGATGGAGTCGATTACCACCATGTCCGGGGATAGGGCTTTAATATGTGCGAAGATGTTTTCCAAACAGGTTTCACTCAGTATATAGCATTCGGGATTCGTGGAAGATATGCGCATGGACCTCATCTTCAATTGGTGGATGCTTTCTTCTCCCGAAACGTATAATACTTTTTTACCTTGGGCTTTCAAGGCGGTTTGCAGCATGAGCGTGGATTTGCCAATGCCGGGGTCTCCTCCTACCAAAACCAGCGAGCCTTTTACCAAACCTCCGCCCAATACGCGGTTCAGTTCTGACGAACAGGTATCTATGCGTTCATCGTCTTCGGTCGATATTTCGTTGATGGCAACGGGCTTGCTGCCGCATGATCTGCCTTGGCTTGCGGTAAACGGTTGGGGATTCTTGCTTTTCTTTACTTCCAATTCCTCGACGCAAGTGTTCCACTCGCCACAGGATTGGCAGCGTCCGAACCATTTCGGAGACGATGCCCCGCAATTGCTGCAAACATATATGGTTTTTGCCTGCGCCATGTTTTTTTATGATGAAATCCTTGCCGTGTTTACTTTATGAAGATCATTTCTCAGAACCAGCTTTTCCGCACGAAAACGTATGTTATCGCAGCAGTAACCACAAGCGACAATATTACCACTATCATGAATACGGCATTGAATATGGTTGTTCCAGACTCCAAGTTCATGCCGAAAAAGCTTGCAATCAATGTCGGGAACATCAGCACCACGGAAATCGTTGTCAGGCGTTTCATGACCACGTTCAAGTTGTTGGAAATCAACGAGGCGTAAGCATCCATCATGCTGCTTAAAATGTCGCTGTTTATATTGGTGGACTCCAATGCCTGTTTGGATTCGATTTCCACATCCTCGACCAAATCCGGATCGATCAGCTCCTTGGTGTTGCGCAGGTTTTTAAGCCTGTGCGTGAGTATGTCGTTGCCACGAAGCGATGTCGTGAAATACACGAGGCATTTTTCCAATTTCAATAAAGTCTGCAAATCCTCGTTGCGGATGGAGTTTTCCAATTCTTTCTCGGCGATTTTCGTCCGGTAATTTATTTGTTTGAGGTATTTCAAAAACCATACGCTCGAAGACAGCAGCAAGCGGAAAACGAAGTTTATGTTATCTGTGCGCTGTATGTTCTTGCGGCGCGAATAGTTGATGAAATCGGGAATGAGTTCGTTTTGGTAAAAGCATACCGAAACGAAAACATCGTCTTTGAAGATAATGCCCAAAGGAATGGTGGTAAAAGGCACCCATCCGTCCGGGTCTTCCTTGCACGGAATACGCATCAGGATAAAACACCAGCCGTCTTCAACCTCGACACGCGGACGCTCGTCGATGTCCTCGATGTCTTCGTAAAAAGACAAAGGCACTCCCAAAGTCTTGGTAACATAATCCTTGTCGGATTGGTTGGGTTGGGTAAGGCACACCCAGCAGTTGGGTTCCCACTTGTCTGTCGGAACTAATCCCGTCCCGTTAATCAGAAAGGTCCTCATTGTACAACAGCCTCCATGTTTTATGCGACTTGGCCGCCATCGTACAACGGTCAAATCACAAGTTAAACTTCTTTCTCCGGATGATAATCGTCCATGATTGTTTTTGTGATGATTTTTTGACAGGGACAAAGATAGTGCAAGGCGAGCGCAATAGCAAATCGAGCTTGCTCGAATTTGCATTGCCGAGCCGCAGCCTATCTTGGGTGAAACCAAAGATAGTGAAAAAGTGGATAGTGTATAGTTGTTAGTGGTTAGTGAATAGTGAAAAAGTGGATAGTGGTTAGTGGATAGTGGTTAGTGGTTAGTGGATAGTTTACGGTTGTGCCGTTTAGTGCAAGCTGTCGCGGAAGTGTTTATCTTTCTTTGCCCTCATGCCGGGCGGGCACATAC
>JADIMR010000076.1 GCA_017694565.1 Candidatus Enterocola intestinipullorum | reverse complement strand
GGATCCACCTCTTCCCATTCCGAACAGAGAAGTTAAGCCCGCCGTTGCCGATGGTACTGCGCAAGCGGGAGAGTAGGAAGCCGCCACCTTACGGGAGGCCGGGACGCGACGTCGTCCCGGCCTCTTTTTTTTCGTGCGGCAGCCGTCGTGCTTCCCGCAGGGGCGTCCGCGCCCGTGAGTGCCGGCTGCTGCGCACGCCCCGAAACATGACATGCTGGAAGTGGCATTGTCCCATTCCCCGAAAAAAATCAAAGATTTTTCTTCTACCCCCCCCAGATGGGGCGGCCTGCTTCGCAGGCTGCGCATTGTTTTATCTCCAGCAAGCAATCGCGTCATCGATTACTTGCTGCCCCCAGAGGGGACTCCTTCCCCGATACCTATGCTTGTACTTGCAGTTAAGCATAAATGAACCTGCATTTTCCAATGCAGGTTCATAAGACGTCTTTGCCGCCTTGCTACATTTCCAAGAACGAGGAACCCGCAAATGGAATTGCGGGTTCCTTCATGCTTGACCGCGAATTAAACGAAGCGCATCCACGGTGGACGAGCTGCGGTGCGAAGCACCGCCCGATACGCACTAAAAATTCTTCCAACAGTGCTTGATTTTACTATTTCAAATACTTTTTGTTCGCTTGCACTGCCTGTTCCACTTGCATATTTTATGGTTCGGATTTACTTTTGCATATCAAATGAATTATGCCCGTATAAGATGAAAGAAAGAGTAAAATCGTTACTGTCCAAATGCTCATTCAAGGTTGGAATATTGTTTTTGGTCTTGTGCGCGTGCTGTTATTTGATTTCATTTGTTCAATTCGTTTTTCCAATAAGCGGAATGCTAAAAGGTATTTTATGGACTGTATTTTTCGGATTGGCGAAAACATTCCAATATTGCGGACTGCTCATAGTGGGAATCGACGGAATCAAGAGGATAAAACAATTTCTAAGACTACGTAAGGCGTGATGTATGATTATAGTACCCATAATGATAGTTTAGACGTAGAGACCCCTTTTAAATGTAACAGGATTGTAATATTTTTAAACCTGTAAAGAGTATTTCTCAAAATAAATAAAATTTTTGATGAGTTTGTTTGCACAATTAATAATTTATTCATTTCTTTGTGTCGGCTTAATCAATAGATGATTTGCCCAATTAATTCTTAATCTTTATTTCTTATTCGTAGAAAGGATGCCTTGCAGTTAATGCAAGGCATCTTTGTATATTTCCCATGAGTGGTGGATATATTCGATGCTGCAATCAACATTACTTGGAATGACCTATAAACACAAGGGCATTATGTTGTTTCTAAGGATTGCAGGTAATATGGAAGAAACATTTTGATAAATGGATTGAAAGGTTACGGTGTTTTTTATACTGGCAGACGTGAAGTCGTCGAAACAGGCAAGGAATTCTACATGGTAATAAAGCGGTTGTGAGTGTTGAAGATTGTATGAGTGTGAAACGAAACACTGAAAATAAATTTCTTGCATATTTTGTTGGCAAAATGAAATGAATTATCTTTGCAGTCGTTTGGAAAGATGCCGGAGTGGTCGATCGGGCCGCACTCGAAATGCGGTGAACGGGCAACTGTTCCCAGGGTTCGAATCCCTGTCTTTCCGCAATCAAGGCAGCATGGTTTATAAAGCCGTGCTGCCTTTTGGTTTTATTCAAGTGTGTGTATGAAACCCTGCTGATAATATGTTTTGGCAACTTCGTGAAATCATGTATTGCCGTATATCAAGCCCACAAATATTCTTGTATCACTGTTCTTCCGCCGTCCGCCGCAGCCGCGTCAAAGTATCCTCTCTATCCTGCGAATGTTTTTGGCTCGTCCGCCTATTATCAAAGGTACTCGTTCAACTACTACGACCGAGGTGTCCAATCCTAATGCTTTGGTTTCATCGATGCCGATTTTGCGGATTATCGAGTAAAGGCTCATCAGCAGATTTTGCCGGCTGTTTTGTGCGTCTTCGGGATAATATACCCTGTGAATCATGATGAAGCGGAAATCTCCGGCGATGCCGTTCTTGCGCAAGGACGGATAGGTGCTTGCCAGGTCTATTTCGCCGGTCTTTACAAGGTCTTCCACAATTTGCCGCAAATACAGGCTTACCCTTGGTTCGATTCGGAAACCTATGCGCAAATTCACGCAAAAAAGCGTTCCGGGTACCAGTGTCTTGAAACTGTACTCCAAGGTGTTGGGTGTGTCTACGTAGCTGAGATTGAAAATCCAGTAATGGTCGGCCCTTTTAGGTTGCTTGTTTATGATGGAGTATATCAGTTTGTCGTCAACTTCATCATCGCTATGAGAATGGTTTATGTATATAAGGTTGGAGGCGTATTTTGGTATGCTCCCGTCATTTTTGATGTCGGAGATGATGTCGTAATAGTCACTGATTTTCTTGACCGTAATATAGCGGCTGCGTATTTTCAAGGCATTTACCCAGACAAACATTATTATGCAGAGCATTCCGCCTATAAGCAGGGTAAACCATCCGCCCTCGGTGAATTTTGACAAGTTGGCTGCAAGGAAAATTCCTTCAATCAGGCAGTATGCTCCAAGGAACAGGGAAACTGATATAATTCCGAGTTTGCTGGTATACCGCAGGTAATAACCGAGCAAAAACGTCGTCATCAGCATTGTTATGGTTATTGCAAGCCCGTAGGCAGCTTCCATGTGTGCCGAGTTTTTGAACATCAGTACAGTTGCAATAACGGCAATGTACATGAAGGCATTTACAACCGGAATATATAGCTGCCCTTTTATGTTGGTCGGATGTTTTATTTGCATCCGTGGCCAAAAATGGAGGTTCATCGCCTCGCTCAGTATGGAAAAAGAACCGCTTATGAGTGCCTGGCTGGCAACTATGGCCGCTCCGGTCGCCATTATGACGGCGAAAATCATCATCCCATCGGGGACAATGGCATAAAAAGGATTAATGCCTGATGCTTCGCCCATATGCGTTATAATCCATGCTCCTTGTCCCAAATAGTTGAGTATCAGCATTATTTTTACAAAAATCCAGCTGATGGTGATGTTTTTGCGTCCGCAATGTCCAAGGTCTGAGTACAACGCTTCGGCCCCGGTGGTGCAGAGGAAAACCGCGCCGAGTACTAAAAACCATGATGGGGAATCAATAAGCAGTTTCACCGCATAATACGGGTTGAATGCTTTGATTATCGGTATGTATGCGGTCATTGCTGCCACTCCCAATATGCCGAGCATCAGAAACCAACCGAGCATGAATACACCGAAAGATTTACCGATGTTGGAGGTTCCGAAACGTTGGATGAAGAAAATTACGGAAATTATGACAATTACTACCGGCAAGACAGGTAATGAGGGGCTGATGTTCACAAGCCCTTCAATGGCAGTGGTAACAGTGATGGCAGGTGTGATAATGCCGTCGGCAAGCAAGGTGCTTGCGCCTATGATGGCAATGGCATAGATTCCTTTGCGTTTGTGCCTGCGAAGAAGCGCGTAAAGAGCCAGTATCCCGCCCTCGCCTTTGTTGTCTGCTTTCAGTGCGATAAGCACGTATTTAATCGTGGTTTGCAGCGTGAGCGTCCAAATGATGCAGGAAACTGCTCCTACGACGTATGATTCGGTAAGAGCGGATGCGCTGCCGACAATGGCTTTCATCACGTATAACGGCGAAGTGCCAATGTCTCCGAAGACAATGCCGGTAGTCATTAACAGCGTCGCGAAACTTATCTTGTTTGCTGTAGCCTCGACATTGTTTTTGAGCTGTCCCATAAAGTATATGATGTTGGTGAGCTGCGAATTTAGGAAATATTATCCGGCAGGCAAAATACCATGGTTATTCGTTTATCGGTCCAAGACGTTGTCAATTATGCGTTTGAGTTTGTCGAATTCGTATTTGTCGTCTCCTTCGACTATGAAAACTCCGTAGATATTTTCCATAAGGCTGTCGGCTACGATTATCGCATCGTTAAGGGTAAGGGTTTCTCCGTCGGCAGTTTTGCAGCGGAAGCGGTGATGTATGGTCCAGCCGTAAAATGCCCCCTCTTTTATTTCTTTCGCACGGTTCCGGATTATTTCTTTTTGCTCCGCCATGTCCTCGTCAATATCGTTGAGTTGCGAGCGGAATTCGTTCAATTCGCTAATGGCCTGGTTGTGTTGTTCCCGTGAATAAGCGTCCCAATGGTCTTGCCAAATGGAAACGGACTGCCGCGCAAAATCATAATCGGCATCCACGTCTTTACGTTTTGCGGCCAAGTCCGTGAGTTCGTGTGCCGCTTCCGTGATTACGGGATCGGTGTAAACGGAGACGAATGCGCTGTCCACTGTGGTTTTTACCGGTTGGTAGCTTTCAAAATCAACCAGTATCTGGTTCATTGCAGTACGTGCAACTTGTTTGGCTTTGTTTTCCTTTGATACCGTGCAGGCGGGCAACAGTGCCAAGGACAAAAAAATCAAGAATATAAATGACTGCTTTTTCATGGCTGGGTAGTGTGGAAACAAGAAGACACAAAAAAACCGTATCGTAATTTATGATCCAAACTCGCTAGAAGAAGGATTTGAGGCCCCGGAACTCTTTGTAATCCGCCTGAAAAGGTTGCCCTGATAGCGGCACGCCATTGATAACCCGAAGTTGCTCGTTTTGATGATTAAATTGTTAAGTTTCCCAAAATGTACGATACGGTATTACAAATATAGGAATTTTTTCGGATTATGCAAATAAAGAGCTTAAAAGTGCATGGGATTTTCAGAAATCAAGATAGGCGGGGTCGTGCCTTTTAGGAACACTCAGGATGTCCGTGTTGCTTTTCATGGTTATGAAAAGCAAAAGCAGCCATAATCGGCTGCTTTTGCTTTTGTCGTGCTTTGATGTATTTATTAATAAGCCCGTGCGAATACGACCCTTTGTGCAGATGGACGACCGGTAACCATGCATTTGCCCGGTGTCTTGTCTCCATCCAAGGGGATGCAGCGGATAGTGGCCTTGGTTTCTTCCTTTATTTTTTCCTCTGTTTCCGGAGTTCCGTCCCAATGGCAAAGCAAAAAGCCTCCTTTTTCGATTTCTTCCTTGAATTCGTCGTAGCTGTTTACCTCCCTTGTAACCGATTGACGGTAAGCCAAGGCTTTGTCGAATATGTTTTGTTGCATTTTAGGCAGCAGGTCTTTGATGTATTTTTCTATGCCTTCCAATGGTATGGATTTCTTTTCTTTTGTGTCGCGGCGGAAGAGTTCGACGGTGCCGGCTTCCAAGTCTTGCGCGCCAATGGCCAGACGGACGGGTACGCCTTTGAGTTCGTAATCAGCGAATTTGAAGCCCGGACGTTTGTTGTCCGCATTGTCGTATTTGTAGCTTATGCCTTCGGCTTTCAATGCGGCGGTTATTTTGCCCACGGCCTCGTTTATTTCCGACAGTTGCGCGTCGTTTTTGTATATGGGAACGATTACCACTTGGTAAGGCGCAAGATTCGGAGGCAATACCAAACCGTCATCGTCCGAATGGGTCATGATAAGCGCGCCCATCAACCTAGTTGATGTTCCCCATGAAGTTGCCCAAACATATTCTTGTTTGTTCTCCTTGTTCATGAATGTAACATCAAAGGCTTTTGCGAAATTCTGCCCCAAGAAGTGGGACGTGCCGGCTTGCAAGGCTTTGCCGTCTTGCATCAGTGCTTCGATACAATATGTTTCCACGGCTCCCGCAAAACGTTCATTGGCGGATTTTATGCCCCGTATGACGGGAATCCCCATGAATTTTTCGGCAAAATCCACATATACGCCCAACATTTTCAAGGCTTCTTCTATCGCTTCTTCCTTTGTGGCGTGTGCGGTATGGCCTTCCTGCCACAGGAATTCGGCTGTGCGCAGGAAAAGCCGGGTACGCATTTCCCAGCGCACGACATTTGCCCATTGGTTGCATAATATGGGAAGGTCGCGATAAGAATGTATCCAATTCTTGTAAGTACTCCAAATAATCGTTTCAGAAGTAGGACGAACTATCAGTTCTTCCTCCAACTTTGCGGCAGGGTCCACTATGACACCGCTCCCGTCCGGGTTTTGTTTCAGACGGTAATGGGTTACCACGGCACATTCCTTGGCAAACCCTTCGACATGGTCCGCTTCGCGGCTGAGGAATGATTTCGGGATGAACAACGGGAAATAGGCATTACTGTGTCCGGTTTCCTTGAACATGCGGTCCATTTCATGTTGCATTTTTTCCCAAATGGCGTAACCGTATGGTTTGATGACCATGCAGCCTCTCACCGCTGAATTTTCCGCCAAATCGGCCTTGATGACCAAATCGTTGTACCACTGCGAATAATTTTCGCTCCGTGGAGTAAGTTCCTTTGCCATGTATTATAATAGATTTAAGTTCCTGTTTTAGGCATCCTCAACACTACAATCAGCTCTATGCCTGCGGAAACGGCCAAAGCCATGACCCAATACATGCTTTGTATGTACATGAGGTATGCGGCAAATACGTAAAGCAGTGTCCCCACGAACAAGATGCGGTATAAGCGTCTTATTCGCGCATCTTCGCCTTTGTACATGGTTTTCGCCCTGACGAACAAAATAATCGCGACACCTACCGAGAAAACGTATGGTGCAATGTCGGCAAAAGCATCGTACAATATCGCGCCTGCGACTATGAACGTGGCGGCAACGGCAAAAAGTATCTTGTAAGTCTTCAAGTCCATTATTCAGGTGAAATTACAAAAACATCCTCGTCGGCTTTCTTCATTAAATACCTTTCGCGGGCGAATTTTTCCAAGTCATGCTTGTCTGATTTCAATTCCTGCAACCTGCGGGTGTTTTTTTCCGTTTCTTGTTCGTAATAAGCTTTTTCTGTTTCCAAGTTTTTGATAGTCTGCCGGTTCGCCATGTTTTGCATTATGTTGTGGCGTTTACTGAAAACCATTGCCAGTATGAAAATGAGAAAAACCACGGCATACTTGAACCATGATGACAGGACTGTTTTTTTCAGTATGTCCGCGATTTTTTTCATGAACGGCGATTTCGTATGTAAAGATAACGCAAACAGTAAAAAACGGCATCGAGCCGGCACAAACCGGACTTTGCCATGTCAGGTTTATTTCACTGCAAAGATAAGCAAAAATACAGTATTGCCGAGGAAGCTAATTCTTCCTGTTGGCGTTCCAAAGTTGTACGGAGTTTATTATGTTCTGGCTGACTATCCACATTGTAGGAACAAGTGCGGATAGTGGATTCATGAATCCGGAAGCCAACCATACCGCAAGGACCGTGTTTTTTTGTCCCAATGCTTGTCCTGCCGCGATACCCGTGAGCCTGTCTCCTCCGAGAAATTTCCCACCCATAATGAGGATGAAGCATACCACTGTGGTGAGCAGCAGGCTTTCAATTGCGAATTTGTAATCCGGATCCGGTTGGGACAGGAACATGTCTGTCGATGTGCCCATGAGAATCATGAGCGCGACGGCCCAAAGGTAGTAACTCAAAAAAGAGAACCGCTTTACCACTTCTTTCGATTTCGGGATGGCTTTCCTTATCAGCAGGGCTGCAAACAACGGGACAAGCACGACTACGAGCGTGTGTTGGGCAATGTCCTGAATGGTTTCCACAATGTCGATTGACGGGTCTCCGCCTGCGTAAGCCATCCAAAAAGGCAAGATAATAGCTGCCACGACACTGTCCAACAACAAAAATTCGGTCGAGAACTCTATATTGCCTTTCATAAGATTGACGACGACTGGGGACGAAGTGGCAGGAGATACCAGTACGCAAAGAGATATGCCTGCGGCAAGAACCGCGTCATACGGCAGGATCAGGAAGTACAGGCTTGTCCCTACGGCAATCTGGATAAGAACTACAAGAACGTGCCACCATGCTTTTTTCCCTTCGAACCCTTCCAATTTTGAAAAAGAAAGGAAGAGCATTATGAAAATAAGTGTCGGCATCAACAAGTCGAACCGGTCTTCGATGTAGCCGAAAAATTTATGAAAACCGGCTCCTAAAATAATGGCAATCAACAAGGTCCAGTCTTTTATGAACCTTTCGACCCTATGAAAGAATGCACTCATTGCAGTATATAAAAAAACCGTACCTTATGTTTGAAGAGGTACGGATATGGATTCATTATTTGCCGAGCATGGCAAATGTCCGGTCAAACTTTGGATTCCTTGTCCATGCTGCTTCTTTGGCAGATACCGTGTACTATCACGCCCGCAACAAGCAGGATGCCGCCGATAACCAACGTCACGTTGGTTTCAAACCCTGCCAAAGCGGGGATAATCAAAGCCAAAGCTCCCAACAGTACAACGATTAAACCTATATACCTCATAATATCATGTTTTTAAGATTATGCTTGCAAAGTAACTAATAATTTTTAAACCACGAGCAATCAAAGGCATTTTTATTCTTGCGATTTCAATTCTTCTTCGGTGTCGTCTTCCACCCGCAGGTTTTCAATGATGAACTGTTGCCTTTCGATATTGTTGCCCCCCATGTAAAACCGCAGCATGTTGTCAACCGCGTCTTCTTTACGCATACTGACGGGGTCGAGGCGCATGTTCTTGTCGATGAAATGTTTGAATTCGTGCGAGGAGATTTCGCCAAGGCCCTTGAAGCGGGTTATTTCGGCTTTGTCCCCTAATTTCTTTATGGCCTTTATCCTTTCTTCGTCAGTATAACAGTAAAAAGTTTCTTTCTTGTCGCGAACCCTGAACAAAGGCGTTTGCAAGATGTATACATGTCCTGATTTTACCAAGTCGGGGAAAAACTGCAAAAAGAACGTGAGTAGCAACATCCGTATGTGCATTCCGTCATCATCGGCATCGGTGGCTATTATGACTTTGTTGTAGCGCAATCCTTCCATGCCGTCCTCGATGTTCAATGCCGCTTGCAAAAGGTTGAGCTCCTCGTTTTCGTAAACTATTTTTTTCGTATGGCCGTATGAATTGAAAGGTTTGCCCCTTAAACTGAAAACGGCTTGGGTGTTTACATCCCGGCAGGTGGTTATGGATCCGCTTGCGGAGTCTCCCTCGGTTATGAATATGGAGCTGGCGTTGCGCATTTCCTCGTCCTTGCCTTCATTGAAGTGGAAGCGGCAATCGCGCAGCTTGCGATTGTGCAGGTTGGCCTTCTTGCTCCGTTCGCGGGCTACTTTCGATACGCCGGCAATCGCCTTGCGCTCTTTTTCCGATTCAAGAATCTTGTTGAGCATTACCTCGGCCACTTGCGGATTGCGGTGCAGGTAATTGTCTACTTCTTTCTTTACGAAGTCCCCTACGTATTTTGCCACGGACGGGCCGTCGGGACCCATGTCGCGGGAACCCAACTTGATTTTTGTTTGCGACTCGAACACGGGTTCCTGTACCGCCAAGGATATGGCGGCCGACAATCCGTTGCGTATGTCGGAAAACTCGACATTGCGGTTGAAGAATTCCTTTATCGTGCGGGCCAAGGCCTCGCGGAAAGCCGATTGGTGCGTCCCGCCTTGCGTGGTGTGCTGCCCGTTTACGAATGAGTAATATTCTTCGCCGTATTGGTTGGTGTGGGTAAACGCTATTTCTATGTCGTCGCCTTTTAGATGTGCAATGGGATATAATGGCTCAGATGTCATCTTTTCATTGAGCAAATCGAGCAGCCCGTTCTTCGAGTTGAATTTATTGCCGTTGAATACGATGTTCAGGCCAGGGTTGAGGTAGCAGTAATCCCTTAATTTTTCTTCGACTATGGCGTAGTCGAAATGATAGTCCCCGAAGATTTTCGGGTCGTCGTCGGGAGTGAATGTTATGCGTGTGCCGTTTTTCTCCCCGGTCGGGAAAACCTCACTTTCTTCCGTCATTACGCCTTGGTGGAACCGGATTATTTTGGCCGAGCCGTCCACATGCGTTTCCGCTTCAAAATCGAGCGACAAGGCGTTTACCGCCTTCGCGCCAACACCGTTCAACCCGACTGACTTTTTGTAGCTTTTGCTGTCGAATTTGCCGCTTGTGTTGGGAATCATGAGTGCGCGTTGCAAGGCGTTGAGAGGAATGCCGCGTCCGTAATCGCGCACGGTAACACGGCGGCCGTCGATGTTCACGTCGATGCGGTTGCCGTATTTCATGCGGAACTCGTCCACAGAGTTGTCGATGATTTCTTTGAGTAGCATGTAAATGCCGTCGTCGGGAAAACTTCCGTCCCCCAATTTGCCGATGTACATTCCCGGGCGTAGGCGGATGTGCGCCAACCCTTCCATTGTGACAATCGAAGTGTCATTGTATGCGGAATCGTTTGCGACGGCAGAGGTATTTTCCAAAAATTCTTCCATAGTCCCCAAATTTACGGAAAATTCGCCAATGGACAATCATCGGTTTTTACACGAATGCCCAATAGGAGATGGCGACCCAACCAACGTAGCGGGTGAATTTGCCTGCGAACAGGCAAATCGAGGCAAGCCAGAACTTCGTGCGCAGGTAGCCTGCCGCGACAGCCATAAGGTCGCCGATTATGGGCAGGAAAGAGAAAAAGCAGCCGACGTAAATAAAGTTCCGTATGCGTGGAATCCATTCGTCCAACTTGGATTTGCTTATTCCCAGATATTTTTCCATCCATTCGGTTTTGCCCAAACGTCCGATGCCGTAGCAGGTGAGGGCGCCGAGGAAATTTCCCGTGCTTGCCGCCCAAATGCAGGTCCAAGGGTCGGAATCGGTGGCGTACAGCAGTGCCGTAAACAATGCCTCGGAACCGATTGGCAGCACGGTAGCAGCCAAAAACGAGGCTATGAATAGTCCTATATATCCGTATTCACCGAGAAAAGACAGTATGGCGTCCATTTATTCAGGTTACAGGTTACAGTGGTTTCTATTAATGTACAATTAAAAACGCTTATTACTGTGGCAGGTTTCAGCGATACCCTATTTGTCAATAAAGGCGGCGAAGCCGCCACTGGCACCTGATTTAGGTCAGGAACACTTCCAAGCCGCGGAACATTATGAGCAACAGGCTGAATGCGTAAAAGCATATTGCTGCGAAGCGTGTGTTGTTCGTGGCGAAAAAATGCGATATGCATATTGCCCCGAGCATTGCGTATGTGTTCGTCTGCCGGCTTATGCTGCCGGGATAAAAATAAAACATGCCGGCGACCATGGCAAAAAACGAGAACAGGAACAACATGGATTTGCGTTGATGCGTCTTGTCGCTGCTGTAATGTATCAGGAATTCCGTGAAACTAATCAATGCCATCAACATGCCGAGTATGGTGATGGCAACTTCCCAATATCCCGGAGACCATGTCCCGGCTGTGTCGAATATCGTTGCATAGTGGCTGAAAAAATCATCGTCCTTGCCGAAAATATACAGCAATTCCAACGCGGTAAAAAGCGGGAATGCCAGACCGAACAAGGAGGCGAAGAAATCGCGCCACGAAAAGTTGTTGTAAATGATGAATCCTATGTAGAAAATGAATATGTACCAAATATACGATGGGGAAATAAGACTTGCAGTGGCGATGCACATCATGATTTCGCATGTGTTCCATACGGTCGTCCGCCTGTCGTATGAATCGATGAACAGGATGATGGCTATGAGGACCAAAAGCTGGCAATATATGTCGGCATTCATGCAGTAATTGTGCATCCCGCCGCACAAAATCACGAAAAAGACGGGGAAAAGAGTCTCTTTGCGGATGAACAGGTATTTGCGGTTGGCAAAATATATTATCGCGGCAGTGCCGAGGTTTAGAATGAATGCGGCAATATGCGGCAACAGGCCGTTAGACGGAATAACGCTGCTTATCAGATTGAAAAGCAGCGTTTCCGATTCGGCGCGTATGGGTTCCGTATTGTCGAAAAACGAGAAAAAAAGCAATATGCAGGCTGCCGCCGCCGAATAGACTGCCAACAACTTGTCGCTTACGAAATTTGCCCGTTCCGACCTATACATTTGTATGCAGGATCTTTAT
>JADIMR010000075.1 GCA_017694565.1 Candidatus Enterocola intestinipullorum | reverse complement strand
GGATTTGAATGACAATGCGGCTGCCGTGTCCGGAGGTGAAGAAACCGACTTGTCTTTGGCATTGAATTTTTACATTAACCGATATTTTGCCGTGAAAATCAACGGCAGCTACGTATGGACCGGGAATAACTGCAACGAATATTACAAAGGTGATTATTTTGTGGCACAAGCCCGCCTGCAATACGTTTTTTAGAAGCGGGTAGTGGTGTCCACGAATGAATAATTGAACGGCAGATTGCCTGTCCGCTAAACACTAATTTCGTTCCTTATGATTTCGAAAGCTGAAATAAAAAGGATTAAGTCGCTGTATATCAAGAAATACCGATTACAAGAAGGACTGTTTGTCGCTGAAGGTCATAAAACGGTCGGTGAGTTGTTGCCGTATATGGATTGCAAGGTTTTATATGCTGTTTCACCTCAAACCCTTCCTTTTAAAACGGGACAAACACCGGTCTTGAAAATATCCCGCGAGGAGTTGTGCAGGATAAGCAATATGGAATGTCCGCAGGATGTGTTGGCGGTATTCGGCATCCCCCGTCATGCCTTGAATGCCCAAAACCTTAAAGGGAGGCTCAGCGTGGCATTGGACGGCATCCGGGATTCCGGGAATCTGGGCACTATCATACGGGCAGCAGATTGGTTCGGCGTGGAAAATATCTTATGCTCGTCCGACACGGCCGATGCCTTTAACCCCAAGACGGTGCAGGCTTCTTCCGGAGCATTGGCGCGTGTACGGCTTTATTATGTGGACGACCTTGCCGGCTTCTTGTCATCGTGCGGTATGGATGCTTATGCTACTTCATTGGACGGAGACAATCTGTACGAGTGCGAATTCAGCAGAGAGGGCATTGTCGTATTCGGAAATGAAGGGAATGGCATTTCGGAGGCGGTAAAGCAGGTATGTAACCGCAAGTTGCTGATTCCGAATTATCCACAGGGCAGGAAAACTACCGAATCACTCAATGTAGGGACTGCGGCCGCCGTGACGCTTGCAGAAATCAGGAGGCAGCACCTTGTTTACGGAATCCAGCCTAATCCATAAGTCGGAGAAATCGCCGGTATCTATTTCTTCTTTTCCGAAATTCTTCCAAACGCTGAGGCGGATGGCGCGTTTCCTTTCCACATCGTTTTGTTCGGCTTTGTCGGAGCGCAAGCGGTGCATGACGATTTCATACACCTTTTCATATTCCCTGCGGTTACGGCTCAGCCAATTCACGCAACTGTCAAACTGTTCCGCATTGAGGTTGAAGTTTTCGAGGGTTTCCTTGTAAAAAGGCTTTATGGCTTCCTTGCTGCGTATGAATCCCAACCGCAACATGGATTCTTCCAAATGAATCTCGCAAAAAAGCATGGCCATGGTATAATTGTCCGGCATACATTCAGGACGAGGGTCAAAGGTACATGCTGACAAACCTATTGCCAAAGCCAATATTGCGGGTTTTATTTTCATTTGAACAACTTGCGTTCGAATATCAGGATGAGTGCCACGCCGATTACTATCGCGCTGTCCGCAATATTGAAAACCGGGGAGAAAAATACGAAGTCGTCCCCGCCTACGGCTGGCATCCAATCAGGGAAGGTGCTTTCTATAAGCGGGAAATACAGCATGTCCACGACACGTCCCTCGAACCACGGGGCGTAGCCGAATATCTGCCCGTAAAACACGCAATCGATTATGTTTCCTGCCGCTCCGGCAAAAATCAAGGCCACGCAAGACACCAACAACGTATGTTGTTGCTTGCGTATGCACCAAATCAAATACGCCAGGATCAGCAGGGACGCGATTATCCTGAAAACAGTGAGATAAATTTTGTCCGACACTTCCATGCCGAACGCCATGCCGTTGTTTTCTATGAAGTGCAGGCGGAACCAATCGGTTATATACAGTTCTTCCCCCAAAAAGAAGGAGGTTCTCACCCATATCTTTAAAATTTGGTCGGCTAACAGTACCAATACTATTATGCCGACCGCAATAAAGGATTTTTTTGCCGTTTGGCTCATTATCTCAATTTTCTTTGACTATTTTTTCGCAGCTTCCTTGGCTTCAATGCTGTGAGTCGTATGCGGAACTGCCCTCAGCCTTTCTTTCGGAATCAATTTGCCTGTATCGACGCAAATGCCGTACGTCTTGTTTTCTATACGTACCAAGGCCGCTTGCAGTTGCTGGATGAATTTCATCTGCCTCTGGGCCAAACGGCCGGTTTCCTCTTTCGACATGGTGGCTTCGCCTTCTTCCAAAACCTTGAATGTCGGCGAGGTGTCGGAGGTGTCGTTGCCATCCTGGTTGTTCAGCGCATTTTTCAATTGTTCGTAATTGGATTGCGCCTGAGCTAATTTTTCCAGTATTATGGCTTTGAATTCCGCGAGTTCTTCATCGCTGTATCTGGTCTTTTCTGCCATAGTTGTTTGCTTTTAAAGGTTATGAATGCGAATATAATAAAAAAAGCCATGCAAAAACACCGCATGGCTTTTTTATAATCACACTTTTGTTATCGATACCCTTATTTCTTCGCCGTCCATGTCGATTGACTGGCTGCCGGCAGGCAGGGAGTCGCTGACCGCTATGCTATTTGCAAGAACTTGTGCGGCCACGTAGTCGCTGAAACCGGCGAGTGCCGCGTCGGTTTTCGGATTGTGCGACAAAACGACGTTTATTTTGTCGGTTATCTCGAAGCCCGAACTTTTGCGCATGTTCTGGATGCGGTTTACAAGTTCGCGGGCAGTTCCCTCGTTAAGCAATTCGTCATTGAGTGTTATGTCCAACGCGACCGTGAGGTTGCCGTCGTTGGCAACCATCCACCCGGGAATGTCTTCCGAATAAATCTCAACTTCCGAAGTCGATATTTCGATTGAAGAGCCGTCCATGTCGAACTCCACGCTGCCTTTTTCTTCAAATGCGGCTATTTGTTCCTGGGTGAGCGAGGTCAGCATTGCGGCGACCTGCTTCATTGCTTTTCCGCATTTTGGGCCCAATTTCTTGAAGTCGGGCTTGATTTTCTTTACCAATATCCCGTCTGCGCCTGAAATCACCTTTATTTCCTTGACGTTCACTTCTCCTTTTACGAGATCCGAAACGGAAGCGATCGCGTCCCCGTCCTGCTTGCCCGCAGCCACCATTATGTGGTTCAGCGGTTGGCGTACCTTGATATCTGCTTTTTTGCGCAACGAGAGCGTGAGCGAGGTTATGCGTTCCGCCAAAGACATGCGGGCTTCCAAAGCCTTGTCTATCAAACTCTCGTCGGCTATGGGGAATTCTGCCAAATGCACGGATTCTTCCGTATGGCGTTTTGTGGCCCGGTTGAGGTCGGAGAACAGGCGGTCGGCATAGAAAGGCGCGATGGGAGCCATTAGCATCGATACGGTTTCCAAGCATGTGTACAGTGTTTGGTATGCGGACAACTTGTCCTTGTCCATTGTTCCTGCCCAATAACGCTTGCGGTTGAGGCGCACGTACCAATTGCTTAGATTTTCGCATACGAAATCGCTTATCGCGCGTCCTGCTTTTGTGGGTTCGTAGTCTGAAAGGCTTGCCTCGACGTCCTTCACCAAACTGTTAAGCAGGGACAAGATCCACCGGTCTATTTCGGGACGTTCGCTTACGGGAACGTCTGCTTCCGCGTACGTGAAGTTGTCCACGTTGGCATATAAGGCGAAGAACGAATAAGTGTTGTACAGCGTTCCGAAGAATTTGCGCGATACTTCTTCGACTCCCGCGCTGTCGAATTTCAAATTGTCCCACGGTGCGGCGTTGGTCATCATGTACCAGCGCAGCGGGTCCGAACCGTATTTTTCGATAGTCGCGAACGGGTCTACCGCATTGCCGAGACGCTTTGACATCTTGTTGCCGTTCTTATCCAATACCAAACCGTTGGAAATGACGTTCTTGAATGCGACGGAATGTTTCACCATCGTTGATATGGCATGTAGTGTGAAGAACCAGCCACGGGTTTGGTCCACGCCTTCGTTTATGAAGTCGGCGGGGTAGCATTTGCCGTTGTCCACGTCTTCCTTGTGTTCGAAAGGATAGTGTACTTGCGCAAACGGCATCGAACCCGAATCGAACCAGACATCGATGAGGTCGGTTTCGCGTTTCATGGGTTTGCCGTCGTCCGAAACGAGGATTATGTTGTCCACGTAGGGGCGGTGCAGGTCTATCGAATCGTAATTCTCCTTGCTGTAATCCCCTACTTTGAAATTCTTGTACGGGTTCTCTTTCATCAATCCTGCTGCTACGGATTTTTCAATTTCCCCGACAAGTTCCGCAATGGAACCTATGCACTTTTCGCTTTTGCCGTCTTCGCTGCGCCATATCGGCAGGGGAGTTCCCCAATACCTGCTGCGGGACAAGTTCCAGTCCTGCAAGTTTTCGAGCCATTTGCCGAAACGTCCCGTACCTGTGCTTTGCGGTTTCCAGTTGATGCTCTCGTTTAGTTTGTACATTTCTGCGCTGCGAGCCGTCGAGCGGATGAACCAACTGTCCAAAGGATAGTACAGCACAGGTTTGTCGGTGCGCCAGCAGTGTGGGTAGCTGTGCGTTTTCTTTTCTATCTTGAATGCGAGGCCTTGTTGTTTGAGCATCATGCAAATGCTTATGTCCAATGTCTCGTCCGTGTCGGTGAGGTTGTCGTCGTATGCGTTTTTTACATAGCGTCCGGAGAAAGGCGCGTACAATCCGGTATCGACGCAATTTTTGACATAGTCCGGATCCATGTCCTCTATGCGGAAGAACCGGCCTTGCAAGTCGACGATCGGACGCTGGTTGCCGTTTTTGTCCGTTATCATCATGGGCGGAACGCCTGCCTGTTTGGCCACTCTTGCATCGTCAGCACCGAAAGTCGGTGATATGTGCACTATGCCGCTACCGTCTTCGGTGGATACGTAGTCTCCCGCGATTACGCGGAAAGCTCCCGGCCCGGCCTTGAAAAACGGTATAAGCGGCTCGTATTCCATGCCCACGAGTTCCGAACCTTTGATTGTCTTTTCAGGACATTGTTCGTCCTTGAAATAGTGGTTGAACAACGCTGCCGCGAGAATCACTTCGATATCGTCCCCGGTGTAAGGGTTTTTCGTGGCGTGGCGCACATAGTCTATGTCCGGGCCCACGCAAAGGGCTGTATTGGATGGCAATGTCCAAGGCGTCGTGGTCCAAGCAAGGAAATAAAGGTTCTTTTCGCCTTTGACTTTGAATTGCGCGGTAACGGTGGTGTCTTTGACATCACGGTAACACCCGGGCTGGTTCAGTTCGTGCGAGCTCAATCCGCTGCCCGCTGCCGGCGAATACGGCTGTATGGTATAGCCTTTATAAAGCAAGCCTTGGTCGTACAGCTGTTTCAGCAGCCACCACACGCTTTCGATGTACGAAGTCTGGTATGTGATGTAGGGATGGTCGGTGTCCACCCAATATCCCATCATGTGGGTCAGGCTTTCCCACTGTTTGGTATATTTCATCACTTCCTTGCGGCAGGCGGAATTGTATTCTTCAACGGATATGGTCTTGCCTATGTCTTCCTTGGTTATGCCGAGCATTTTTTCCACGCCCAATTCCACTGGCAGCCCGTGCGTGTCCCATCCGGCCTTGCGTTCCACCTTGAACCCCTTCATGGTTTTGTAGCGCAAGAACAAATCCTTTATGGTACGGGCCATTACATGATGTATGCCCGGCATACCGTTTGCGGAGGGAGGTCCTTCGTAAAAGACGAAAGAAGGATGTCCTTCGCGCGTTTCTATACTTTTATGGAAGATGTCGTTTTTCTCCCAACTTTCCTGGACTTCCTTGTTTATCGCAGGCAAATCCAATTTTTGATATTCAGCAAAATTTTTGCCCATTTCCACCAATTAAGATTTAACTATTAAAAAACATTTGACGAGTGCCGCAAGTACCATTCGGTTCCGTCTTTGTTTGCGGCAGTACTCATTTCCTCAGCCTGTCCAATGACCTCACAAGGGCTTCGTCCTTGCCTATGGCACGTATGGCCAAATATGTAAGTATTATTTCGACGGGCGGCAATATTATCGGCCACGACAAAGTTACCACGGCTTCGGGTGCCGCATCTTTTGCCATGTAAATATAAACGGCCATCGATATTATCTGGAACAGCATGAGTATTATGTTGAAACTGTTCATCCTCATTTGAACGATGCGGCGTTTGAACAGGAATATGGCTGCAAACGCTACCGCCGGTATCAATACGGTGAGTACCGAATAGATTATGAAAGTCCCGAATCCCAAACCGGTTTCATTCAGAAACGCTATGGGCAGGAAACACGGTATCAAGGCCAATGCCGTGACAATCAGCATGTATATTGT
>JADIMR010000008.1 GCA_017694565.1 Candidatus Enterocola intestinipullorum | reverse complement strand
TTCTTTCACCGTCGCAAGCACTTTCTTTTGCAGGTTTTCCGCCGATACCGGTTTAAGCGCGTACAGGTTGCCGAGCCGGACTTCTTCCATCCCGCTTGCGGCGAGAAAACCGTTGCCGAGGTCGATGCTGTCAGGTATGTAGTCCTTGACGGCATCGTATGTCGTCAGCACCAAGCCGTTTTTAGACATCAGTGTGCCGCTGAAACCGTTGGAGAGGTAAAAGCAGTTGTCTTTCAACGATGTTTCCTGTTCGGAATAAAAGTCCGCCGCTTCCAGCTCGCACCCTTCGTCTTCCAAAGCGTAAAACAGGCTGTCTGGTATTCCGGGCAGCTGCCACATTCCTTCCCATGCAAAAGCCGGCAGGTTCGCAGTCGCCAAAAACAACACTGCCAGTATCTTGTATTTATGTTGCATCTGGTAATAGGTTACAGGTTTCATCATATACCTCTTAATATGGATGCGGGCTTTCATTTCGCACTTCGTAACGACCGCACGGCACTATTGATTGTCCGCCCACTCCGGGAGCCGCAGTTAATCGCGTCAGGATTGACTGCGGGAGATAAGACAAGGCAAAAAGGGTTTGAGGAAATACACCGTATTCCTCAAACCCTTTCCACGCTTCGCACGCCTTTTATGCTCCTCATTTTCGTTATCAGGTTGTTGAGTACGGAAGTGTTGCTCACGCTAAGGACCAAACGTCCCTCGAACAGGCCAGACTTGTCGGAGTTTATGGCAATGGAACGGGAGCTTACGCCGTTTTCTTTTGAAATCAGCGAACTTATGTTGGCCACTATGCCCAAATCGTCATTGCCTACGACGTGCAGGGTGCAGATGTTCTGTTCCCCGTTATCCTTGTTCCACGCGGCTTTTACTATGCGGTAGCCGAAACGCGACATAAGCTGGGGAGCGTTGGGACAATCTTTCCTATGTATTTTTATCCCGCCGGAAACGCTGACAAAACCGAAAATGTCGTCTCCGAAAATGGGGTTGCAGCATTTCGCCATCGTGTACATGACACCTTTTGTTTCATCGTTTATGATCAGGGTGTCGTCTTCGGTCTTGCGGTTGCGGTCCTCGAATTTGTCGGCGCTTTGTTTTTCTCCGGGTTCTTGGGTGTCTTTTTTGTCGGCAGCCAGATACGCTTCGCGGAATTCTATCAAATCCCTTTTCTCGTCGGCGATGTCTATGTAAAGGTCGCTTATTGTCTTGTACCCCAATTTCTTGGCGACTTTTGACAATTGCCCCTCGTTGATTTCGATTTTCCAGTTCTTGAAACGCCGTACCAGCATTTCGCGCCCCAAATCCGCTTCCTTGGTCTCATAATCCTTTATTACTTGACGGATTTTTTGTTTGGCTTTGGAAGTTACGGCAATATTTATCCAGTCGGCGTGCGGGTGTTGGTTGGGAGATGTCAGTACCTCGATCTGGTCCCCGTTTTGCAGCACGTAACGCAGTGTTACGTTTTTGTTGCCTATCTTCCCGCCTATGCAGGTATTACCCAAATGGGTATGTATGGAATATGCGAAATCGAGCAGCGTGGCTCCTTTCGGCAATTTGTGCAAATCTCCTGCGGGAGTGAATACGAAAACCTCTTCATCGTATAGGTTCAACTTGAATTCGTCCATGTATTCATTGCCGTGGAGTTCCGGGTTTTCCAAGGCTGAACGGAGATTTTTGAGCCATTCGTCCATTGACGATTCGCCTTTCAACCCTTTGTATTTCCAATGTGCGGCAATACCTTTCTCCGCGATTTCATCCATGCGTTTTGTGCGGATCTGCACTTCCACCCACTTGCCTTCCGGCCCCATGACTGTTATGTGCAAGGATTCGTATCCGTTGGGTTTCGGATTCGACAACCAGTCGCGCAAGCGGTTCGTGTTCGACTTGTACATGTTGGTCACAATGGAGAAGACCCTCCAACAATCCGCTTTTTCAACTTCTTTGTCGGGACCGCTGTCGAGAATCACCCTGATTGCGAACAGGTCGTATATGCGCTCGAACGTGGTGTTTTGTTTGCGCATTTTGTTCCAAATGCTGTAAATGGATTTGGTACGTCCCTTGATTTCAAATTTGAATCCGGCACTTACAAGCTTTTCTTTCAACGGTTCGATGAAACGGCTGATGTAAGCATCGCGCGAACGTTTCGTTTCATTCAGCTTCCGGGCTATTTCGTGGTAAATATCGGGTGAGTTGTGTTTCAACGACAAGTCTTCCAACTCCGTTTTTATCCCGTACAAGCCCATGCGATGCGCCATAGGCGCGTATAGGTACGCGGTCTCACGTGCAATATCGTCCTGCTTGTCTTTATCGAAAGACGACAGGTTGCGCATCTCGTACAATTTGGAGGCGATCATTATGAAAATGACCCTCACGTCTTCGGCGAAACTCAGCAAAAGCCTTCGGAAGTTCTCGCTGCCTATTGCAGTGGTTTTCCTGTAAATTTTTCCGACTCTTTGCAATCCGTCGGAAATTACCGCAGTCTCGTGTCCGAAAAGTTTTTCTATTTCTTCTATGCGGATGTTTCCCGATAATACAAGCGGGTGCAGCAAGGCAGCCATCACTGCCGAATTGCCGAGTCCCATTTCGTCAACAAGTATGTTGCATATTTTCAGGCCTTTTAGGGCATAAGGGGCGATAGACGGCAAATTGGCGGCATCGCTTCTTTTGTATAATGAATGCAGCTTTTTTACGCTGTCGTTGCTCACGAAACCGGCCGTGTTCTTGCGCAAATGCTTATAATCTACTATCCATGCGGCAGTTTTCATTGCAGTGTTTCGTTATTGTCGGTTGTTATTGTAATTTCCCGATGTTTCCGGAATGAACCTACGGATGCGTCAATGAATGGCTTCAAGTCATTGTAAAATCCGGTGTCGAACAAATAGTCCACGCTGAACCGTGCCTTGTCCTCATCGTAGAAATAGAGTTTTATGTTGTATTTCGAATCGTTGTACATGTCCAATTGCACCACTTTCGGAAAATCGCCGAAACGGTATCGCTGGATTTCAACCTTGTCCCATGTCTTGTCGATGTTGAACTCGGTGAAATAAAAATCCAATTTGTTTTCCGTACGTTCGGCGGGCACTGCCGCCATGTCGGTAATCATTACAATCGAATTGCCGAGCAGGGTGTCTACATAAATTGCGGCTATGCGTCCGGAAAATGGATCGTGCTGCTGTTCCTGCACGGCAATCGTATCTACCATGCCCTGTCTTATGGCACTGAACCCGGCAGGCATCTGGTAGTCGATGCCTATGTTGTTCTCGGTGGCGGTTTTTTCCAACAATCCCTCGTCAACCACGAATTTCCGTTCCTTGATGCAGCCCTGCAAAACAATCGCGCAAAGCGCAATCAGCGCGAGAATCTTATTTTTTCCGAATATATGCATATTGCAAAGATAGTGCATGGCGAGAGCAATAGCAAATCAAGCTTGCTTGAATTTGCTATTGCCGAAAAGCTGTGCCAACGAGAGCATGAACAAATTCATTTGTTCATAGCCGAAAAGCTGAGCAAATGAGAACAGAACCACGCTTGCGTGGGTTATGTCGAGTGCAGCCAGCTTTGGATAAAATCAGTGCAGCCAGCTTTGGACAGAGTCAACACGCAGCCTATCTTGGACGAAGTCAATTTTCGTGCAAACGAGGGCAGAAGCCGAGTTTGCTCGGATTATGCCGGGAGCAGCCTAAAATGGACGAAGTCAAAGATGGTGCAAGGCGGATTTTTACGCGAGCCCCATAAGCTCATCTACCAATTCGGGAACGCCCTCGGCCGCCCTCTTTTTAATGTGGACGAACGGGTTGGCAATATAACGTATGTCGGGAGTGCCGGGATCCACGAGCCTGACCGGGATGTCCCGTCTGATGTATTGCACGAGCGATGCGGCCGGGTATACTTGCAGCGAAGTCCCTATCACTATGAACATGTCCGCTTTCGAGCACAAGTCGACGGCCGCAGGAAGATTGGGAACGGCTTCGCCGAAGAACACTATGTGCGGTCGCAGCAAACTTCCGTCAGGATGCCGTGTGTCGTAATCCTGTTTCCAGCCGTCCATGTCCACAATGGCTTCCGGATTCTTGCTGCTGCGCAGTTTCAACAACTCGCCGTGCAGGTGCAACACGTTCTTGCTTCCGGCGCGTTCGTGCAAATCGTCCACGTTCTGCGTTATTATTTGCACGTCGAACTTGTCCTGCAAATGTGCCAGCGCGTAATGCGCGGCATTGGGTTCGACCCCGAGCAGTTCCTTGCGACGCTCGTTGTAAAAGTCGATTACGCCGTTGCGGTTGTAAATCATGGCTTCGGCAGTACACACATCTTCTATGCGGTGGTTGGCCCATAACCCATCCGAATCGCGAAAAGTAGAAAGTCCGCTATCGGCGGATATTCCGGCACCTGTCAGTACTACGATGTTTTTCATAAGAAGGTATTTCGATTATGTCCGTTTTTAATAAGGGAAGGATTTATCTTTTTCAAAGATAAAAACAATTTGGCATTATAAGAACAGTATTCACCGTATCACTGCAAACAAAAAGGCTTCGCTTTTAGCGAAGCCTTTTTGTTTGTGAGCCTCTCAAGGGACTCGAACCCTCGACCCACGCATTACGAATGCGTTGCTCTACCGACTGAGCTAAAGAGGCGTAAACTCGAATTATTTCCAAATCGGCTGCAAAGTTAAGAAATTTCCGTCATTAACAAATTATTCGGAGGCTTTTGATGATAAAAAATCTTCTGACAAGATGTTTTCGTACAATTTTTTCAAATATGTCTTGTCCAATTCCGACACGCTGTTGTTATGCCACAGCATGATGAACTCGCCACCGTATTTGCAGGCTTCGGCATGGAGTTGCTTGCATAATCCGTATGCTTGTCCGTAATCCAGGTTCATGTACTGTTTGCTTTCCAAACTGCGGTCCATTATTACAAGCGGATGCATTACGATGTCTGACAGTTTGCAGTTCGCAGGATTTATGAAACGCACCGGGCGGCATGTTCCCAAACGGAATCCGGCCCGGTCGGGATAGCCCATCGTGTAATCGTCGGTTATGCCTATGGATGACAGTCCAAGCATGTCGGCAGGATGCAACGATGCCAGGTAATGGTTCCGGTTGTCCGTTATTCTTCTGCCCAATGCTTTCTCCAACTTTTCTTTTTCCCATGCGGCTTCGTGCATGTTTTGCCCGGCCTCCATACTCAGGTGCAAACCGATGTGGTCGTATAGTCCCATCATTTTTTGCATGTCCCTTAATGCCGGATCGTAACAAGGTTTGTCTTGCAGCAGCCTGTTTCCGCCTGTTTTGACAAAAAGCATGTCCTTGATTCCGGCTTTCTGTTCCTGTTCTTTCATGTAAGGGAAAGTGAACAGGGGGTCGTATTCTATGCGTCCGAAAGCCGATTTCAGTGCAGGCAGTATTTGTCCCCGCGACAAGCCTCCCATAAAGCCCCGAATATTCCTGTATTGCTCGATTTTGTCGGCATCGTGCGTCATTATTAATTTAAGTTGCGGGGCAGTTTCGTTCGTTTCTATGCCGCAGTTTTTAAGTTCGGAAAGCAAGATGTTTCCGTATTCTTCCACGAGGCAGCGATTGGTGTATTGTGAAAGTATCGAATGTTCTGCCAGAAAACGCCCCAAGTAATCGCGACGGGGATTTACACATTCTTCGTAACGGCAGAGGATAAAATATGCCGATGCGATCAAGTCGGCTTCGATTATTGTCTGTTTGTCGCGCCGTATTACGGGGCTGCCGAAAAGGATAGGTGTGCCGTTTAACTTTTTGAGCGGCGCGGCAGGCATACTTGACGGTTGCAGGTATTCACCGGCAGTAAAAAATCCCGAGGGCAGGATTATTACCTTGTATTTACCCCATTCGCTTTTGTCGGAAGTGTAGCCGACCATGTCCGCGAGTTCTTCGCTGCGGCAAAGGAAAGACAATATGTACCGTATGGTTTCTTCCATTGCTGTTTGCCGTATTTGTGCCGGCATGGATGAAGATGTGCGTAAAGATAGTATAAGCCGTTAAAAAAACAAGCCGGTTTTTTAGGCCGGCTTGCGTTTTTTATGGGAAAGCGAATCTCAAATTCCAGTGTAGTTGAAAGGAGATATTGCTTTGAGTTCTTTCTTAACCTCCGGCGACACGTCGAGTCCGTCAATGAAGTTTTCAATCGATGCTTCCGTTATCGCGGCGTTGGTACGTGTAAGTGCTTTCAAGGTTTCGTAAGGTTTCGGATAACCTTCGCGCCGCAGTATGGTTTGTATGGCTTCGGCCACCACGCTCCAGCATCCGGCAAGGTCGGCATCTATGGCCGGGCGGTTCAATATAAGCTTGCCCAAGCCTTTCATCGTGCTGGCTATCGCTATGAGGCTGTGCGCCACGGGCACGCCGATGTTGCGTATCACGGTGGAATCGGTAAGGTCGCGTTGCAGGCGTGAAACCGGCAATTTGTGCGCCAAGTGTTCCAATATCGCCGTGGAAATTCCAAGATTGCCTTCCGAGTTCTCGAAGTCTATCGGGTTTACCTTGTGTGGCATTGCCGAAGACCCTACTTCGCCGGCTTTTATGGTCTGTTTGAAATATTCCATGGAAATATATGTCCAAAAGTCGCGGTCCAAGTCCATGATAATCGTGTTGATGCGCTTGATGCCGTCGAATAGGGCGGCGAGGTTGTCGTAGTTGGATATTTGTGTCGTCCATTGTTCGCGTTCCAAACCTATCGACGCGACGAACTTGTTGCCGAACGCCCTCCAGTCAATATCGGGAAACGCCACGTGGTGGGCGTTGAAATTGCCTGTCGCGCCGCCGAATTTTGCTGAAACCGGAACTGCTTTCAGCAATGCGATTTGGGCATCCAAGCGGCTTACGAATACCATTATTTCCTTGCCCAAACGTGTGGGGGAAGCCGGCTGCCCGTGGGTTTTGGCCAGCATCGGAACATTGTTCCATTCCATGGACAAGTCGTACAATTTGTCACGGAGTGCCGCCAATGCGGGATAAAACACTTCGTTCATGCAGTCTTTCATGGACATGGGCACGGAAGTATTGTTTATGTCCTGCGAGGTAAGACCGAAATGGATGTATTCCTTGACATCGGACATACCCATTTCATCGAATTTGCCTTTCAGGAAATATTCAACCGCTTTTACATCATGGTTCGTGGTCTTTTCTATTTCTTTGACTGCTTGTGCGTCGTTCAAGGAGAAATCCTTGTAAATGGAGCGTAATTTGTCATAATTGCTTTTGTCCACGTGTGCAAGCGCGGGCAGGGGCAATTCGCAAAGGGCGATGAAATATTCCACTTCCACTTTTACCCTGTAACGAATCAGGGCGAATTCGGAAAAGTATTCCGACAGCGGTTCGGCTTTTTGCCAGTATCGCCCGTCCACGGGCGATACTGCTGTAAGTGCATTCAGTTCGTTTGCCATTTATCAGATGAACAATAATTGTGTGATAATGTATATGGGCAACAATACTATGAGCGAGAATTTCACCATGTAACCGAAGAAGCTCGGCATCTTGATATGGTTCTCTTCCGCAATGGCCTTTACCATGAAGTTCGGACCGTTGCCTATATAAGTCATTGCACCGAAGAATACCGCACCCATCGATATGGCTTTGAGCAATGTCTCCGGAACTCCGGCCACGAATGTTATTCCGTTCAGGACTCCGTCCGCACCCATGTTCTGCGCGGCGAACTCGACGGATTCGGGCAAGCCCAATGCGACGCTGTGGAAAGCGAGCGCAGTGGGGCAGTTGTCAAGGAACGAGCTCAACAAACCTGTCGCGTAAACGAATTGCCAGGGCTTGTCAAGTCCGAGCGACGAAGCATTTTCCTGCAAGAACAGCAAGGCGGGACTCATAGTGGCGAAAATGCCGAGGAACAGGACAGCGACTTCGATAATCGGAGCCCATGAGAATTTGTTGTCGGTACGCACCTGTTTCGGTGTCGCGAGCAAGGAACCTATGGTCAGGAGAACCAGCACGATTTCGCGCAGGAATTTCATGTATATCGGACCGTCGGCCATTGCCGGTATAGTGCCTACATTGACAAATGCCACGGCGCACACGACTCCGGCGAGAAATGCGAAATTGACGGCTCCCGAGATGCGCAAGGGACGTTTTTGAGCCTTGTCTTTCGCGATATTTTCATGTTTTTCCTTCTTGTATAGAATAGAATCCACGATGAAGTAAATCAACAGCAGCATGACGCCGGCGAAAGCCCATTCAGGGAACATCTGGAAGAACCAGCTGAACGGCGCGCCTTTGAGATAAAGCATGAACAAGGGTGGGTCGCCGAGCGGTGTAAGCAAGCCGCCGCAGTTTGCAACCGCGCCTATGAAGAACATTATTGTATGAGCCTTGTATTCGCGTTGCTTGTTGGTTTCTATAAGCGGACGGATAAGCAGCATCGCCGCGCCGGTGGTTCCCATTATCGAAGCAAGGATGTAGCCGATTCCGAGAAATGCGGTGTTCACGATCGGTTTAGCTTCCATGTCCCCGGAAATGTGGATGCCGCCGGTAATGACGAACAACGCGCCCAAGAGCACGATGAAAGGAATGTAGTCGAAAATCATTTGGTGGGCGAACGTGTGTCCCAAACCGATGACTCCCATGTAAATCGCGATGGGAATGCCCAAAACCAAAGAAACAATCAATTTGTTGCGGTTGCTCTCCCACCATTTTTCTGCGAAAATTGGCACGAGCGCGATTGCAAGCAGCATGATGACAAAGGGAATCATTGCCCATGCCGATACTGATACTTCTGCCATAAAGAATGATTTTTGTTAGTTATAGTATGATAAATAGTTTGTTTGGTCAATCAAGTTTAAGGACTTCCATGAATGCCTTTTGCGGGACTTCCACCGAACCGATTTGTTTCATGCGTTTCTTGCCCCGTTTCTGCTTTTCCAACAATTTGCGTTTGCGGGTAATGTCGCCGCCGTAACATTTGGCCGTAACATCCTTTCTTACGGGCTTGATTGTTTCACGGGCTATGATTTTTGCCCCGATAGCGGCTTGTATCGCTATTTCGAATTGTTGTCTTGGAATCAGTTCCTTTAATTTCTCGCACATTTTGCGGCCTATCGTTACGGCATTGTCGATATGTGTCAGCGACGAAAGGGCGTCGACCGGTTCGCCGTTCAACAATATGTCCAATTTTACCAATTTGGACGGGCGGAATCCGTTGGGATGGTAATCGAATGATGCGTATCCTTTGGAAATCGATTTCAGCTTGTCGTAAAAATCGAATACTATTTCACCCATGGGCATGTCGTATAATATTTCTATGCGGTTTGATGAAATGTATTCTTGTTTCACGAGTTCCCCGCGCTTGCCGAGGCAAAGTGTCATTATCGGCCCTATGAAATCGGTCCGGGTTATGACGGAAGCCCGTATGTACGGCTCTTCGATATGGTCGATATAGTTTATGTCCGGCATCCCGGAGGGGTTGTGCACTTCCAACATCTCGCCTTGTTTGGTGAAAATGCGGTATTGCACGTTGGGGATGGTGGTGATCACGTCCATGTTGAACTCGCGGTCCAAGCGTTCCTGGACTATTTCCATGTGCAGCATTCCCAGGAAGCCGCAACGGAAACCGTACCCCAATGCAGCAGAGGATTCGGGCACGAAAGTAAGAGCGGCATCGTTGAGTTGCAATTTCTCCATTGCCGAACGCAAATTCTCGAAATCTTCGGAAGCAATGGGATAAACTCCGGCGAAAACCATGGGCTTTACCTCCTCAAAGCCCTCTATGGCTTTGTCGCAAGGACGGTCCACATGGGTTATCGTATCGCCCACACGCACTTCTTTCGATACTTTTATTCCCGAAATTATATAACCCACATCCCCGCATCCGAGTGTCTTGCGCGGTTCCAAATCCAATTTGAGCACGCCTATCTCGTCGGCGTTGTATTGTTTGCCGGTGTTCACGAACTTGACCAAATCGCCGGAATGCAATGTGCCGTTGACGATTTTCATGTAGGTGATTATGCCTCTGAACGAGTTGAACACCGAATCGAAGATGAGGCATTGCAGAGGGGCTTCGGGATCGCCTTTCGGGGGTTTGACCCGTTCGACAATGGCGTTGAGGATTTCCTCCACGCCCATGCCGGTCTTGCCACTGGCACGGATTATGTCCTGGCTCTTGCAGCCGAGAAGCTCGATTATCTGGTCTTCCACTTCGTCCGGCATGGCACTGTCCATGTCCATCTTGTTCATCACGGGAATGATTTCAAGATCGTGTTCTATGGCCATGTACAGGTTTGATATTGTTTGAGCCTGTATGCCTTGCGTGGCATCGACTACCAGCAACGCGCCTTCGCAGGCAGCAATGGAACGGGAAACTTCGTAGGAGAAATCCACGTGTCCCGGGGTATCGATAAGGTTGAGTATGTATTTTTGGCCTTGGTATCCGTATTCCATTTGGATTGCGTGGCTTTTAATCGTGATGCCGCGCTCCCTTTCCAAGTCCATGTCGTCCAAAACTTGGGCCTGCAAATCCTTGCCCGTTACCGTGCGCGTGTGTTCGAGAAGACGGTCGGCAAGAGTACTTTTGCCGTGGTCGATATGGGCGGTGATGCAGAAGTTTCGTATATTCTTCATTCCAAGTTAGTTAAGCAGTAAATACAGTCTTTCGGCCTTTGCCGCTTTTACTTGTGCAAAGATAAGTTTTTTATTCGGAAGAAATTTAGAAGCGGATTGAACATTTATCAAACATTCTTTTATGTCCGGACGTCCGGTTACGATGTCTTGCCGTTGTAAAATTCTTCCAGCTTTTTATTGAATTCGATTTTGTCAAGGGTGCGGGCCCATTCCTCGAGCTGAGCCGTCATGGGGCATATTTCAATGCGGACTTCCCGTTTTTTTACCCAAAATACCCAAGTGGACAATATAAGTCCCAAGCTTTTCAACAGTCCGGCGGCAAGTTGCGGTGTCTTCTTTTTCCCTTTGCGGCTCCACATGCTTCCCCATAGGCCGGATATCCGCACAAGGCAAGCTTCCACGTTGCCGGGCAGGTTCTTGCATGTTTCGTATGCCAGATGCCGCGAGCCAATTTGTTCCGTACCGGTTTTTGTGATATGTCCCGACGGATAGAAAATGATGTTGCGGCCGGCGCGGAGGTTATCGATTGTTATGGAATCCAATTGCTTTATCTGTTCCACGCCTTTGCGGCTTTTATGCAGGTCGGGAACCATTATGGAGTCGAAAAGGGCCAGCACCCGGCGCGAGACAGCCAAGTTGAAATAACTTTCATCCACAAGCGGCCGCAGGTGCAGTTCCACAAGTTCGGCAAACATTATCATGGGGTCTACCACGGCGGCGTGGTTCGGCATCAGCAGCAGGGTCTTGTCTTTCGGGAGTTTATCCAAACCGCTGATGCGTATGTCGTAGCGCAGCGAGAGCAGCAGGTGGAACACGAAGCAAATGATTTTGCGGTTGCTGATCATTATGTAAAAACCGCAAAGGAACATTGCTATTGCCAACATCAGGAACATGGCGCCTTTGTTCCCGGCAAGGGAAACCAATCCGTAGCTGAGCGAAGCCACGAGTATGAAAATGAACGATACTTGATTGAAATACGCCAGTACGGAGTTGAGCTTGTCCTCATTGACCGTCTTTTGTATCTCGGCATCCAACGGAATCTTGAAAAAGGCTGCTGAAAAGGCCGTAATGAACAAAATTGCGGCAAAAGAGTACGGTCCCGAATTTGCAAAATACATGACAAGGCACAAGACGGTTACGAGCAGGGCGAATAAGGGAACATATCCCAATAGAGGTTTTTTTTTGTCGACAAGCCCGGCAACGGCACAACCGCAGGTGATGCCGATGGCCGCGAGGGACAGTATCAACCCTGTCGAAAACGAGTCCAACGCAAGGGACTGCTTGCAGAATATTATCAAGCCCATTTGCAATGTGGCGGCCAACCACCAGAATACGGACAGGGCGTAAATCACGGGATTGAGCCCCTCGTATTTGGAAGTTTCGGAATGCATCGATTTCAGGAAACGGACAGGGTCGGAGTCGTAACTGCCATGTTCGTCGTTGCCGCGTGATTCGAGCATGTAACTGCACAGCAATCCTGCAACTGCAAAGATTGCCAGCAAGGCGTAAAGCACAACGGCTTGTACCTTGTCCACCAATAGCGAAGCCGTAACCATGCCCGACAACATTCCGAGAAAAGAAACGGCTTCCATGCCGCCCATCCCGGACGAAACTTTTTCTTTTCCGCCGATATTGCGTATAAGCCCGTATTTGGCAGGAGAAAACATGGAACTTTGCGTGCCCATGAGCAAAACGGCAAGCAATACCAGGGACAGCGATTCCAAGTGGAACCCGAGTATGGCTACGAGCATTATCGGCAGTTCGAGCCATTTGCAACAGCGCACCACGCGCACCCTCCCGAACCGGTCGGCCACGTTGGCTGCTAACGGCGAGAAGAAAATATAAGGCAGTACAAGGCAGCCGGCCGCCGCGCTGACTACGATTCCCTGCATGTCGGGGACAACCCAGCGTATTGCAATGAAACAAGCCAGGGTTTTCAAGAAATTGTCATTGAGTACTCCCCAAAAATTGGTCAGATAAAGCCAGAAGAATTTCATGTTGTCACAAGTTGCAGGTTCTATGTTGGTTACAGGTTACAGTGATTTGTGGTTAGAGGCGGCTTCACCGCAGGGGATAGTTTCAAGTTGCATTACTAATCACTATCCACTAATCACTACCCACTAATCACTAATATACACTCTCTTTACCCTTTTCGACACCTTGGTCAGTATTTCGTAGGGAATCGTGCCTGTTTTTTCGGCCAGTTCGCTTACGGGAAGCTTGTCGCCGAAGATTACGACCTCGTCGCCTTCCTGCACGCCGGCAATATCCGTAACATCTATCATGCACACGTCCATACATATGTTGCCGATGAACGGGGCTTTCTGTCCGTGGACCAAGGCGTAGCCTTTGCGGTTGCCGAAAGCCCTGTCCAATCCGTCGGCGTAACCGATGGGTATGGCTGCAATAAGGCTGTCTCGGTCGAGAACACCGTTGCGGTTGTATCCCACCGTTTCATTTTTACGGACTTGTTTTATCTGCAATATGATGGTTTTGAGAGTGGCTATGTTGCGTATGTCGTTTTCGGGTGAAAGTCCCACGCCGTACAATCCTATGCCCATACGTACCATTTCCATTTGATATTCCGGGAAACGCCACGTCCCGGCCGTGTTCAGTATATGCCTGATGAATCCGTAACCTAATGTCTGTTCAAGTATGCCGGTACACTGTTCAAACTTTTTCAATTGCCCGATAGTGAAATCGTCGTATGCGGGATCGTCGGCGGCGGCAAGATGGGAAAATACCGATGCCACTTTCACAGTTGGCATTGATTTGAGACAAGCAGCCAACAAACCGGCTTCTTCTGGCATGAACCCGAGGCGGTGCATTCCGGTATCTATCTTGATGTGTACCGGATAATCCGGTACACCCTGCCGGTCGGCCTCTTTCGCAAATTCGGACAACAGCCGGAAACTGTATATCTCCGGTTCCAGGTTATAAGCTATCAGCCGTTCGAAACAGCTCGGTTCCGGATCCATCACGATGATTTTAGACGCAATGCCGGCTTTGCGGAGTTCCACGCCTTCGTCGGTTACCGCCACACCGAAATAGTCGCAATTGTGGTGGGCAAGAGTCTTAGCAACTTCGAGGTCGCCGCAGCCGTAGGCATCGGCCTTTATCATCGCCATGGCTTTCGTTTCAGGCCTGATTTGCGAGCGCAATTGTTTGAAATTGTGTACAAGCGCGTCCAAATCTATCTCCATTACCGTTTCGTGCTGCTTTTTTTCCAATGCGGCGACAATGCTTTCCATCGCGAAATGCCTTGCACCCTTTACGAGAATGATTTCATTTCCGAATTTTTCATCAGCCGCCAGCATTTTGCTGGCCGACGGGTAGAAGCTTGCCTTGCATTTGAACAGCCCGGAATGTCTTTTCATGCTGTCGCCTATGCCTATGAGCCTGTCCACGCCTTTGTTTTCCAAAAGGCCGGCAAGAAGTCCGTATATTTCACTTTCGTCTTTCCCGCCTGTATTTATGTCGGAAATTATGACCGTCCTTTTCAGCTCCTTGTGTTCGGCGTTGGCTGCCATGAAATCCAAAGCCATTGCCACGGAGTTCATGTCCGAGTTGTAGCTGTCGTCTATGATTGTGCAACCGTGGATGCCTTCCAACAACATGAGCCGCATTTCGATGTGTTCCAAGGTGTCCAACTTCGGGCTGTAACCGAGCATGTAGCAGCAGACTATGCAGTGCATCGCATTTTCCAAAGATGCCTCGTCGCTGAATGGCAGGACGAATTCGAACCGTTCCCCGTTGTGCGTCCCGGTTACCGTGCACGATTTACTGTCGGAAGCCTTGATGCTGAAATTGAAATCGGCAGTTTCGTCATCGAAATCCCAGGAGGCGAGACCTATCGACGGATATGTTTCCCTGGCAGTTTTCCCAATGCCGTATTTTTTGCGGTAGACTAGCATTTTGCTGCTACGGGCAAGTTTAAGCTTTTCCCGAAGCTTCTCTTCGCGGGATTCGAAGCCTTCATCATGGGCATCCGACAGGTTGGTGAAGATGCAGAGGGTAGGCTTGATCATTTCTTGAAGTTTACACATTTCACCTGTGGTGGAAATGCCGGCTTCGAAAATTCCGAGGCGGTGCTTTTCTTCAAGTTGCCACAAAGACAACGGCACGCCTATCTGGGAGTTGTAGCTTTTAGGCGAACGGCAGATGTTCACCCTGTCGCACAACATTTGGTACAGCCATTCCTTTACGACGGTTTTGCCGTTGCTGCCGGTAATCGCGATTACGGGAATGTTGAAACGCGACCTGTGGTAGGCAGCTATGCGTTGTAGGGCGGTTATGCTGTCGTCGCATAATATGTAATTGCAGCCGTCATCATGATTTTCAGGAAGTTGCTCCACTACGAAATTGCGTACTCCGGCGGCTTTGAGTGCTTGGATATATTTGTGCCCGTCGCCTGTTTTTGTCCGTATCGCGAAAAACAAGGATTCTTCCGGGTACAGCAGTTTGCGACTGTCGGTAAGCAGGAGCGAGACTTGTGCTTCCGCTTTGTTTATTACCGGCCTGCCACCGGTAATGCGTGCTATTTCTTCGATTCCGTATTTCATTTTTCTCTCAATTCCGGAGCTATGAGTTCTTCAAATTCCAATCCGGTCAATTTTTTCAATTTTGCGAACAAGTACCACAATGCGACGCACATCACGATGGTCGAGGGCAGGGCTATTACCGGATAACTCAGGGCAGTCAATCGTCCGAGTTCCGCGTTGAATGCCTCTGTTCCGGACGGGCTGGTAACTATTACTTTGGCCAAAATGAAGTTTAGCACGGCCGACAGCAGGAAAGAGCCGCCAATCATGTAAGTCGATATTTTCAATGTCTTTTCCATAGCCCCGCGCGCATTTTTTTCATCTAATATTTTCCCAATGCGTTCCATGTCCAAAAGGCTGTCGTTGAAAAAGAGCTTTTTTACCAACGGGTAGCGGGTTTTAAGCGACAGGACGACAGCCATGCCTATGAGCAAAGGCACGGAGGCTTCTTTGAACGCGAGCCATTCGGTTGGCAGTTGCAGGATTCCTATGATACCAGTCAGGAATATGCTTGCCAAGCCTATGATGCTTATGAAGCCGGGCTTGCGCGTTTTTATAATCTCGTACAAACCTTGTCCTACGGGAAAGGCGAGGGCGATAATAAATCCCGGAACAACTCCCAGATATTCCTCGTTTGCGAATTTGGACAATATGACAGCCGGTATTATAATGCTCGTAAGCAGGCTTAATAATGGGTTTTCATTCTTTCCTTTACTCATAAATCAAGTTCTTTGTTTTTGTGTATGAGAGTTTCGCGCATCCCTTCGATTTTCGCTTCTAACTTTTTGCTGGCTTGGCTTGACGGATTGATGATGCGGTGAGCTTGCATTTGCCGCAGTGCTGCTATTTCCTTGTTCAATGCTTTTGTCTCATCGGAAAAATACGTGTCCGAAAATTTCTCCCAGATATAATCTATCGCCTGATCCGCAAGATGTACCATGTCGCCGGCATAGTAGCGATAATCACGCAAGTCGTCCATGACTATTTCGTATGAAGGGAAATAAGAGCAGTCCGGGATTTCATTGCAGACTGCATCGATTGCCAAAAGCAGGTTGCTTTTGCTGATTTGGTTGGCGTGAAGCCCGTCGCGCAAGTGCCTTATGGGGCTTACGGTAAAGACTATTTTCGTGTCCGGCACAAGTCCGGCTATGTCTTTGAGGCATTGTATGCAAGCTTCCGTCGGCAAGAAAAAACGCTCGAAACATGCGGCGGGCGATTTATGGCAGTTCGCCACTACTTTTTTCCCGTCTTTCAAACGATAGCAGAACGAAGTGCCGAGACTTATGAACAATACCCGGCATTGACGCAGGAAATCGCGTCCTTGTTCAAGGCAGCCGTTGATTTTTTCCAAGCAAGATGCCTTGTCGATTCCGGAGTAGTCGCTGTGGAAATCGTAACTGTGCCACATCTCGTTTTGGTAAAACAAGTTGCTCTCATCGTATGGCCCGTCTTGCAACAAAAGTTTCACCGATGCCAGGACCGAAAGCGGATTATACAAAGCCCCGAAAGGATTGAGGGCTTTGAACGCATGGAGTCTGAGACGGGTATTCATGTTTTGGCTGAAACACGAACCCAAAAGCAGGATGCGGTCTTTGTGGCTGATGCGGAAATCAGCGTTTTTTGTTTTTATTTCGGTCCTGAAATCCACGGGATTTGATATCTAACGGATTATTTCCATGAATTTCTCCACATCAGGGGTCAATATTATTTCGCTGCGACGGTTCTTTTTCCTGGCTGCCGCAGTCCCGGCACTGTCCACCGGGCAATATTCGGCACGGCCGGCGGCACTTACTCTTGCCGGCGACAAATTCCTGTTTTCCAGTAGTATGCGGATTATCGCGGTGGAACGTTTGCAGCTCAAATCCCAGTTGTCGACAATGTTGCCCGAACCGGCGTAAGGATTGTTGTCGGTATGTCCCTCGACCGTTATGTTTATGTCGGGATGGTTCGCCAATATTTGCGACAGCTCGCGAATGGCCGCCGCGCCTTTGTCGTCCACATCCCAGCGTGCTGTACGGAACAGCAGCTGCTCGGCCAACGATACGTATATTCGCCCGTTTTTGTAGTAAACTTCCAAGCCGTCGGCCTGGTAACTTGTGAGAGCCGCACGCAGCGAATCTTTAAGGCTGTTCATACGGTGTCCTGTGGAGTCCAGCAATGCGGTCAGTTCGTTTATCCTCGCGTTTTTGATTTCCAACTCCTTTTGTTTGTCGTTCAGGTTCCTTTCCGCCTTGAACAGTGCGTTTTCCCGGTTTATTAGTTCGTTTTGCAGGGTTTGTATTTCTTCCATCAAAGAGGCGACTTCATCGGCACTTTTACTGCCTTTGAGCCGGGTAATCAGTTCTTCGTTTTGTTTTTGCATCAGACCGCAGTCGCTCTGTACCCTTTCAAGTTCCTGCACCAAACGGAGAGTGTCGGCTTGCATCTTTTCTTTTTGGGCGGACAGCACGCGGACTTTCTCGTTCAATTCGTCCAATATTTTTTGATTCTCCTCCAATTCATATTTGCAAAGCCTTGCTTCGTCGTAATATGCGGCTTGCAGTTCCTTTATTTCTTCATATTCCTTTTGGCTTACGCATGAAACCATGACAGGAATAATGAAGCTTGCGATTGTCAAAACGGTTCCGATTGTCTTTTTCATGATGTGATTATTATGCTGCAATAAAGGCTTCGCCGGCTTTGCGGGCATCGTATTCGGTGCGTGCCTCATCATAGAAAGCGGCAAAACTGCATTGCACGTAAGGTTTCAAAAAGATAAAGCCTATGCCCAAGGTGATTATGCAAAGCAACCACCAACCGGCAAAGCGTAAATTGAGGCAGAAAAATTTCCATATCCTGCCGTCCATTATGTCGGCACTCCGTTTCATCGCGTCGAATGCCGACATGTCCTCGTTATCGGCAAGAACGAAACATGTCATTGCGTAACGGCATGAAAGGTAAATGCCGGGAATGATGAATAAAAAGTACCCGATGGCAACGATCAATGATATGACCAAACCCGCGACAACACCAGACGATAGCCGTTTTACCGAACTGAAAGCCATGAACAGGTCTTTTATTTCCGCTGTTTCATCGCTTTGCCTTACGATTTTCAGGCAAACGGCTCCGAAGCCGACGCAGATGGGAAATACCAGCAAAAACCCTACTATCGTCGAATCCGATACGACGCAAACGGCAAAGTATAACAAAGACAGGAAAATGGCATCCTGCCATTGACTTTTCAAGGCAGCCCTTGCTTGTGAGGTGAGATTTGAATTGCTCGACATTTAGATTGTTTTTCCGTACAGGCCTTTGTTTTGTGCCCGTATGATGATATTTTAAAACGACATAAGCCGAAATTTCCTTCGGCTTATGTCAATAAATCAAAGAGGCTGGGCTCTTATTTGTTTACTCTGAATTTTTCACAACCGTCTTTGAAGAACCCGGCTATCTGCCTTGCGGCGGCCAAGCCCGCATTGATGTTGGCTTCTGCCGTCTGCGCACCCATTTTCTTCGGGGTGGAGAAATATCTTGTCGGGAACTTCGCTGCCAACTCGTCGTTGATGGCAGGTTTGATGTCGGTGATGTAACGGAAGTCTTCGCGCTCTTCCATTACTTGTACCAATTCGGCTTCGTTAATGACTTCCTTGCGCGCCGTATTGAGCAATAGAGCGCCTTTTGGCATACGCATGAGCAGGTCGCGGTTAATGGAATTTACCGTTTCCGGGGTTGCGGGTATGTGCAGTGAAACGAACTGGCAGGTGCTGTAAAGTTCTTCTACCGAATCGACTGCCTTTACACCGCTTTGTTCGATTACCTCTTTGGGGCAATAGGCATCGAAGGCGTAAACATCCATTCCGAAACCTTTCGCGATGCGGGCTACGTTGCGTCCGACATTTCCGAATGCGTGGATGCCGAGTTTCTTGCCCATCAGCTCGGTGCCGGATGTGCCGTTGAACAAGTTGCGTACTCCGTACACCATGAGGGCGAGGGCAAGCTCCGCAACGGCGTTGGCATTCTGGCCAGGTGTGTTCATTACGCAAACTCCTGCTTGCGTCGCGGCCTGCAAATCGACATTGTCCACGCCGGCACCGGCGCGAACCACGATTTTGAGGTTCTTGGCATTGTCGAAAACCTCTTTGTCGATGATGTCGCTGCGGATAATCAAGGCATCTGCATCTGCTACAGCTTCGAGCAATTGTTTTTTGTCGCTGTATTTTTCCAAAAGGGCGAGCTCGTAACCGGCTTCGTCCGTGATTTTCCTTATTCCTTCAACCGCTACTTTCGCAAACGGTTTTTCGGTAGCTATGAGGACTTTCATGATATTGATGTATTTAAACTCGTTTAATTTCCGCATTGTGCCGTGCGGGTGTCTCAGGCGCGGGCTTTTTCAAATTCATCCATGCAGTCTATCAAAGCCTGGACGCTTTCGATGGGCAACGCATTGTAGCAAGAAGCCCTGAATCCGCCTACCGAACGGTGGCCTTTGATTCCGACCATGCCTTTTTCAGTGGCGAATTTCAAGAAGTCGGCTTCCAAATCCTTGTATTCTTCTTTCATTACGAAGCAGATGTTCATGCGCGAACGGTCTTCTTTCTTTGCCGTGCCTACGAATATCTTGCTGTTGTCGATTGCATTGTAAAGCAGTTCGGCTTTTGCTTTGTTGCGTTTTTCCATTTCTTCCACGCCGCCGATTTTTTTCAACCATCTGAGGTTGAGCAGGGCGGTGTAAATGGGAAGGACGGGAGGGGTGTTGAACATCGAACCGCCGTCTATGTGGGTTTGGTAATTAAGCATCGTTGGGATGTGGCGGCTTACTTTTCCGAGAACGTCGTTTTTGATTATCACGAATGTAACGCCTGCGGGAGCAAGGTTCTTTTGGGCACCGCCGTAGATGATCGCGTATTTGCTTACGTCGATGGGACGCGAGAAAATATCCGAAGACATGTCGGCAACCAATGGTACGGGAGAATCGATGTCTTTAAGCAATTCCGTGCCGTATATGGTGTTATTGGAGGTTATATGGAAATAATCCGCATCGGCGGGAATGGTGAAATCTTTCGGTATGAAAGTATAGTTCGCATCTGCCGAAGAAGCAACTTCCACTACTTCGCCGAAACCTTTGGCTTCTTTCATGGCTTTTTTTGCCCATGTGCCGGTATTGAGGTATGCAGCCTTCTTTTCCAACAAGTTATAAGGAACCATGCAGAATTGCAGGCTCGCGCCGCCGCCGAGGAAAATAACGGAATATCCGTCGGGGATTGACAACAATTCCTTGAAGAGCTCTACTGCCTCTTCCACAACGGGTTGAAAATACTTTGCGCGGTGGCTGATCTCCAAAATAGAGAGACCTTCATTCTGAAAGTCCAAAACGGCTTTGGCCGTGTCTTCAATTACCTCACGAGGCAAAATCGAAGGTCCTGCATTAAAATTATGCTTCTTCATACTATTGTGATGTTTTGTTTGTCGGTAAAAAGTAAAAATGCTTTTTACGAAGCGCAAATTTATCCATTTTACTTTAATAAGCAAAAAAAATAACAGCAATGCGGGAGCAAACCGGCAATGGTCGCGACAATTTGTAATTCCGGTTTGAATGTTCAGGCTGTCGCCCATGCCGGACGGTCGAGTATGCTTGTGGCGGTTCGGACTCAACGATGCCTTGGCAGTGCCGGTACTCTTCCGTTTTTTGAGCTTGTGCCTGCAATGGCTTTTTGGCTTTTGCCTTCTTGTAATCCCAGATGTATTACATATCTTTGTGCCTGGGTTAGTTGTTTTTTCATTGCAATACAAAAGTAATTAACCGTGGGGAGACTTAGGTCTCCCTCTTTTTGTTTTTGTATTGCTTGTATCCTCCGCCGCTTTTAGAAGTGCAATTTTAGTCGCCCCGGGGCGACTGAAATTGCACTTCTATTGTGAATCTAAGTTGCCATAGTTTGAGCCGATCTTTGTAGGTGAGGATGCGGCATGTGCAGCGGACAAGGCTTTACAATTTCACTTTCCGATGCATCATCATATTCTTATTGATTATCAATGGTTTACCTCTTAAAAGGTAGACTACTCAAAAATTTACTTGTTTTTTGCGAAAAATCTAAGATTTAACGTTTTTTTCATTGACTCCCTCCGAATGAGGGGAAAAAGGTAAAAATAGCTTTTGGGGGCCCGACGGACCCCGTCTGCAAAGATAGAGCAAGTCGGGGTTTATTTCGCCAAAACGGGCTGTAAAATCGAGGATGGATTCACGGATATTTTTGGATTCCGAGTAAGGTATTTTATGCTTGATCGGAGTGGCTAATGGAGACCGACCTTTTGCCTCGGGTCGCTTATAAGTTTTTGCAGCCAAAAGAGAAAATGGCCGGAACCATTTAGCTATGGCATAGCCATCTCTATTCTTCCCTCAATTTGACTTTACTTTAATGAACGTATATATGAATACGGGGATAAAGTAAAGTTGATGATTTCATGGAAAAGTGTATAACAGGAGTCGGATTCGTTGGAAAAAGTGTGACGAATTCGATTTATTCGCTTGAAAAAGTGTAGAAGCACCTTAAATATCATATCTTCTATTCTTGAGATTTTTACCAATAACACATCATTAAAT
>JADIMR010000074.1 GCA_017694565.1 Candidatus Enterocola intestinipullorum | reverse complement strand
TACTTGGTATGGATGGATTGCCGCAGTTTGGAGTTGAAATCAGAGGAATTGGAGCAACGTCTTATTTCAGAAGCGAAACTTTGGCTCAACGCCGGAAGCATGTACGGTATTGAGGGAGAAGGCTTCATGCGTTGGAATATAGCTTGTCCCCGGAGCGTGCTGCAAGACGGGTTGCAGAGGTTCAAGGAGTGGGTAGGGAGATAGTTAGTCGGCAAACAAAGCTCGGCAATTGTTGGTAGATATGGTTTCGCGGGGACGCATCTTGTTATAGAGTGGCTTGTTTTTCCTGAACGCTGAAAATGTATTATGTGATTTTCGTGCAAATAATTCGTCTTTGATAAGTCGTTTAAACAATAACGGGCAGGGTTTAATATAAACACTGCCCGTTTTCATTGAGAGGGGTTTTATGTTCAGAAACCTGCGTTTTTTAAATTCTTCTCGATGCGTTCGAGCAGGTTGCTGTTGTCGGCTTTTACGAATTTTTCTCCCGTAATATTCTCGTACAATTCGATGTAGCGGTCGCTGATTCCGGCTACAATGTCGGGAGTCATTTCTGGAACCTGTTGCCCTTCTTTTCCTTGGAATCCGTTGTCCATAAGCCATTTACGCACAAATTCCTTTGAGAGCTGCTTTTGCGGCAGATTGTTGTCGAGGCATTCCTTGTAGGTGTCGGCATAGAAGTAGCGCGACGAGTCTGGAGTATGTATTTCGTCCATCAGGTAGATCGTGTCGCCGCTTTTACCGAACTCGTATTTCGTGTCAACTAAAATCAAGTTGCGTTTGGCAGCTATTTCCGTACCCCGCTCGAATAATTCCAGGGTGTATTTTTCCAACAATTCGTATTCGTCGGCCGGAACCAATCCTTGGGCTATTATCTCTTCTTTCGATATGTCTTCATCGTGCAAGCCTTGTTCGGCTTTCGTTGTCGGGGTTACTATGGGCGTGGGGAATTTCTGGTTTTCTTTCATGCCTTCGGGCAGTTTTACCCCGCATATTTCCCTGACTCCGCTTTTGTATGCGCGCCATGCGCTGCCGGCAAGGTAGCCGCGAACAATCATTTCCACGGGATAACCTTTGCATCTGCGACCCACTGTAACCATGGGGTCGGGAGTGGAAGTTTTCCAGTTCGGAACAATGTCCGAGGTATCGTCCAAGAATTTCGCAGCTATCTGGTTAAGGATTTGTCCTTTGTACGGTATGCCTTCGGGCAGGATGACATCGAAGGCCGAAATCCTGTCGGTTGCCACCATTACAAGCGTGTCGTCGCCGACAAAATAAACATCGCGGACTTTTCCGTGGTATACTCCTGTTTGTCCTTTAAGTTTGAAATCGGTTGCTGTAAGTGCTTTCATTTGTATTGTTTTAAATCTCTTGTTCTTGTCGTTTTGATTTGTCGTAAGCCTCTACGATGCGGCTTACGAGACGATGACGCACAATGTCTTGTTTGTCGAAATTGATTATCCTGATGCCTTTGACGTTGTCCAGTATTTTCAATGCTTCCACCAATCCCGATATTTTTCCGGGCAGATCAATTTGCGTTACGTCGCCGGTAACAATCATTTTAGAGTTGAAGCCGAGACGGGTAAGGAACATTTTCATTTGCTGGGGCGTGGTGTTTTGGGCTTCGTCCAAAATTATCACGCTGTCGCTAAGTGTCCGTCCTCTCATGAATGCCAACGGGGCTATCTGGATGATATGGTTTTCCAAATACTCTTTCAGCTTGAACGGAGGAATCATGTCTTCCAAGGCATCGTAAAGCGGTTGGAGGTAAGGGTCGATTTTGTCTTTCATGTCGCCAGGCAAGAAGCCTAATTTTTCGCCTGCTTCGACTGCTGGACGGCTTAAAACGATTTTGCGTACTCTCTTGCTTTTCAGGTAATTGACGGCCAATGCGATTGCGGTATAAGTCTTCCCTGAACCTGCCGGACCTATGGCAAATGCAAGGTCGTTTTGTTCAAACGCTTCGGCCAATTCCTGCTGGTGCATGGTACGTGCCGTTATCGGCTTGCCGTTTATGCCGTGCAATATCAGATTGTCAGGTCCGGGTTGCATTGTTTCCTTGCCTTTGGCCAACGAACGGATTATGTCCTCGTTTATGGTGTTGTATTCGGCAAGATGCTTTTCCATTTTCGACAACAGACCGGTAAATGCCTCCACATCCGCTTCTTCGCCTCCGCATTTTATGGCGTTGCCTCTCGAAATTATCCTGACTTTCGGGAACAGGGCTTTAAGCAGGTGGATATTGGAGTTGTTGACCCCGCAGAAAAGCACGGGATCGGCGGTTTCCACTATGTATGTTTCTTCTGTCATTGTCCGAGTTTGGCGATGCAATGTTGCAAGGAAACTGTCCAGTGGGGAATTTCAATGCCGAAAGTGTCCTTGATCTTTGCCTTGTCCAATACGCTGTAATGGGGGCGGGGGGCCTTGGCCGGATATTGCCCGCTCAATATGGGACTTACTTTGCAGGAACTTATGCCTGCGTTTTTGTGTATCTCTATTGTGAAATCGTACCAGCTGCAAACGCCCTCGTCGGTAAAATGGTATGTGCCGCCGAACTTGTCCGGATTTTCATCGGAAGCAATGTGGTTGCATATTCGCATTATCGCCGCTGCGAGGTCGGCAGCGTATGTCGGAGAGCCGATTTGGTCGTAAACTACGTTCAATGCGTTTTTTTCTTTGCCCAAACGTATCATGGTTTTGACAAAGTTGTTCCCGAATGTGGAATAAAGCCATGCAGTGCGTATTATTATTGCCGACGGCAATATTTTACGTATATTGTCCTCGCCTGCAAGCTTGGTCCTGCCGTATACTGACGCGGGGCATGGGGCGCATTGCTCATTGTAAGGAGTATGCGCGGTGCCGTCGAAAACATAGTCGGTGGAAACATGTACCAGTTTTGCGCCGTGCTTTGCCGCTGCGGATGCGAGATTCGCAGGAGCTTCGGCATTTATCCTGTTGCACAGGTCCTTGTCGTCCTCGGCTTTGTCGACGGCGGTGTAGGCTGCACAGTTTATTATGATGTCGATTGAGTTTCCTTCTACAAAAGAATCTACGGCTTCCGCGTTGCAGATGTCAAGTTCGGCCACATCTGTAAAGACGAACCCGAATTCTTTGTTTGCGGCTTCCAAAAGCCTTATTTCGTTGCCCAACTGCCCGTTGGCGCCTGTTACCAGAATTTTTTTCATGATTTACATTTCAAAGTTGGATACGTGGTCCTTGAAAAACGGATGTTTGAGGTCTTTTTCCGACAATATCCTGTTTTCTTCGGGAATTTGCCAGTCGATTCCGAGTGTGGGGTCGTCGAAGCGGATGCCGCCCTCGGCACCGGGAGCATAAAGGTTGTCGCATTTGTAAGTGAATACGGCTGTTTCGCTAAGAACCGAAAAGCCGTGGGCAAAGCCGCGCGGAATCAGGAATTGCTGCCTTTTTATGCCATCAAGTTCCACCCCGAACCATTTGCCGTATGTCGGGGAATTTTTGCGGAGGTCCACGGCCACGTCATAAACACGCCCGGAAACCACCGATACCAATTTGGATTGGCTGTGGGGATCCAGCTGGTAGTGAAGTCCGCGTATGACACCGTAGCTGGATTTGGACATGTTGTCCTGGCAAAATTTTTGTAAAATTCCGAACTCGTTGTATCTCTGTTCGTTGTATGTTTCGCAAAAGAACCCCCTCGCATCTTCAAAAACGCGGGGTTGGATTATTTTCAGTCCCTCTATGCCTGTTTCGAATACTTCCATGTCTGTTATTTTACGTGATTTTGTGCGTTGGCTATTTTTATTAGATATTGTCCGTAGAAATTCTTTTTCAAAGGTTCTGCAAGTTTGAGAAGTTGCTCCTTGTCTATATAGCCAGCCTGGTAAACTATTTCTTCCAAACAAGCCACTTGTAAACCTTGGCGGTTCTGTATGGTGGATATGAAGTTGGAAGCCTCCAAAAGGCTGTCGTGCGTACCTGTATCCAACCATGCGACGCCGCGCCCGAGAGTTTTGACATTCAAGCGGCCCTCGGCAAGGTATAATTTGTTCAAGTCAGTGATTTCCAGCTCGCCACGTGCCGACGGTTTAAGGCTTTTGGCTTTTTTGACTACGTCGTTGCTGTAAAAATACAGGCCTGTGACGGCGTAATTGGATTTGGGATGTGCCGGCTTTTCTTCCAGACTCAAAACCTTACCGCTGTTGTCGAATTCCACGACACCGTAACGTTCGGGGTCGTTCACGTAATAGCCGAATACCACGGCTCCGTCTTCCAGGGCGGCGGCTTCTTTCAATATTGAGGACATGCTGTAACCGTAAAAGATGTTGTCCCCGAGAACCATGCAGACATGGTCGTCGCCAATGAATTCTTCCCCGATTATGAAAGCCTGTGCCAGTCCGTCGGGTGAGGGTTGTTCGGCGTATGTGAAGTTTACGCCCAAATCACTGCCGTCGCCGAACAGGTGTTTGTATAGCGGAAGGTCGTGCGGTGTGGATATTATAAGTATGTCCCTGATTCCGGCCAAGAGCAAAACGGATACAGGATAATAAATCATCGGTTTGTCATAAACAGGAATAATCTGTTTTGAAATACTTTTGGTGATCGGGTACAGACGAGTTCCGGAACCACCAGCAAGAACAATGCCTTTCATGGTGTTGATAATGAAATGTTTTTGCAAAGATAGTAATTTAGTGGTTAGTGGATAGTTTTTAAGGTTACAATGTTGGCGTTTGGTTTCAGCACGCACCTCTTAGTACCTGCACAATGTCCAAGGAAGCAAGAAGCAAGGAGGGCTGTTTTCGCGGGGGATATGACAATGCATGCGCTTACTGGAACCTGGCACCTGATTATGGTCGCAGGTTGAAAATCCGAAAACCGGAGATGGATTAAAAAACACAAAAGCAGATTGTCGTCCTGCTTTTGTGTTTTTTTAATTATACATATAAAATATGCAGTCGTGGTATTTAGTAATTTTGTAATTTATTTAGATGGAGGCGCAGATGGCAAATACTTTGGAACAACGCAGGGACGATCTTCGCAATACGCGCAAACGGAACATCAAAATTGAACTCGTTCAATTTTGCATTGCGCTCGGCTTGCACTATCTTTGCATATTGGAATTTGCATTGAAATACGCGATGTCCATAAGACGACTGGAAATCAAAAATTTGACCAAAGACAGGCAATCCCTTGTGGAACTGGCGCGCCGGGCGGCATTGTCGGCATACGCGCCTTATTCCGGTTTCAAGGTAGGGGCTGCCGTACTCATGTCCGATGGGACGGTGTATACCGGCAACAACCAGGAAAATGCCGCATACGGGCAATCTGTTTGCGCCGAACGTGTGGCATTGTTGTATGCGCAAGCCCAAAAACCCGGTGTCGCTCCCGAAGCCGTGGCAATAGCGGCTATCGAGAACGGCTGCCTGACAACTTCGCCGGTTACTCCGTGCGGGGCTTGCAGGCAAGTGTTCGCAGAAACCGAACAGAGATACGGACGTCCGGTGGAAATACTGATGACGGGCGAGGACGTGATTCTTTCGGCGGATTCCGCATCGGATCTTTTGCCGTGCGCATTTTCTTCCGACACTATCAAGTAGAGACAAATTCATGCTCCTGATAAAGCATATCGACAGATACATACTTCGGAATTTCCTGAAAACTTTCGCAGTTACCTTTTTCGGCAGTATTTTCGTGTTGCTGATACAGTTCATGTTTTTCCACATATCCGATTTGGTAGGCAAGGGAGTCGGGGTAGACGTGTTGATCAAATTGTTCTTTTATACGTCATTGACACTTGTCCCTCTCTCACTTCCTTTGTCGATATTATTGGGTTCTTTGATGACTTTCGGCAATTTGGGTGAACGGTTCGAGCTGACGGCCATGAAAGCGGCGGGAATATCCTTGTTCCGCATAATGTCTTCCCTGATTATTTTGATAATGTTGGTGGCCGTCGCAAGTTTTTATTTCGCGGACAACGTTTTGCCCAAGACGCAGGTCAAGATGTGGACATTGCTGTTTTCCATAAGGGAGAAATCGCCTGAGTTGGAAATTCCGGAGGGTACTTTTTATAACGGAATACCCGGCCGCAATATTTATGTGCAGAAAAAAAACGGTGGCGATTTGTCCGGGTTGGTTATTTACGACTTTTCCAACGGGTTCGAAAACACCAGTATAATATTGGCAGACAGTGGAAGAATGACAATGTCGCAAGATAAAAGTTATCTTATGCTGACATTGAAAAACGGTGAGACTTTCGAAACGATGCAGAAATCCGGCGAGGGCGTGAACAGCGGGGCATCCTCCCCGTATCGGCGTGAAA
>JADIMR010000073.1 GCA_017694565.1 Candidatus Enterocola intestinipullorum | reverse complement strand
AGATGTGTATAAGAGACAGATTGTAGAACGACCTCAACTGCACCAACATCGGATGGGGCGTGGCAGCGGAAAGATTGGCGGCGATTTCATCGTCCGAAACGACTATGCCCAATTTTTCGCATTGCTGTGCCACGAGTTGCCCGTTGAGCCACAAGTTCCATACGGCATTGCGTATTTGCATCGTGGTGTTCTCGTCCAAGCTCGACATGCCGGTTTCTATCTGGTAGAATGTCGTCATTTCGTCCAACAAACGCTCATACTCCTGAATCTTGACTTCGTCCCCGTTCACATCTGCCACTACCGTACGTGAATTGCCGGTAAAGGTATTGAAATCTATACCGCCGATGATGAAGGCCAGCATGGCTATGCCTATAATCACTGTCAGCAAAACGCCGCGCTGCCTTATTTTCTGTAAAGTTGCCATAAAGCTTTAATATCTTATTTTTTTGTTCTCCAAAATATGGCTGCGAATATACAAAATTTACTCGTTATTTTTCAGCCTTTTTTACTATTGCAGCAAGAAAACTTTTCTACATCCCGCAACGCTCACGCCTTGCAGATCAATTTTACCAAATCGATCTTGTTGCCCGACGATTTCAGCACCTCGAACATGAAGTCGCCGGTTTCCACTACCTCGTGGGGCTTGGGGATGCCTTGGGCTTCGTGCATTATCAATCCCGCGATTGTGACATATTCCTCTGCCACCGGAAGCTGCAAATCGAATTTGTCGTTTACGAAATCTATTTCCAAACGTCCGGAAAGTACATATTCATTTTCTCCCGACTTGGTAGCGACATATTCCTGGGTATCGTGCTCGTCTTCGATTTCGCCGAATATTTCCTCGACTATGTCCTCGAAGCTCACTATGCCGGCAGTCCCTCCGAACTCGTCAACTACCACCGCAAGCGATTTTTTCTTGGACAACAGGGAATTCATGAGCTTGTTGGCGGCCATTGTTTCGGGCACTATCGGCATCAAAATTATCTTATCCTGCCACTTGCGGGGTTTCTTGAACAATTCCAACGAGTGCACGTAACCTATGATATTGTCTATGTTCTCCTTGTAAATCACGATTTTCGAAAAGCCGGAACTTACGAAAGCCCGCGTAAGGTCCTGGATGCTGTCGTCATAACCGACCGCCACTATCTCGTTGCGCGGCACCATGCAGTCGCGGAGCTTGACCTTGGAAAAATCGAGCGCGTTTTGGAAAATCTTCACTTCTTTTTCTACCTCCGGGTCTTGCGAGTTGGATTCCTGCAACAAATAATCCAAATCCACCCTGCCGGGCAAAATCTCCTTGTCTTCTTCGACTTTGAACCCGAAAAGCCCCATGAAGCCGTGAGACAGGAACGTATTCAAACGCGAAACCGGGTAAAGCAATACGTATATCAGCAACAACGGCACGGCGAACAGGTTCATGAAAAAGTTCGGATTCATGCGGAAAATCATTTTGGGCACGAACTCCCCGAACAAAAGGATCACTATCGTCGAGATTATCGTTTGCAGGATACCGACTATCACCGGGCTGCCTATCGGCGACAATAGCGGCATTAGGAAATCCGTCATCTGCACACCGTAAATGACCATTGTCACGTTCTGTCCCACGAGAATCGTGGAAATATAACGGTCCGGCCTCGAATAATAAATATTCAGTATGCTTGAAATAAAGGTTTTCTTCTGTTTCTCAATTTCCACCCTCAATCTGTTGGAAGATACGAATGCTATCTCCATGCCGCAGAAAAAGGCGGAAAAGGCAAGGGATACAATTATAAGAACAATCGTGTCGCTCATTTTTTATATTATGGTTTTATATTAGTCTCCTGCTTTGGACGAATCTGCGGGAATACCTGCGTTTTCTTCGTCTTCTTCCGCATCCAAGGGAATTATTCCCGTAGGTTTCAATATGGTATATTTCGAAAGCCTTTGGTTCGATTCCAAACCTATACCGTTGATTATTTTGTCTTTTTGCGTTATTTTGACCTTGGTGTCGGTATGTATGCGGTCATTGTTTTGCTCCAACACCAACTTCTCCGATTCGAAATGCTCGCCTTTCTCGTTAACGGCATTGACATTGCCCGTCAGGATCCATATCTCCTCGGAATTGTAATATATCGCGGAATCCGCATCTACTTCCGCAGTAACCGTCATTTGCGTATCAAACTTCTCCAAATGCAAACCGTGCGGGAATATCCAGCACGGACGCTCCTTTTTGTCGAACACCACCCATTCGGGGGCCGCGACCCTGTACTGCGTAACACCTGAATCCGATATAAGGGTCAAGACGTCCCGCGCCCGCATGAGCGGCATGGAGTCCCTTACCACGGTCAGGGTCTTGTCGGCCTTGACTTTTGAATCGTTGCAACCGGAAAAAACAAGCATAACGACCGTAAGCATTACGGCCGTTATGCTTTTAAACTTGAAATATCTACTTCGATCTACGTCCAACTTTATAGTCGAATTGGTTTTGTCAATCGCGGCAAATTACCGATTCTCCTATCCATCCGCCAATCGTGAACGGATCTCCTACGTTAAGCTCGGGTTTGAAGAACACGTCTTCTTTCGAGGGATAATGGTGCGTGTATTGGTTGATCAGCTGCTGGGCCTGTTCGGCGCATTCCGGATCGATGTTCTTGGCTTGCACCAATTTGTCGACAGCCGCCCAATAAACGGTCTTCGACAAGATAGGATCGTCGGGATAGGGATTATGCTTGGAATCGGCATACATCTGCGCAATCAGTATGTAGGGATCGCCCTTGGAGCGGTCGAAACTTGCAGCCTTGTATGCTGCCGCACGGGCCGTGGTATAATTGTCCAATTGCATTTGCAACAATGCCACCATGTACTGGCTTTCGTAACGTGTGGAGTCGTCCGTTGCCAAAGAAACGGATTCCTCGAAGAACTTGGACGCTTCGGCGTAATTCTTGTTGCGTGCGGCAAGATAACCGCAACCTGCGGCGCTTTCTGCCGTCGGCGACAATTTGTGCGAATACTCGGAAGCCGTGAAGTAAACATCGGACTCGTTGCAACGCGCCCTCTTGAACAAGGAAATAACCACTGACAGTTTTTCCACGTCATCTTTCATGCTTTCCAACTTCGGACCGAACACGCCTTCCAAAGTAGTACAATCGGCAGCACCGCTGGCAGCGAACAGCTGGTCGATATTGCTGCGGACAACCTGGTAGGCTTGCGCGTTCTTGTCATTCCTTGCAATACGCTTGTCGAGCAAGTCTCCCATTTTAAGATATTCGGCAATATAGGCGTCTTTCAGATTCTCGGCATCCTTCATATATTCTTCCGTCTTGATTTGGAAGTAATATTGTGCCACGTCGTTATCGACATTTTCAGCCATCTTGTCCACCGCCATCTTCAACCACGGGAGGGCTTTCATGTTCTTGTCCTCATCAGTGGAATATTTGATGAAATCGATAGCCTGGCGTCCACGTATGTACGGTTCGGGATAGCGTGTGTCGTTACCGCAATACTGTACCCTCGCTTCGTAGCATTTCATCAAAAGGTCGAACCATTCCTTGTATTTTGCGGGATCGGCGGCATCTTTCGACATCTGGTTTGCAATGAGGAATGCCCCCCTGCTGTAAAATGTCCTGTTACCGGCTTTCGGGCATTCATCGAACACGACTTTCCAACTCGAATATGCCGAGTTGTAATCCTTGATGGTGTAGTAACTTTGGTAGAGGCTCAACTGCTCCAAGCAGCGTATGGAGTCCTCGCCCGTGCCGTACTTGCTGCCGTCCTCGATGCCTTTCACGGCGAAAGCCTGCATCGAGCCGAGAGTCAAAGCTGCGGCAAAAAGAAAAAATTTCGCGTTTCTCATAATATTGTCCATATTTAAGATTATATTCTTGAAAATACTTGCAATCATCGTGCGGTTTTAGCCCTGCCGCCATTTTATCAATTGAATTTCCTTTTCACGAACCATGTTTCGGCAAGCGAGACGCTGACCCCGAATTTGAAATACTGCTCCAACAATCCCGTTCCTGCTATCGACCCCCTGTGCCCGTATTCCAAATGCAGGTTTATCGTGGACCTGCTGCTCAGCATCGGGAACCCCACGCCTGCCGTAATCGCCCATTCCGAATAAGAATGCGCATTGACCTTGGCGTAGGAATTGGCATAATTCATACCGAGCCTGAAACGCATGGCCTCGATGTATTTTTTCGACGTGGCATCATGCACGTACTCCACGCCGGCGGCTATCTTATGCCTTGTAAGCAGCGAATCGGTGCGGCCGGCATAACGAGCGTCGGCAAAATCCTGCCACTGGTAATCCGCGCCGAACAACCATCTTTGGCCTATACGGTAAGTAAAACCCGCACCGACAGTATGCGGATAATCGAACCCGTCGTTCGAACTTTCCGTTTTGGTAGTCGTCGTAACCGTGGTCGTCGTACTCCAAATGTTCAATGGAAGTGCCAGTGAATAAGCAGCCCCCACTACCAATTCGTCATTGCCTATGGGCTGGTGGTATTGCAAACCGAAATCGCACAGGAACGAACTTACATTCATGGTCGCGGTTTGCGACGTGGAACTGTAATAAACCGACTCTCCGGGAAAAGAAACGTCCCTTTGCCTGTTTATCCTGCCGAACATGTATTTGCCCTGCACTCCTACGGCCACCCTGTCGAATATGTCGAAAGAAAATCCCAAATAAACCTCGGTGAATCCGCCCGACCCGCTAAACGACTGGGTTGCCGTTATAGTGCTGTCGGATGCGGCATACGAGGGATACTGCGCGCTTGCCGAGTAATCGTAACCGACAGTTGAATAAGGCAACACCCCGAAACTGACCGCCGCGAACTTCGCCAACGGGAATTGGAAGGCCACATAATCTATATTGCCAATGAATTGCGAGCTGTATGCATCGGATGTGGTAAAACAATCCACCATGCCGGACACTCCCAAATCCATCATGAACGTCTTTTGCCCTATGGCTGTGGAAGATGCGGGGTTTGCGGGTGTAATGGTGCTGCCGTCCCTCATACCGTAAGCCAAACCGCCCATGGACACCGCCTTGCCTACCGTGAACGATTGCAAATCTCCGTATCCGTATCGGGAATAAGGCGATGCATATATCTGTGCCAAACAGCCGGCCGCCATCGTCCAAAACAACAGAAAGGATACTACAATGCGCTTTTGCGACATAAATTGTACTTCAAAATACGGTTCAATCCCTGTGACAACAAATTCGGGACTACAAATATGGGTATTTTTAATTTCTTTGCAAAGTAAAAACAGTCCCCCCCGGTTAAAAAAACCAAAAGATCTTCATATTCAGCGGACAAAGATTCCGCATAATGTCCAATCTCGCTGACTATGCCCTGTACGACCCCGTTGAGGATGGCTTCTTTGGTGCTTTTACCCAAACCTCCGGAGCATTCTTCAAGGGACAGCAAGGGCAATTTGCCGGTAAATGCGTTCAAGGCCTTGAAACGCAACCGCGCCCCGGGCGAGATGTTGCCTCCCGCGAACCGTCCGTCCGCCGTTACCAAATCGAAAGTAAGCGCCGTACCCGCATCTATGACCAATATGTTCCTTCCGGGTTTAATGCAGGCGGCTGCCGTTGCGGCGGCAAGGCGGTCGGCTCCAAGGGTTTGCGGCGTGCCATAATCTATTTCCAAGGGCTGCGGCGTATCGGCCGCAAGTTGCATGAAAAAGCGGGTATTGTCGCGCAAGAACCGGGGCAAAGCCTCGTCGAATGCCGTAACGGCACACAATATTGCCGCTTCGGTGTCGTGCTTCCGCAACAAAGCCTTGCAATCATCAAGGGTGAATTTGTCGTACACATATTCGGCAACCTCTGTGTCGTTGTCGAAAAAAACGGCTTTTGCGCGCGTATTGCCCAAATCCAATGCCAGATTCATGATACTCTTTTAACGACATGGGGACGATAAACGAACTCCGCCCAAACGAGCCACAAGACGAATATCAAACCGTTGAACAGGAATTTGAATGAAGAATGTGCCATTTCCATGGCTTCCAATCCGTCGCTTCCGGCTATGAACACCAATACGAGACGGAATATGTTGAACACGGCAAGGACCGCCACGCCCGCCGGCACATACCATAATTTGTGCTTGTGGCACGACGGGAACAGGAGGATAATGAAAAAGAACTCCAAAACCTGTTTCAGTCCCGTGCAATCCCAAACCACGCTCATGCAAGCGCCGTTGTCCGGATGGCACAACAGATTGGCGGCTTGGGAAACTTCCGCCCCAACGATATGCCGCAAGACGTAACATGTGATGTCGCTTTCCCATACTATGAGCGGCATGAACACGGAAGTAACGTCCACTGTCCCCCACATCATGAAAAGCGGAAGGCCGTTCAACCCCCGTTCCACCGTTACGCTGTCCCTCCAAACGAAGTAAAAGACGGCCAGCACGAATGCGAACACGGTAACAGCCGTAAGCCTCGGGTACTTGTTCAAATATCCGGCAACTTTATTCATAATCTTCAACTTTTTTCTTCCGCCGGGCAGTTATACGACTGCACGGGCGAACGGCACCGAGTCGAGCTTGTCGAAACTCCTGCTGCGGTATTGATACAAGGCGGCTGTCGCTATCATCGCCGCATTATCGGTCGTATATGAAATTTTAGGCACGAACGCCTTGACTTTTTCCGCCTCGCAAAAGTCGGTAAAAGCTTTGCGAAGGGCGGAATTGGCGGAAACGCCGCCGGCTAATGCCAGGCATTCCACCTTATGTTGTTTGAATGCCTCTTTCAACTTCTGCATAAGGCACTCCACTACGGTTCGTTGGAACGACGCACACAAATCGCCGCGATGTTTTTCAACGAAACCGGGATCGTTTTTCAGATTGTCGCGCACGAGATACAGGAACGACGTTTTCAAACCGCTGAAACTGTAATCCAATCCGGGCACATGCGGTTTGGCGAACTTGAACATGCTGTCATCACCGTCCCTGGCCGTCTTGTCCACGTATGGACCTCCGGGATAAGGACCGCCTAACACCTTGGCACATTTGTCAAAGGCTTCGCCCGCCGCATCGTCGATAGTCTGCCCCAAAATCTCGAAATCGTTGAATCCCCTGACCAATACTATTTGCGAATTGCCGCCGGACACCAACAGGCAAATGAACGGGAATCCCGGCACTTCGTGTTCCTGCCCCGGTTCCTGGATGAAATGCGCGAGTATATGCGCCTGCAAATGATTGACATCAATCAACGGCAAGCCGAGGGAAACCGCCAATCCTTTGGCAAAAGAAGTGCCTACCAACAATGAACCGATGAGACCGGGCCCCCGGGTATATGCCACGGCGGAAATATCGCTTACGGATATTCCGGCGCGTTTTACCGCTTCATGCACCGCCGGGACTATGTTCTGCTGGTGCGCCCGCGAAGCCAATTCGGGGATAACGCCGCCGTAGCTGCTGTGCACGGCTTGGGAGGCAATGACGTTGGAAAGCAACTTGCCGTCCGCGACAATGGCTGCCGACGTGTCGTCGCAAGAAGATTCTATTCCGAGAATACACAATTTTTGTTTGCCGATATTTTGCTCTCCTGTTTCCATTGCTCCCATTTTATTAGTATTTTTGCACTAATATGTACATGCGCGCACGTACCAGCGATGTTTTTCGCTCCGCGCTTCCAGAAATGCATCACAACCGGTGCATTCGCATGTTTCCCGCTTAAAAACGAGGCAAAGTTATCAAAAAAATATTTAAGATAGTAATAGTGCTGCTGCTTATTGCACTCGCAATTCCCGTGGCATTGACGCTGCTGCTAAGCAACAGGCAGGTACAGGCTTTTGCCGCGCGCAAGGCGACAGAATACCTTTCCGGATATACCGGAGCCGAAATGCGGATCGGCAGCCTGTCCTATTCATTATTTTCAGACCTCACGCTCAAAGGCATATACGTATCCGACTTGCACGGGGACAGCCTGGCCTCGATAAACAAGATCCATACCGACGTAAGCATACTTCCCATAATATTCGAAAACAAAATCCGCGTCAAATACCTGGACATCGACAGTGTGGATTTCAAATTGGAATCCGACAGTTCGGGAGTTTTGAACCTGCAATTCCTGATTGACGCCTTTACTCCCGACAGCATAATCGAAATGCCCGATTTGTCGTTCGAATTGCGGAGTTGCGACATAACACATGCCACTTTCAGCTACACGGACACAGGAGGGAAAAAGAACAAGGTAGGGAAACTCGATCCCGGCAACATCGAAGTCCGGGACATAAAAACGTCTTTCAGTATAATACACGCCTCGAAAGACTCGGTCGCATTAAGCATAGACAGCCTTTCCGCATACGAAAAATCCGGACTACGGCTGCAAAATTTCTCGCTCCGCGGCAGCTTGGGCAAACAAGGAATCGAATTGGACGAGATGGACTTGAAACTGCCCGGGTCTTTGATAAGCATCGACCGCCTGTACATGAAATACGACTCGGCAGCCGTGATAAGGACTGTGGAAGACCTTATGTACAAGGCCCGGATCGGCTATGTCATGAATCCGTCGTACATTGACTGGAAAGACATATCGTGCATCGTGCCGCAAGTGGCCGGGCTACGCAACAAAGCCTACGTTTCCGCAGAAGCCGAAATGTACAACAACAGCCTTAACCTGAAAGAGCTGAGACTTAAATACGGGACAGGGTTCAACGTGGAATGCAACGCAAGCATAAGCGACCCCTTGCATGTCGGGAATTCTTTCATTTATGCCAATGTAGACAAGCTGCACTGCTCGCGCCGCGAATTTGAAAACATTTTCGAAGACCTTGGATTGGAACAGATAGGAGTACCCGAAACGATATACAACCTTGGAGATCTGGATTTCAACGGCAACATAACCGGCTTCGTTTCCAACTTGGTGGCATACGGACAGCTTCACACTCTCATGGGTACGGTACGTACCGACATAATGTTGGGCATCGACATAACCAAACGCGAACTTGCATTCAACGGCCGCCTAAGCACGGAAGAGTTCAATCTCGGCGGATTGTTTCCGTCGAGCAACTTGGGCAAGCTTTCATTGGACATAAGCGTGGACGGCAACAAGAAAAGGGACCTCAACCCTGTGGGAAGATTGTCGGGTGCCGTCAAATTAATCCAATTCAACGATTACGACTTCCGCAACATGATAGTCAGCGGCGGTTACGACGGGCAATCCGCCGCGCTGGATTTGTCATTCAACGATTCAAACGGCAACGGGAGCATCGACATAAACGCCACTTTCGATTCGTATGACAACCTGAACATCGCCACGCTCGACTTGGATGCCGACAGCATCGACCTGCAAAGCATGAAATTGATCGATGCCGCCGAGGGTCTGAAAATATCCGCCCATTCCAAGGCTTACGTGGAATTCCCAGATTTCGACAACATCGTAGGCCGGGCCGTAACCGACTCCATAGTTTTGGCAAAAGAAGGGGAAGCATACGTTTTGGACAGTTTGGTCATACGCTCGGACGACATGGGCAAAACCAAAAGGCTGTCAGTACAATCGGATCTCATAAATGCCGAGGTTTCCGGACAATACGGTTTCCGCACCATGGCCAACAACCTGCAATACATGGTTTCGGAGCAGCTCAGCAATGTAGGGGCGATATTGACGCACAAAATGCCGTCCATCAACGATTTCAGCTTTGAAATGACGTTGGCTCCATTGTCGGATATATGTTTCGTCATAGGTTCCGGCTGGTGCGTGGACGACACCACGTTCATAAGCGGGTATTTCAACGATTCGGAAGAAATCGTCGAACTCATGGCCTATTCGGGCAAAATCCAGAACAACACGACGGAAATAGATTCGTTGCTGCTGCACGTACATAACTTGGACAACCGTTTCCATGTCGCAGCCGATGCGCGTTTGGGCTTATTGACCGACACCACGAAATTCGACTTGGACATAGACCTCGCGGACAACATAATCGATCTGGATTTCGGATGGCGTGACAGGACAGCCCCGCACTTTGCCGGTACTTGGTCGTCCTCGTTGGTATTCAACAAACCTAAGCGGGCGCAGGATCCTGTAAACCTGATGTTGGAAATACATCCCGGAATGATGGTATTGGGAGATTCCCTGTGGTATGTCCGAAAAAGCAACATAATGTACGATTGCGAACGCATCGTAGCCGACAACGTGTTGTTCGAAAGCGAAAACCAGTTCGTGAAAATAAACGGGACAGCCTCCCGCCTGCAACCTGATTCGGTCTTGCGCGTGGACATGCGGGATTTCGACCTCGAATACCTGAGCGCGCTGGTAAACATGCCGGACATCACCCTCATAGGTAAAACCACTGGATATGTCTCGGCTTCGCATCTGTTCTCGGGCAAACCTGAACTAAACGCCGATGTCGATGTAAAACAGTTCGGAATGAACGGTTATCCCATGGGGGACGTGGAAGCGACGGCCGGATTCAACCACGAGCTGCAACGCATAGACATGGGGGCTATCGTATTGAACGCTGCCGGAGACACCTCGGTTGCCAAGGGATATGTCGCACCCGTCGAAAAGGAGATGTTGTTGGAAATAGACGTGAACGACATAAACTTGCAATTCATAAAGCCGTACATGGCGGTATTTGCCGATGACATGTACGGAGTCGCGAGCGGCAAATTGGGAGTCGGGGGCAAATTCGACAAAATCACAGTATGGGCAGATGCTTTCGTAAAAGACGGAATGCTTTCTATCGACATGCTGAAATCAAAGTTCTTCTTTACCGATTCGGTAAAAATGACAAAGAGTTCAATCATATTCGATGACATAACCCTTTATGACGAATACGGGAACAAAGGGTCTGTCAGCGGCGAAGTAAACCATACGTATTTCAAGAATTTCAACTACCGGATAAACTTGGGAGTGAACAACTGCCAGGTAATGAATACCACTTCCGCCGACCTTCCTGAATTTTACGGGCGCATCTTTGCCACAGGAGGCGCAGTCATTGCCGGAAACGAGGAAAAGGTGGACATAATTGTCAATGCCCGTCCCGATGCGGGCAGTTACTTTGCCGTACCCATAAGCAGTTACAGTTCGGCAACTGACAACAAATTCATATCGTTCATCGACAAGGATGCCGTCAAGGAAGAGGATGAAGACGCTCGAAGCCGTTTCCAAAGATTGAGACGATTGGCACGTGAAAACAACATCAACACGAAAGTCAATGTAGACCTGCTCATCGAAGCCACTCCCGACATTGAAGCGCAGATAATAATGGACAGCCACAGCGGCGACATAATCAAGGGGCGCGGCAGCGGCAACTTGACGGTAAACATCGACAACAACGCGAATGTGAAAATATTCGGCAATTACGCGATAAGCGAAGGAGAATACAATTTCTCGCTTCAAGGAGCGATACGGAAAAAATTCGAAGTAGCCGACGGAAGCAGCGTCTCTTTTGACGGAGACCCGATGAACGGCATTCTCGACATAAACGCGATGTACCAGACAACGGCTTCGCTCAACGACTTGCTGGAAGAAGGCATGCTGACCGATGTGAAAAGCAGGATAACGAAAGTAAACTGCCTCGCCCACATATACGGCAACCTGCAACAGCCGCAGGTTAGTTTCGCATTGGAACTCCCGAACGAGGACGAAGAAATACAGCGTCGCGTGAACGCCATGGTGAATACCGATGAAATGATGTTGCAGCAAGTAGTGTTCCTGCTGTTGATGAACCGCTTCTACAACCCGCAACTTGCACAGAACAACGGTACGAACGCCGCCAACGCATGGGCTCTGTCATTGGCGACCGCCACTATTTCGAGCCAATTGAATTATTGGATGTCGCAAATAAGCCAGAACGTCAATATCGGCATAAATTACAGGGAGGACGAACAAGACGCATCGATCAACCGGCAATTCGACGTCAACATATCGACCAACTTCTTTAACAACCGCCTGCTTATAGACGGCAACGTCGGTTACCGCAACCAATACGGTTCCGAGGACTTCATCGGCGATTTCAACATAGAATACAAATTGAACCGTTCGGGACGTTTGAGGTTGAAAGCATACAACCAGACAAACGACCGCTTGTACTATAACTCATTATACACGCAAGGTCTGGGTATCATGTACAGGGAAGACTTCGACACTTGGAACAACCTGTTCAAATATTACAAGGAAGTATTCCGCAAGAAAACAGACGAGGAAAAAGCTGCCGCCAAAGCCGAAAAAGCTTTGGAAAAGCAGGAAGCCGCCAAAAGAAAAGCTGCACGCAAAGCCTTGCGCGAAGACCGCAAACGCAGGCACGAATTATATGTTGCCGAACGCAAGGCAAAAAGACAAGCGGAAAAGCTATCCGGAAAGAAAGTTAAAAAAGACAGTACTGTTGTCAATCGTCCGCCGCAAGTATTTTACGTGAATTGAGAATAAGAAGTCCCCGCGCATAGCGCGGGGACTTCTTGCAAGTATCTCGAACTTATTACCTATACACTTCACTGTTTGCCTGTCCGGACGCCAAGCTGTCAGGCTGCGAAACTTGTTGCGGCTCGAAGTCTTCCAACACAGCAAGAATACTGTCGCGGTAAGCCTCGAAACGCGGTTTGAGGCTGTCGGGCACAGGCGCGACCGATGGAGATTCCATTGTAAGCGGATTAATCGGAGTACCGTTTTTCCAAACCCTGAAATCGAGGTGCGGTCCGGTTGAAGCACCGGTAGAACCGACATAGCCTATTACTTCGCCTTGCTTTACCATGTCACCCACTTTCAGGCCTTTGGCATATTTGGAAAGATGCAGGTACGCAGTGGTATAAACGCTGTTGTGCTTGATTCTCACCGTATTGCCACCACCGCCTTTGTAGCGGCGTTCTATTACCTTGCCGTCGCCCAAAGCCACTACGGGAGTCCCCATGGGAGCGGCATAATCAACCCCGGTATGCGGACGGACTGTTTTGTATATCGGATGCCGGCGGGCGTATGTGAATTTTGAAGATATACGCTTGAATTTCAACGGGGCTTTCAAAAACGATTTGCGCAAACTGTTGCCTTCCAAGTCCCAGAACCCGTGGGTTTCCCCGTCCTCGAAATTGATTGCATAAAAATCCTTGCCATTATGGGTGAATATTGCGGCATATACCTTGCCAACCCCCACGGCCGTGCTGTCCACGAACAATTCATCATACAACACTTTGAAGCCGTCGCCCGGCTGAATCCCGAAAAAGTCTACCGTCCACGCATAAATGTCGGAAAGTTCGTTGGCAAGCCCGAAATCAAGATTGTTGTCGGCAATCGCATTCCACAAGGAAGATTCTATCTGGGCATGCGCATACCTTTGTTCTGCTCTTACCGGTTTGTCGAAACGGCTGGCTACAAGGGAGTCCCGCAAATCGAACACGATATGGTTGGCAAGGGAATTGTGATAAACGAAATACTGCAAGCGGGGAACGGAATCCTTGCTCAAATAAGCGGTATAAGATTTTCCGGCCTTCACTCTCCGCGCATCAAATACGGAGTCCGACAACAGGTTCAGGCCGTATGCGGTAGCAGGGCTTACCCCGTAGTTGATGAACACCGTCGACAAAACCTGTCCGTTTTTTATCACTCCTTCATCGACCGTGAAAGAATCCACCTGTATACCGTATTCCGTTACAGGTTCGATGACTGTCTCCTCAATCTCCTCTTGGCTGTCTTCGCCGTCTTTTTCCTTGGTGCATGCCCCGATTATAAATGCGGACGACAACGCCGCCAAATATATCAAAGTCCTTTTCATGTATTCGCGAATGTTTTCGTTTTGAATTTTCAAATCGCGAAGGTAGGAAAAATTTCAGGATTGGCAGCACTCTTTATCTTCGCAATCGCATCCGTGCGCTTCCGTTTCTATCGTAACATGTGAAATATGTTCATGTTCCGACAAATGTCTTATATCCCGTTTTACCGAACATTGGTCCGCTCCTTCGTCCAATACCACATGGACGGTCATGGCATTTTCGGAAGTGCTTATGGCCCAGATATGGATATGGTGCACGCTTTCAACTCCCGGCACTGCGGACAAGCGTTTCTTGACCTCCTCCACGTTTATGTTGTCAGGAGCGGCATCAAGCGAGAGCCTTAGGCTTTGGAACAGCAATTTGCATGTAGAAAACAGGATAACGACTGCTATCGCCAAACCTATTATCGGGTCAATCAACACAAAACCCGTATAGGTGATGATTATGCCTGAAACGACAACCCCGACTGAAACCAACGTATCCGCCGCCATGTGCAGGAAAGCACCCCTCACGTTCAGGTCGTCTTTCTGCCCGCGATGCAACATCCATGCCGTAAGGCCGTTCACCACTATACCGACGGCAGCCGTCCACGTTACCGCCACGCCGTTTACCGGTTCCGGATCGCGCAATTTATACGCCGATTCTATTATTATCGCACCCACTGCGACAAGCAGGATTATCGCATTCAACAACGAAATCAGCACCGTGCTTTTTTTATATCCGTAAGTGAATCTTCCCTTTGCATGGATTTTCGCCAGTTTGAAAGCGAACAAGGCCAACAAAAGGCTGAAAACATCACCGAGGTTATGTCCCGCATCGGAAAGCAGGCCTATGGAATTTTCGACCAATCCGACCCCGGCCTCTACCAACACGAAGACAAGATTCAAGGCTATTGAAACGATAAAGACAGCATCCAACTGCTTTATCTGATGCAGATGTTCATGATGATTATGCGATTCCATGTCTTTCGGATATTTTTTATTACAACGCAAATTTAAATTGCGGATGCTGCAACAAAGTTGCAAACGGGTAAAAAAAATGCACGCCTTAAAAGGCGCGCATTTTCAAGTACTTAGAATAGCAGATTATGCTTTTCCGGCACTGCCGAGCACATCTGTTACTTTGTGCATGTAAAGTTTCTTCAACTCCTCGCGAGCCGGTCCGAGATATTGACGCGGGTCGAACTTGTCGGGCTGTTCGTCAAAGAACTGGCGGATAGCGGCAGTCATTGCCAAACGGCCGTCAGAGTCGATATTGATTTTGCAAACAGCGGATTTAGAAGCTTGACGAAGCTGTTCTTCGGGAATACCGACAGCGTCTTTCAATTTGCCGCCGTGTTCGTTGATGATTTTCACGTATTCCTGGGGAACGGAAGAGCTTCCGTGCAACACGATGGGGAATCCGGGAAGTTTTTCCTCGATTTCTTTAAGAATGTCGAAACGCAAGGGAGGCGGAATCAATATGCCGTTCGCATCGCGGGTGCATTGCTCGGGAGTGAACTTGTTCGCTCCGTGGGAAGTACCTATTGAAATGGCGAGGGAGTCCACACCTGTACGGCTAACGAAATCGATAACTTCGGAAGGTTGGGTGTAATGGCTCTTTTCAGCAGCGACTTCGTCTTCAACGCCAGCCAAAACGCCGAGTTCGCCTTCAACGCAAACATCGAACTGATGTGCATATTCAACAACTTTCTTTGTCAAAGCTATGTTCTCTTCGTAGGGAAGCGCCGATCCGTCAATCATAACGGAAGAGAATCCCATGTCCACGCAGCTTTTGCAAAGCTCGAACGAATTGCCATGGTCCAAGTGGAGGCATATTTGGGGATTTTCCCAGCCTAATTCCTTTGCATATTCCACTGCACCTTGCGCCATGTAACGAAGCAGGGTCTGGTTGGCATATTTGCGCGCACCGCTCGAAACTTGGAGAATTACGGGCGATTTGGTTTCCGCACAAGCAGAAACGATGGCCTGCATCTGCTCCATGTTGTTAAAGTTGAAAGCGGGAATAGCATAACCGCCTTTGATGGCTCCCTTGAACATCTCACGAGTGTTCACCAAGCCGAGTTCTTTGTAAGATACCATAATTATAAAATATTTAGGGTTGCTTTTATTGTTTTCTGCTTAACGCCCTACAAAGATAATGAATGCGCCGTGCAATGCAAAACGAACTTGCCAAAAATACGCCCTGCGCAAAGTTACAAATCAGTGTAGGTTACTACCATCCTGAACGGCGACGACTTGGATTTGCCGCTGCCGAACACGGCTCCTGACGGCAACATGCTGTTGTAAATGGAGGCATCGGTACCTGAAACATTCGTAGTGCCACCGACAGGCATGACGACTATGTCGCCCACGTTATCAAAAGAAGCCGGCCCTCCGTCCAAGTTTTTCTGCAAAAAGTCGGCCATGTTCGCGAATATGTACGTACTGTCGCTGCTGTTGAACATGCCCAAATACGTATTGATGCCGGGCGCGGGATACAGACTTTGAGTAAAGAAAGCATCGACATCCTCCTCCCTCATCATTATTATGAACGAAGGTGGTTCCAACGCCCCGCCATAATCGAAATCCTTGGCATTCATGATGACCGATACGTGGTTTATATTTATTCCGCTTGCACTACCGCTGCCGTAAATGCGGTCGTAAATACGTTCCCAAGGAAGACGGAACTTCAATACGGAGCCTCCGGGCGACGACAAGGAAACCAAAGTGTCCGGCAACGCGGCTATCTGGGGATTGGTACGTTCGGCTACATGGACGAAAGTGGTGGATTCAAGATTGGCGGGCAATATCAATCTTCCGTACAACAGTGAATCGGGTTTTTCGATGTCGGGCGGATAACGGTAATACAATTCCAAGTTCACAGAATCAATATCCAATATGGTTTGCGAACCGTACGTATTCCTTACATATACGCCTTTGAAAAAATTGTTGAAATTATCCTGGCTTTCCATCAACGACGGGTCGGCGACTATCCCTGCGGCAATATCCGAGGGCAATTTGATCATCACCTTGTCGCAATAATCGGCCAACCCCCTGATACTGTCCGAAACTGTACGGTCGTATGCCACGTAGGCGGTCTTGCCCAAAACTTCATTCATGGAACATATCCCGGAAATATCGGTACGGATGGTATAATCGCGGGAAAATTCAAGGCTCTGCCCGTCTATCAAATATGCCGTGGCTTCCTGCACGGCGGAAGAATCTCCCATGAAAGAACGGTAATACATTACCAAATACAACGAATCAGAAACCGTTCCCTCGGGGAACACGAAATCCCTGACATAACGGAAATCCGAAAGGAAGTCGACGGAAAACGAACCGAACAACTCGTCCTCGTAAGACCCGAGTACAGGCTTGGTAGTTTCGCTGTACACATCGCCTATCTCTTCACTGTAAACATTTATATGGAAAGAATCGCTGACAATGGCCAAGCGGTCTTCATCCGGAAGGACTGACATGCCTATTTCCTTGTTCTCCTCGCACGAGGCCAAAAGGACAGACAACAAAAGCAAACAAAATAATTTGGATTTCATCGATTTTGCCCGGTTCAACCTTTTAGTACTTCATCGTAAAATTGATTGCACGAAAGTACGTAATTTTCGGCAGTCTGGTAAGGAAGAAAAAGTTTTTTCGTTTTTTTAGTATATTCCACAAGTTCGGGCAATATGTCCGGGCTGCCTTGCACCACACCGTCGGAATTGGCAATGGCCAATTTGTTCAAGTTTTCAAATGAACCGTTTTCCGACACTTCCGCCACGGAAGACTTTTCCATGCCGTCCATTAATATCTTGTCGGCGAAATGTGCATGGAACGGCACATTGTATGCGTTATCGTACAAAGAATAGATTATCTTCGATTCGGAAAAGAACGGATCCTCGTTGTAGGCATGTTTCACAAAGACCGGGACAACGGCAGACATCCATCCATGACAATGGATTATATCCGGCTTCCAGCGGAGTTTACGCACCGTTTCAAGAACACCGCGGGCAAAGAAAATCGCACGGTCGTCGTTATCGGAGAACTCATTGCCTTCCGAGTCGGCGACTACGGCCTTACGGTGAAAATACTCGTCATTGTCAATGAAATATACCTGCATACGCGCAGCCTGCAAAGACGCGACTTTGATAATCAGCTGATGGTCGGTGTCGTCTATGATAAGATTCATACCCGAAAGCCTTATCACCTCGTGCAGTTGGTTACGGCGTTCATTCACGCAACCGTAACGTGGCATGAACGTACGTATTTCCCTACCGGCTTCCTGAGTAGCTTGCGGTAATTCCCTGCAAATTTTGGAAATCTCGGATTCGGGCAAGTACGGATAGATTTCCTGTGCGATATACAATACCTTCATCAGACCTGTCAAACAAATTTTAGAGAGAGTGTCCGAAGAACACAACTGCAAAGATATAAAAAATTTTTCTTAGATATGCAAGACTTCTCCGAATTTATTGTGTATTAATGTTTTAGAAAACTCTGTTTTCTAAAACATTAATACACGAAATCCTTTTATGACCCCCGGAAGCAGCGGAGCCGCTTCCACCCCTCAGGGGTACCAACCTGCAATAGGCATATTTTCCCATTTGATTAATCCCCCGAAGAAAAAGCCGTGCCGGCTTTTTCTTCTGCCCCCAGAGGGGGCGTGCGCAGCACGCCCGTCCTTCACCCTGAACATGGTGCGAACACTAAGAGGTGTCACTATCCACTAAACACTAAACACTAAACACTAACCACTAAACACTAAAAAAAGCGGCCCGTGATACGGACCGCTTTTTTCTCTGTGATATACTATTTCAAATAAAATCCTTGGTTTGTGCCAAAACCTCATCGTTAACGAGTTTCGCGAAATCGTCCACGGACATTGAACCCTTGTCTCCGTCTCCTTGCTTACGTACCGAAACATGACCGTCCGCCATTTCCTTTTCTCCCACAACGAGCATGTACGGAATACGTTTAAGCTCGTTGTCACGGATTTTGCGGCCGATTTTTTCGTTGCGGTCGTCAAGCTCGACGCGCACGTCCATTGCCTGCAATTTTTCGACAACCTCACGTGCATAATCGTTGAATTTCTCGCTGATAGGCAACACGACTGCCTGGGTCGGTGTAAGCCACAAGGGGAATTTGCCTCCCGTATGCTCGATCAATACCGCGACGAAACGTTCCATTGAACCGAAAGGCGCACGGTGGATCATTACGGGACGATGTTTTTGGTTGTCCTCACCCACATATTCCAACTGGAACCTTTCGGGAAGATTGTAGTCCACTTGTATCGTCCCCAACTGCCAACGGCGGCCGATGGCATCCTTTACCATGAAATCCAGTTTCGGCCCGTAAAACGCCGCCTCGCCCAATTCCACTCTCGCGTTCAAGCCTTTGGCCTGACAAGCCTCGACTATGGCAGCCTCGGCTTTTTCCCACACATCGTCGTACCCGATGTATTTTTCTTTGTCATTAGGATCCCGCAAAGAAATTTGCGCTTCAAAATTCTTGAAATCCAAGGCATTGAAAATGATGAATATTATATCCATCACTTTCAGGAATTCCTCTTTCAGCTGGTCGGGACGGCAGAAGATGTGCGCATCGTCCTGGGTGAAACTGCGCACCCTCGTAAGCCCGTGCAATTCCCCGCTTTGTTCATAGCGGTAAACCGTACCGAACTCCGCGAAACGCAAAGGCAGGTCCTTGTACGATCTGGGTTTGAATTTGTAAATCTCGCAGTGATGGGGGCAATTCATCGGTTTGAGCAAATATTCTTCGCCCTCTTCCGGGGTATGTATCGGCTGGAACGAATCCTTTCCGTACTTGGCATAGTGGCCGGAAGTTACATACAATTGCTTTTGTCCGATATGCGGGGTCATCACTTGCTGGTAGCCGAACTGTTTCTGTATGCGTTTGAGAAAATCCTCCAAACGCAGGCGCAATGCTGTTCCTTTGGGCAACCAAATAGGCAGGCCTTTGCCCACCGTATCACTGAACATGAACAGTTCCAGTTCCTTGCCTATCTTGCGGTGGTCGCGTTTTTTTGCTTCTTCAAGCATTTCAAGATACTCGTCAAGCATTTTCTTCTTGGGGAAGGAAATCGCGTAAAGGCGGGTCAGCTGTTTGCGTTTTTCATCACCGCGCCAATAAGCCCCGGCTACGCTCAACAACTTGAATGCCTTGATTAATCCGGTATTGCAAATATGCGGGCCTTTGCACAAATCGGTAAAATTGCCTTGGCGGTAAATGGTTATGGTACCGTCTTGCAAATCGTTTATCAATTCCAATTTATAGTTCTCGTGTTTGGAAGCGAAAAATTCAAGAGCGTCCTTCTTGGAAATCTCCTCGCGCACGACATTCTCCTTTCTTGCGACGATTTCGGCGACCTTCGCCTCGATTGCGGGAAAATCGCTCTCTTTTATGACTACCCCGTCGCCGGGATCCACGTCATAATAAAATCCGTTCTCTATTGCCGGACCTATGCCGAACTGTATGCCGGGATAAAGTTCCTGCAACGCTTCCGCCATAAGGTGGGCGGAGGTGTGCCAGAAAGCGTGTTTTCCTTCGGCATCTTCCCACTTATAAAGTTTTATTTCGCTGTCTTCCGTAATCGGACGGTTAAGTTCGGTTACGCTGCCGTTCACTCCGACAGCCAACACCTCCTGTGCCAAACGCGGGCTGATGCTTTCAGCAATCTGCAAACCCGTAACGCCGGACTCGTATTCTTTTACGCTTCCGTCCGGAAATTTAATCTTAACCATATTGTTTCTATAAAAAATTTTTCCTGTTTTCTGTTTGTCTTGCAAATATAATGCAATCATTTTTATTTATCACTTGCCGCTGCCGTGGAATGAACACAAATGCGACAATCCGCATTCTCCGCATTTAGGGTTACGGGCCGTGCAGACATAACGCCCGTGCAACAACAGGTAATGGTGGGCATCTGCCAACATGGCACGCGGTATGTTGGCGACAAGCGTCTTTTCCGTTTTCTCGGGAGTATTGTCCTTGTCGGAGACCAAACCCAAACGGTGGGATACGCGGAACACATGGGTATCCACCGGCATCGCGGGCTCGTGGAAAGCGACCGCCATTACGACATTCGCCGTCTTGCGCCCCACTCCGGGCAGACTTTGCAAGTCCGCCATACTCGCAGGCACTTCGCCCGCGAAACGCTCCTGCAACATTCCGGCCATCTGTTTAAGGTGCGCCGCCTTGGAATTGGGATATGACACCGATTTGATAAAATGCAATATCGCTTCCTCGCTCGCCGAAGCCATTGACTTGGCATCGGGAAAAGCCTCGAACAAGGCCGGAGTAACGGCATTCACACGTTTGTCCGTGCATTGCGCCGACAACATCACAGCGACCAACAGTTGGAAAGGGTTCTGGAAATCCAATTCCGACCGTGGTTCCGGCATGTTGCAGGTGAACCACTCCAAAACCTTCCCATATCTGTTCCCTGTCTCCATCATAAAACCATTTCCGTTTTGTCAGACAAATTTATCTCGTTGCCATCCTTGTCAATAAAACGATACTGCAAAAACGCCAGACTTTGGTCAGGATAAAGTTTCAAGGAAAAACCGTACCTGAATTTCCAGCGCAGGCTTTCATTAAAGAGGCCTTGTTTCAAGTAAGCATACACGAACGGATGCACATACAGGCGTATCGTTTTCGTGTAATGCAAATGCCTGCGTACGAACTCCACCTTGCGTTCCAAAAAATCGGTAAATATTATCGACGGCCGTATTTTTCCCGTTCCTAAACATGTCGGGCACTGCTCCTGCGTGTCTACGAAAGTTTCGGGGCGCACCCTTTTACGTGTAATCTCCATCAACCCGAATTTGCTCAACGGCAGTACGCAATGTTCGGCAGAATCGTTTTCCAGATTTGCCCGCATACGTTCATATACCGCTTTTTTGTTTTCGGACTTTTGCATGTCGATCAGGTCGATTATCACTATTCCACCCATGTCGCGCAAGCGCAATTGCCGTGCGACCTCGTCCACGGCCATCATGTTCACCTCGCAGGCATTCTCTTCCTGCGCCATGCCCTTGGAGCGTATGCCGCTGTTCACATCTATCACATGCAACGCCTCGGTGTGTTCCACGACCAAATACGCGCCTTTCCGCAAAGTAACGATACGTCCGAACAAGGCTTTTATCTGCCTCGTTATGTTGAACGTGTCGAAAATCGGGACAGGCTCGTCATAATACTTGACCATCGAACTTTTTTCCGGTTCGATCAGGGTGAGGTACGATTTGATGTCCTCGTAAACGGACTGGTCGTTTATATGGATGCTTTGATAGTTGGAATTCAGATGGTCGCGGAGTATGGTTTCCGCCCGTGATATTTCCTCGATTATCAATTCCGGGGTTTTCTTTACTTTCCGGAGCTTGTCCAATCCTGCCTCCCAACGAGCCACCAATACGGCAAGTTCGTTTTCGATTTCTTCCTTTTTGCGGCCTTCCGCGACCGTCCTGATTATTACGCCGTAATTGGCGGGTTTCGCCGCCTGTACCAATTTGCGCAATCGGTTTTTTTCGGAAGAAGATTTGATTTTATGGGATATTGAAACCTTGGTATGGAAAGGCAGCAACACCAAAAAACGACCCGCAAGGGATATTTCGGCAGTCAGGCGCGGACCTTTTGTGGAAATAGGTTCTTTTGCGACTTGCACAAGTATTTCCATGCCTTGGACAAGAACGTCGTTTATCACCGCCTGTTTGGGCAATTCGCCCTTGTAGCTGATTTTGTTCATCATCAAGGGACGGCGGCGGTTGTCCAATGCTATTTTCGTATAGGCCGCAATGGTCGGGAAAGTCGGTCCGAGATCGAGGCAGTGCAAAAAACCTTCGCGTTTGTAGCCTACGTCTATAAACGCCGCATTGAGCCCGGGCAAGAGTTTCTTCACTCTCGCCAAATAAATATTGCCTACCGTGAAGCCCTCTTCCCTGCTCTCCTTGTTGAGTTCCACAAGTCGTCCGTCTTCCAGTAGCGCTATATTGACTAAATCCTTTTGTACGTCTAAAACTAACCTGCTTTCCATGTGTTACAATACAGAAAAGAACAAACACCGTCATAGAGTTTGTTCTTTCTTGTTTCGATTAAGAAATTATCGCCGATAGCCTTATTTCTTCTTATGACGATTTTTTCTCAGTCTTTTCTTACGTTTGTGAGTAGACATCTTATGTCTCTTACGTTTCTTTCCGCTCGGCATAATACTATGATTTAAACTCTGTTATTAACTAAAATCCTTATTTGGAACTGCCGTCCTTTACGGCTTCGACAAATGTCTTGGCCGGCTTGAACGACGGGATGACATGGGCAGGAATGGTAATCGTAACGTTTTTCGAAATGTTTCTTGCGACTTTCTCCGCACGTTTCTTAACTATGAAGCTACCGAAACCGCGCAAATAAACGTTTTTCTGCTCTATGAGAGAATCCTTGACCTCGTCCATGAAAGCCTCGACTACTTGAGCAACGACAACTTTGTCAACTCCGGTTTTGGATGCAATTTGATTTACAATTTCAGCCTTAGTCATATCATTTATTTTTATTCGTTATTATTCTGCGACAACGGTTTGCAAAGATACGTCATAAATCCGTATTTCAAAATAAAAAACAAAATTTAAATTGAAGGTGGAATCAGAGCCATAATTTTATTCAGTTTTGAGTAATTCTTTGCTTTTGAAACGATAACTCTCCAATCTGACTTCCAATATACTATCCCAAAAGCTATGAAAAGGTTGTATCTGTACAACCATATTAAAAACTTTTTTGTACATTCGCATTGCTGATAATAAATGTTCAGGCATATGAAATACCTAAATATCAAGAAAGCATTGATTGCGTGGCAGGAGTTACAACCATTATCCGATAAGGATAGAGAAAGACTTAGTCGTCGTTTTACAGTGGACTTTAACTATAACAGTAACCACATTGAGGGTAATACACTGACCTATGGTCAAACAGAAATTTTGTTGCTCTTTGGTAAAGTGATTGGTGAGGCTGATGTACGTGATGTGCAAGAGATGGCAGCAAGCAATGTTGGTCTTCGTATGATGACTGAGGAAGCGAGAGTGAAAGAAACTCCTTTGACTCAGAATTTTATCAGAACTTTACATAAGACGCTACTTCGTGAAGATTATACAGTATATCGTAATCTCCCTGGTGGCGTGCAGACAAGTTATGTAATACACGCCGGTCAGTATAAGACAAGACCTAATAGTGTCATTACACGATACGGTGATAGGTTTGAGTATGCTTCGCCGGAAGAGACTCCCAGCCTAATGGCTGACTTGGTGGATTGGTATAACAAGGCAGAGCAAGAAGGAAAACTCTCTCCTGTGGAGTTGGCGGCATTATTCCATTACCGCTATATACGCATTCACCCCTTTGAGGATGGGAATGGGCGAATAGCCCGACTGATGGTAAACTTTATCCTAACTCGCCATAATTATCCGATGGTCGTTGTTCGCAGTCGCAAAAAGAGTGAATATCTGGAGGCTCTGCATCAAGCTGACCTCGAAGTAGGTCCTGTCCCTAGTGATGGTGCTCATGCAGAGATTAAGAATATCCGTCCGTTCTTGAAATATTTCAATGATTTGGTTGCAACAGAGGTTTATAACGATGTATTGTTTGTATGCGAAAAGAATGAAAATGTGTGGTGGTATGATGGGGAACGCATTGCATTCCGAACCCCTAATTATACAAAGATTCTGAATGCTATGCGAACCGAACCAACACTTACTTTGGCTGATATGAAAGAAATCACGGGCATCAGCATCGCAGCTATTCAGAAACTGTTGGACCAACTGATTTCTAAGAAGTATGTTGAACGTGGAGAAAAGGAAGGGAATTGGCGAGTTTTCTTGACACAGTGATTACGATTAATGGGAGTTGATTATTGAAAATTAATGTACATTAGCTTATTATTTTATAAATAAAACTAGTGTTCTTCAATGAATTCTTTATATTATCAAAACATTGTAAATCGCATAGAGAAAGAAATTGCAGATTTACAAACAAAAATTGCGACTGAGAGTAAAAAGGAGGTAGATAAGAATAGACAAATAGATTTGGTGAATCGAAGTATTACTAAATCAACCTCTCTGTCTATGTTACAATCTAAGAGAAAGAAGATTGAGCGGACGTGCCTGCAACGGTTTATATAATATTTACACCGTGCGGATTTCGCCCTTGCCAATTTTAACCGCTTCTACCGCTGGCAGGAACCCGCTAATCACGATTCACTAATCACTAATCACCATCCACCCTCCACCATAATCATAACAAATGACGATTGCCGGCCCTTGGCGGCCGGAATAATTTTGCAGTGTCAAAAACAAACGCTGTAAAATGATAAAAAATAAGACAATTTTAACTGCTGTGCTTTCGGTCGCTTCTTCGCTAAGTATGCTGCAAGCCCAAAGCTTACGGAATGAAAGCTACACATATATTATTAATACGGACAGCATACAAACGGCAAACGAATCGAGGGATCCTGTCGTTGTCATAAGCCAAGAACAATATGACGCCCTGCTCAGTCGCATCGAGCGTTTGGAACAAAAAGAAATGGAAACGCCTGATGCCTACACGGGAGCGACGGTATTGCCCTCGGACAAAGATTCGGCAAAAACGAAGAAAACTCAAAATTTTTATTCCTCGGCGGAGGATGAACCTTTCGAAAAATTCCGTTTCGGCGGTTACGGCGAGTTGTTGTTCCAATACATGGATTACTCGCCTAACCGTTTGAGCGGTTCAGGCAAAGGAGCAGCCTATAATCCGAGAGCAGAAGTTTCGATGCCGAGATTCGTGCTGGCTTTCGATTACAAGTTCGGCAAAGGCTGGGAGCTGGGAGCTGAAATCGAGTTCGAATACGGGGGTACGGGAGCAGGTGTCGAAGCGGAATACGGCGAAGGCATAGAATACGAATACGAATTCGAGAAAGGCGGGGAAGTCGCTTTGGAACAGTTCCACATTACCAAGACATTCAACAGATATGCACGCCTGCGCATGGGACATATCATTGTTCCGGTAGGCATAACCAACGCGCACCACGAGCCGATCAACTTCTTCGGCACGACACGTCCCGAAGGAGAAAGTACCCTTATTCCGTGCACATGGCACGAAACGGGAATTTCTTTCCTAGGCAGTGCGGAAATCAACAAACACGTGATAGGCTACGAGTTGATGTTGGTCAGCGGCCTTGATCCATACGCATTCAGCTCATCGAACTGGATACAGGACGGTTCACAGAAAAAATTCGAGCTGACGCACTTCACGAATCCCGCAATCGCCGCACGGTTGGAATATTCTACCCCGTTCGGATTAAGAATCGGCGCGTCGGGGTATTACGGGCCGCGTACCGCAGACAATACGGCCAACACGAACACGACCCACGGTTACGATATAAACGGAGCGGTCGGCATTGCGTCGGCAGACTTGCAATATATGGCATACAATGTTACCGTCCGTGCTAATTTCCTGTACGGATGGGTACAGGATGCCGACAAAATCAACCGCTTGCGCCCCAACAGCGTATTGGGATATGAAGGCACGCCGGTGGCAAGCAACGCAATCAGTTATTTTGTCGAAGCAGGCTACGACATTGCCGGGGCATGTGGACAAAAATGGTCGATAATCCCGTTCCTTCGCTACGAACACTACAATTCCATGCTGAACCCGCCTGCCGGAACAGCAGCGGATCCCCGTTACAACATCAGCCTGCTGACGGCAGGCATCAACTACCGGCCGCTACCGAACTTGGTGGTAAAGGCTGATTACACTTACCGCATGGTAGACTGGGGCAACTACCGCCCCGAACAGACGGTTTCGTTAGGCGTGGCTTTCGTAGGCTGGTTCATATCCAAGTGATTAGTAGTTAGTGGTTAGTAAAAAAACAATATTAATTCATAATCAAATGAAAAAACTTTATTCAAAATCAAAATTGTTGGCGGTGTTATCCGCTTTGCTCATTGCTTCGGCAATGGTTTCATGTGAACCCAAAGGCTCTAACGGTACGGATCCGACAGGACAGACTACCGATTACCCCGAGGAAAATTATCTGAACTACGTGCGTATCGTTTCCGAAGTATTGGAGCAGGATGCTTTCAGGGTGTATGCCTATTGGCAAGGCACGAACAATCTTACAGGAGAAGAACAGACCCGTTTGAACGAAGAAGAATGCTGCCCGGGCATAATAGCCTCCGGTTACAGGGTGTATTTGGAACAACCTGAGAGCGGAGCGACAATCTACGGAAGCCAGAAAAACGTAATCAACCAGATCATTCAAGGCTGTATAGACATTGCGACCGAAGTAGCCGATGCCAAAATCGGCGAACCATACGATGCCGGCGATGTCTACGGCGTGGAATCGTGGTATAGCTTCAACTCGTTTACCGATTACGAAGACAATATCATCAGTATTGAAAACTCGCTCTTGGGAGGACCGGAAGACATGCGCGACGAAAAACTCTCCATCTGTTCATTGGTGGCATCAAAAAGCGAAGCCGGAAAAGCCAATGCGGACAATGTGAAAAACCTGATAGCGCAAGCCCGCGAACAACTCAGCTCGTTCACAGAGCCTTTCCGCGACATAGTCTTGCGTAAAGCCAACGGCGCATCCACTCCCGCGATAGACGAAGTTAGGACTACCATTCAGAGCCTGTCGGCCGCCATGGACGAAATGAAACAATTCGTCCCCGATGACGAAAGCGGGGCGCAAGAGATAATCGACCATTATGTGCAACACACGGTTATAGACATATACAAAGATTTGTATGACGAAGCCGGAAAGTTGAAGGATTTGGTTACTGCATACTCCGAAAACCCGACACAGGAGAACTTGAACGCCGTTTGCTCTCAATGGAAAACGACCCGCGTTCCGTGGGAATTGAGCGAGGCCTTCCTCTACGGACCGGTAGCCAATTACCAAATCGATCCCCATTTGGATTCATGGCCTTTAAGCCAATTGAATATCAATGCCATCATGTCAAGCAATTTGGACTGGGCAAACGAGGACGGAAGCTCGTTCGGCTCGAACACTATCGGCTTCCATACCTTGGAATATCTTTCTTTCAAGGACGGCGCACCGCGTGTGATAACCGACCTGTTTGCAAAAGACGGGTATGTTACGATAGAAAATACAGGTTCATATTAAAAGTGGTTCGTGATTAGTTGACAGTGGTTAGTCTGCACCAATCACTGTCCTCTAAGCACTAATCACTTAACACTAACCACTATGATGAAACCCATTGGTAATACTTCATTCTTCACAAGAGGTGGAGGACTGTCAAAAGTCCTCTGCCTTTTGGCGTTGTCGGGACTTTGTTCATGCTACCAGGAACCGGAAGCGGACTACATAATCAATACCGCGACGGGCAAAGTGGCCGCATACGAAGAGTTGTCGGCTGGCAAATCCACCGTGTTCATTTCTTCGATGTCGGCATACGATACCGAGGCAAGTTGGGTAACTGGCGATTTGTATTCGCGCTTCGTGAGCGGCGACTTGCTATATGACGACCGACGCATTCCCGACATGGACGCGAGCAACATGGGCGGTCTCGGTCCGGTTTACGCTGGATTTTCCTGCGGCAGCTGCCACAACAACGCAGGAGCGACGGCCTCGACCCTGTGGACAGAGTCCGGAAGCGGTTCTGCCGGTTTTTCATCTTGCCTGATATACATCACACGCAAAGACGGAGGATTCTTACGCAATTACGGGCGGGTACTTCACGACCAATCTTCAATTTACGGAGTTGAACCTGAAGGGAAATTGAAAGTGGAATGGACATACGAGCAATTCACATTCCCCGACGGAGAACCTTACGAATTGGCGACACCGCATTTCACAATAACGGAATGGTACGCCGATTCTCTCGCTCCCGAAGATTTGGTAGTTACCGTGCGCGTGCCATTGCGGCATGTGGGCATGGGACAAATGATGAGCCTCGATCCCAACCAATTGCAACGGTTGGCCGCACAAAACAACTATCCGGAATACGGTATCAGCGGACGTTTGAACTGGGTAACCGAACGCGGCGTGAACGGCATAGGCGTTTCGGGGCGAAAGGCGCAACATCAGGATCTCACCATAGAATTGGGATTTTCTTCCGACCTGGGAGTTACCAACGACCGTTACCCGGAAGAAGTAAGCCAGGGGCAATCGCAATACGACCAGGTGTTCCCGCACGGCAACCACGGAATACAGGTGAGTACCCGCGACATGGAAGACGTGGACTTGTACATGCACTGCCTCGGAGTTCCTGCACGCCGGAACGTGGACAACGAGGAAGTCAAGCGGGGGGAGAAACTTTTCGAGGCCGCCAAATGCCATTTGTGCCACACCCCCACCCTGCATACCAAAGAGGGCAAGACGGTTTTGATAAACGGGACGGAGCTGCCTTGGCTAAACGGCGAGACAATACATCCGTACAGCGACTATCTATTGCACGACATGGGGCCGGAATTAGACGACAACTACGCATCGGGGCTTGCCGCCGGCTACGAATGGAGGACAACGCCGTTGTGGGGCATAGGTTTGCAGGAAGTTGTCAACGGACACAGCTATTTCCTGCATGACGGGCGCGCCCGCAACCTCGTCGAAGCCATAATGTGGCATGGAGGAGAAGGCGCGGTCAGCCGCGAACTTTTCAAGAACATGGAAAAAAGCGACAGGGATGCCCTGATAAAATTCCTACAAAGTCTTTAACAATACACTTGCGAACAAAGGCAAAACAAAATTACGGACAATGAAATATTTGTTATTTACATTATCATTGATTTTTATCCCGCTGGCAACCAGCGCGGTTGAACTTACACCTGAACAATTTGCAGAACTCAAAGAACAGATAAAGGCGGAAGTGTTGCAGGAAATATCCGTGCAGCAGGCAAAGGCGGACAGTATGGCACAGACTAGCGGAATCCCGGACAGCATCGGAAAAAACGGCCGGACCGTATGGCTTGCCGATGCCTCCTCCTTGGACGATTCGCACATGGACAACGATGTCGTTCCGATACTTGACAAATCGGGCTTCGGAGTACGGACCAAGGCCGGAGATTTCTTATTCAAGCCATACGCCCTCATACACACGGCGGCGACATTCAATTATTATGATGACGAGGGACTGACCCTTTCCGAAGTGGACAGGGTGTTCAACAGCGGATTTTCCATCCCGAACGCGATAATAGGAATAAGCGGCAAGGCATTCAACAGGCTTACTTTCAATATTGCCATAAATGCTGCAAAAACGGGAGGCGACATACTGCAACAGGCATGGTTCGACGTGTTTTTCTTTGAATCGTTGAGGCTGAAAGCCGGCAAATTCAAGACACCGTTCACCCACGGGTATTTAAGCACCATGGGGCAAACCTTGTTCCCTGAACTACCGTATTCGATGACAAAACCGGTGCGCACCAATCTCAGTTTGGATGCCGTCCAACCTCACATAAACACGGGTTTCGACCTCGGATTGACATTGCATGGAAGCGTAAAGGGAAAATTCGAATACGAAGTGGGAGTATTCAACGGCACGGGTTCGTCCGTCAATACGGCGACAAAAGGCACGAGCGACGATTACAAAGGCCTGCCGTCGATGCTGTATGCCGCAAGGGTGGCATATACTCCGTTCGGGGAAATGCCGGGACACCAGGGAGATCCGGGAGACTTGGACAACAACAGGCTGAGCGTAGGCATCTCCGCGAACTACCTTGTCGAAGGCAACAGCGAAAGTTCGAACGACATACGCGCAGGCGTGGAATTCAGCTGGATTTACAAAAGATTGTACATAGCCGCCGAAGCCTACATACTCAACATGGATTGGACAAGCCGCATGATGCGCGAAGGCTCCTTCACATCATGGGGGGCATACGTGCAGGCCGGCTATTTCGTAACCAAGAAATGCCAAATCGCCGCCCGGTACGATTTCTGGGACCGCAACGGCATAGACGTGGCAGGATTCCTGAACTTGCCTGCCGTAGGATTCAATTACTTTTTTTCAAGCATAAACCTGAAATTGCAGGCCATGTACCAATTCACAGGACGATGGGGACATGACAGCCAGTTGGAACGAGACGGGGACGACTTGGGCATTCCGATACATTCCGCCACAGTGCAATTGCAATATACGTTCTAAACAATACGACCATGAACAGGACTTGGCTGGCAATATGCGGCATGATAGCGGCAGTATCATTGCAATCATGCGACAGCGGGGACATTTATCCCGCAGAAGACCCGTCGGCAATGACAAGGACATTGGACATACGAGGCACTTTCATCGGCAACAACACTGTTCCTTCCGACCGGGACAGGAAACTTATGGTGTTCACATATCCCGAGGGGGCCGGTGAGAGCAACCGCTCGGTCCGCATCAACTCGATAGGCGACGGAGAAACAACCGTATCGGTAAGCCTTGTGCCGTCGAACGCATCGAACTTCGTCATGGCAATAACCGACCAGGGCAATTCCGTAATGTATGAGATATGCTCCGGGAAATTCGAAACAGGCACGGCCGACGCGGAAGTAGATGTAGGCAATGTGGACATGCTTGCATACAACCGCCTGCAAACTCAATTGTACGACCAGAGCTGTACTTCCTGCCACGGCAGCGCGAATCCGTCCGCAGGGCTGGTATTGGATGCCGGCGTAAGCTATATGAACACGGTAAACCATGCCACTGCAAACGGCAGCGGCACGATTATCAAGCCTTTCGACATCCCGGCGAGCGTCATGGCAAGCAAATTGGGCGACCCTGACGACTTCCATTCGCGATTCTCCACATTGAAAGCCAATGATACGGAACTGTTACGTGCATGGATCCTTGCAGGAGCAAAAAGCGATTAAATACATATTAACCCGTATAGAAAAGACAAAATATGGCAATCAACACAAAACAATACATATACGACGGTATGGATATCCATACTTCAAGTTTCACCGACGGCAAAGTACACGAATATTCGGTCATGCTTTACGGAGACTGCTTCGAATGCAACTTTTCGCGACAGGCCGGAAGGCTTGTAGCGGCATTCAAGGCAGTAACCGCCCGGTTGTGTCCCGATGCGGGATGCGTGTTCAAACGTTACTTCGTGAGCGATGCCGCCAACTTCGCGCAAACCGTGAGGGAAATCGACGACTGCGGGGACTGCGCGGTCTCGATAATAGAGCAACCCCCGCTGACAGGTGCAAAAATCGCCTTATGGGCATATCTGCAAACGAACATAAGGCAGCACAAGACACCGGGAGGACTGTTTGCGGCGGACAGCGGCAACCATGTACATTTATGGACAGCTTCAAACATCAACGGGGCAAAGGACTCATACGGGCAGACCCGTGACATACTGGACCGGTACGCATCATCGTTGGAACAAGAAAATTGCAACATGGAACTGAACTGCATCCGCACATGGTTCTTTATACATAACATAGACGAATATTACGCCGGAATGGTCAAGGGGCGTAACGACGAATTCGACAAGTTCGGCTTGGTTCCGGGCAACCATTTCATAGCCAGCACCGGAATCTGCGGACGCACAGACTTCGCTTCGCGCCACGTGATGATGGACGCATACGCCGTAAAAGGAATCAGCCGCGAACAGGTAAAATTCCTTTACGCTTCCGACCACCTCAACAATACGGCCGAATACGGTGTCCGTTTCGAACGCGGCACGGCAGTCGATTACGGCGACCGCAGGCAAGTTTTCATCTCGGGCACGGCTTCCATCGACAACAAGGGCGAAGTGATGTACGAAGGCGATATTGAAAAACAGACTTTGCGCATGATAGACAACGTGAATGCGTTGCTCGAAGAAGCCGGATGCACCGCCGGCGATATTTGCTCGATTATCGTTTACCTGCGCGACCTTGCAGATTATAAAACCGCCGATGCCATAATGGAAGCCGAATTCGGTTCTTGTCCCAGGATAATGGTACTCGCACCTGTCTGCCGTCCGAAATGGCTCATCGAGATGGAATGTATCGCCATCAAGGCACAGAAGGATGACAGATTTGCCGATTATTAATACGGATGTCCCGCTGGCAGATCGTCCACGCAAAAAAATTAACACGAAAGAACGGCATACTCTCAAAAATGCCACCCGTTTGCATTATATAATGTATTATATTCGCATCTGTTTTAAGAGACGTACATGAATTTATCAGAAATAAGTACCGGAAAATCCGCAATTGTCGTCAAGGTTTTGGGTTCAGGCAACTTCCGCCGGCGCATAATAGAAATGGGATTCGTGCGCGGCAAAAAAGTCGAAGTATTGCTGAACGCCCCGTTGAACGACCCTATAAAATACAAAATCATGGACTACGAGGTGTCGTTGAGACGTTCGGAAGCGGCATTGATCGAAGTCATAAGCGAAGAGGAAGCCGGTAAGCTGGACACGGGAGACATCGCGGACAAATCCGAAATGTCGCATGAGGATTGCACCGACATAAAGGCCATCGCCCATGCAAGAGGCCGCACGATTAATATCGCGTTGGTCGGAAACCCGAACTGCGGCAAAACCTCGCTGTTCAATATCGCGTCAGGTGCGCATGAGAAAGTAGGCAATTACAGCGGGGTTACCGTGGATGCGAAAGAAGGCCATTTCGATTTCGAAGGCTACCACTTCAATATTTTCGACCTGCCTGGCACTTATTCCCTATCCGCATATTCCCCGGAAGAGATTTACGTCCGCGACCATATTTTCAAGACCCTGCCGGACGTGGTTGTCAACATCGTAGCGGCATCGACATTGGAAAGGAACTTGTATCTGACAACCCAGCTCATCGACATGGACATACCGATGGTAATTGCCCTGAACATGTACGATGAATTGGAAAAAAGCGGCGCGAAGTTGGATTACAAGACACTCGGGAACCTCCTCGGCACGCCAATCGTCCCCACCGTGGCAAGCGAAGGCTTCAATGGAGACAGCGGGCTGAAACAACTCATGAAAACGGTCATTGATGTTTACGAGCAAAAAGACCCGACTTCGCACCACATCCACATAAACCACAGGGGGGACTTGCAGGATGCGATAGACCACATCAACCATCTTATAAAGCAGGCCGACAACTATAATGTGAGGGTCTCTCCGCGTTTCTTCGCAGTAAAACTGCTGGAAAAGGACAAGGAAGCTGCCGAATATGTCAAGACGCTTTCCAATGCCGGGGAAATCTTCGCTTACGCCGAAAAAACAAGCAGGCACATCGAAGAAGAATTAGGCGAGGATTGCGAATCCGCCATAATCAACGCAAAATACGGATTCATCGCTGGTGCCTTGGCCGAAACATACACGGAGGGGACAAAAGACGGTTTGAAACTGACAAAGGCGATAGACCGCTTGGTAACTCATAAAATATGGGGCTACCCTATTTTCTTGTTGTTTTTGTGGCTGACTTTCGAATGCACGTTCATTCTCGGCGCGTATCCCCAAGACTGGATTGACGCTGGCATGTCATGGTTGGGAGACTGGATAGGTTCGAACATGGCCGACGGCCCGCTCAAAGAACTGATCGTAACAGGTATCATAGGCGGTGTAGGAGGAGTTCTGGTTTTCGTCCCGCAGATATTGATTTTGTATTTTTTCATTTCGCTGATGGAAGACTCCGGCTATTTGTCGAGGGCAGCTTTCATTATGGACAAGATAATGCACAAAATGGGATTGCACGGCAAATCATTCGTACCCATGCTCATGGGCTTCGGGTGCAACGTGCCCGCAGTAATGGCGACGCGCACATTGGAAAGCCGGAACAACCGCCTTATCACGATGTTGGTGATCCCGTTCATGTCTTGCAGCGCACGCATACCCGTTTACGTGCTGTTTGCCGGGGCATTTTTCCCTGGCAGGGAAGCAACCGTGATGCTTTGCCTGTACCTGCTCGGAATAATAGCTGCGGTGGTTTCATCCCTGCTGTTCAAAAAAACAATCGTAAAGGGTGAAGACTTGCCGTTCGTGATGGAGTTGCCGCCTTACCGTATGCCGACGGGCAAAACCGTACTGCACCACATGTGGGAAAAATCAGTGCAATATTTGAAGAAAATGGGAACGATAATTCTTTTTGCATCCATTATCATTTGGGCTTTGGGATATTTTCCTCTCGGCACGAATCCTGAAATCGGAGCGAAAGAACGGTTGGAAGGCAGCTATATCGGACGCTTCGGGCAATTCATCGAACCGGCTTTGAAACCATTGGGCTTCGACTGGAAAATGGATGTCGGCATAATTTCCGGACTGCCGGCAAAAGAATTGGTCGTAAGTTCGCTGAACGTGCTGTATGCCGGCAACGACAGCGACGACGACAGTTCGCTGCGTCCTGTCCTGCAACAGGAATTCAACGCGGACAACGACCCTGCCCACGCCAGATTGGTGGCAGCGGCTTATTTGGTGTTCATATTGCTTTGCTTCCCGTGCATAGCCACTATTTCCGCAATCAAAAACGAATCCGGCTCGTGGAAATGGGCATTGTTTTCCATTGCCTACACCACCTGCGTGGCATACGTCGCGGCCTTGCTTATATACCAAATCGGCAGATTGATTCTTTGACCTGCTTCGCAGGTCAAAGAATCAGGTGTCAGGTTTCAGGTTTCAGTGATTAGTGGTTAGTGGATAGTGAGCGGTGCTTCGCACCGCAGCTGTCAGGTGTCAGTAGCGGTTGCGCTGCCTTTATTTAATAGCATATAGGACAACACTGTAACCTGTAACCTGTAACCTGTAACCTAAATCAGGTGTCAGGTTCCTGTACCACAACCCGACACATTAATCATAATTTTTAATTTCAAACTTTTAATTATACATTAATAGGTATCTTTGAAACCTGTAACCTGAAATGCAGTGGATTGCCATATCGGTCATCGTGGCTTTTGCGGTATTCTACATCGCCCGCCACATTTGGAGAGTTTTCAGCCGCAAAGACAAATGCGGGGGAAACTGTCCCGGCTGTCCCGTGCAAAACTGCAAACAGAGGGAAGAATGAAGCGCGCCATTGCCACGAATACGGGACTTCCTCAAAAACAAGTTGGAATTTTGTTTGTTTGACAGTAAAAAACACTATCTTTGCGCCGCAAAATGAGAGCATTATAAATAATGTCCAACAACTAATTTTCATCACACCTTATTTTTATGGAAAACAAAATTTTAAAAGAAGCAGTTGAAGGTTTTGACTGGAACGCCTACGAAAACGGCGAAGTGAACAGCAACCTCAGCAAAGAAGAACAGCAACAAGCCTACGACCAGACCCTCGGAAAAATCAACACCAACGAGGTAGTTGAAGGTACTGTCATCTCCATCAACAAAAAAGAAGTCGTAGTCAACATAGGCTACAAATCGGACGGCGTTATTCCGATGAGCGAATTCCGCTACAATCCCGATTTGAAAGTAGGCGACAAAGTGGAAGTTTTCGTCGAATCGCAAGAAGACAAAAAAGGACAGTTGGTTTTGTCGCACAAGAAAGCACGTTCTGCCCGTTCGTGGGATCGTGTAAACGAAGCTTTGGAAAAAGACGAAGTAATAACCGGCGTTGTAAAATGCCGCACGAAAGGCGGTATGATTGTGGACGTATTCGGCATCGAAGCATTCTTGCCGGGCAGCCAAATCGACGTGAAACCCATACGCGATTACGACGTATTCGTAGGAAAGACCATGGAATTCAAGGTTGTAAAAATCAACCAAGGTTTCAAGAACGTCGTTTTTCGCATAAAGCCCTCATCGAGGCCGAACTCGAACAACAGAAGAAAGAAATCATCGGCAAACTCGAAAAAGGCCAGGTATTGGAAGGAACTGTCAAGAACATCACCTCTTACGGCG
>JADIMR010000072.1 GCA_017694565.1 Candidatus Enterocola intestinipullorum | reverse complement strand
GGTTAGTGCAAGCTATCGCGGGAGATTAGCACCGCCGTAGGCAACGGGCGAAGCCCGGCGCGTAAGCGTAAGTTAAATGAAGAAATGCTGCGAAGCAGCGAAGCGGAAATGCCCATGCCCCCTCTGGGGGCTGTGAAAATTGCATTAGCAATTTTCACGGGGGATAAGACAAGGACGGGCGTGCTGCGCACGCCTCGCCCGGCATGAGGGCGAAGGCAAGGAATTTCATCCCATATTTATAATCACGCATAACGGGAAAGTAACGATAGTTCCGGTCTTCGACTTTTTCCTATCTTTGTAAAGAACAAATAACAAATCATCATGGACATGAACGACAGGCGTTCGATTCGCCGATATAAAAAAGAAGAAATAAGCCAGGAGCTGCTGGACGAATTGTTTACAAAGGCTTTCCGTGCTTCCAATACCGGCAACATGCAGGCGTACAGCGTTATCGTAACCCGCGATATGGAGATGAAGAAGAAGCTTGCTCCCTTGCATTTCAACCAACGAATGATTACGGAAGCCCCGGTGGTACTTACGTTTTGCGCCGATTTCCACCGTTTTTCAAAATGGTGCGAGGCAAGCGATGCCGAGCCTTGTTACGACAATTTCCTGTCATTCTTTGCCGGTGCCACCGACGCGCTCCTTGCAGCCCAGACCTTTGCCGTGGCAGCCGAGCAAGCGGGTTTGGGATTGTGCTATTTGGGAACGACGAACTACAATGCAGCCGAGATCGCCGAAGTGCTGCAATTGCCGGAATTGGTGCTTCCGATAACCACCATTACGGTCGGTTATCCCGACGAAATGCCGGCGCAGAGCGACCGCCTGCCGCTGAACGCGATAGTGCACCACGAGGTGTATGATGACAAACAGGACATAAAAGCCTTGTATGCCGCCAAAGAAGCCCTGCCCGAAAACCATGCATTCGTGCATGAGAACAATAAACAGACCTTGGCGCAGGTGTTCACCGACATACGCTATAATCGTGCCACCAATGAAACATGTTCCGAAAAACTATTGGCGGCGATAAAAGCGGCGAAATTTTTTAAATAACAGGCCGATGGATTTTTTCAGGCTGAAAGTATTCCAGTCGGCGGCAAGGACTCTCAGATTTTCCAAGTCTGCCGAAGTCATGCACGTTTCGCAACCTGCCGTCAGCCGCCACATAAGCGAGTTGGAGACTGCTTTCGGTACGGCTTTGTTTGTCCGTTCCGCTTCCGGGGTCGAGCTGACGGCTGCCGGCAGGTTGCTTCTTGCCCATGCCGATGCCTTGTTGCAGGCTGTCGGCCGTATGGAAGCCGATATGCGGGACATCGTCGGGTCGGAGCAGGGCAGGTTGAGAATAGGTGCGAGCACCACCATTGCCACATACGTGCTGCCATCGGTGCTTGCCGCTTTCATGGAACGTTTCAAAGGGGTGGAAATTTCAATGTGTTCCGCGAACAGCGGACAAGTGGAAAGCATGATAAAGGACGGACGCATAGACATCGGCTTTGTGGAAAGCCTTTCGCGCCGTCCGTTGCTGCATTATACCCATCTTATGGACGACGAGCTGGTTTTGGTAACAGCCTCGGCCGGGGCATTCGGAGGATTGGAGAGCGTGCAGGCGGCTGATTTGCCGTCCTTCCCGTTGGTTTCAAGGGAATCCGGTTCGGGAACACGGGAAATCATCGTTGCCCGTTTGTCGCAGGCAGGAGTCGCTTGGGAAAATCTCGACGTGGTGATGACCTTGGACAGTTCGGAAGCCATGAAATCATTTTTGAAAAACAGCAGTTGCCTTGCCATAATGCCCGTCGTTGCCATAAGGCGCGAGTTGGCCGATGGCTCACTCCGTATAATAGATTTGGACGGGGTGGATTTGTCAAGGGAGTTCGCAAGTGTCACGCGGCCGGGCGAATTTTCGGGCTTGAACGAGAAATTCCACAATTTCGCTGCTTCCATGAAAAAATCGGTCTGACTCCCGGTTCCGCCCATAACTTTTTGTTATGGCATATCAGTTTTTTTGTAGGGCTTGTTTTTGTGCGGCTTGCTATTTTTGCATCCGCAAGCAAGGCAAAAAGCCTTCTTCGTTATGAATCCATAAACAATCCTGTTATGAACAAACTGGTACTTTCCAAAATCTTGTTCCTGCTGCTTTTCGCGGCATCTTTTTTCATCTCCCCGGCATTGGCATTGTTGCTCGGAATAGCTTTGGCCCTTACCTTGAAATCGCCATATCCGGTTTTTTCCAAAAAGACTTCCAAGTATCTTTTACAAGCGTCTGTCGTGGGTTTAGGTTTCGGCATGAATCTGTATTCTGCTGTGGAGTCGGGCAAGGAAGGCATGATGTTTACCATAATATCGGTGGTCGGAGTAATGATTGCGGGTGTGCTTTTGGGCAGGGCTTTCAAGTTGTCAAAGAAAAATTCTTACCTGATTTCATCCGGCACGGCTATTTGCGGCGGTAGCGCGATTGCTGCCGTTGCTCCGATAATAGATGCCGACGACGACGAAACGACATTGTCGATGGCCACCGTTTTTGTGTTGAATGCCGTTGCCCTGCTGATATTCCCGCCTATCGGTCATGTTTTCGGATTGTCGCAGGAGCAGTTCGGCACATGGGCGGCGATTGCCATACATGATACGAGTTCCGTTGTCGGTGCGGGAGCCGCATACGGCGAAGAAGCCTTGAAGGTCGCCACAACTGTGAAATTGACCCGGGCGTTGTGGATAATCCCGCTTGCCATCGTAACCATGTTCATATTCCGCAGCAAAGGCAAAAAGATTTCGATTCCGTGGTTCATATTTTTGTTTATCGGCGCGATGCTTTGCAATACGTTCGCGGATATTCCGGAATGGCTTTCTACCGGCATTGTTACTTGTTCCAAACACGCTTTGGCCGCCACTTTGTTCTTGATAGGTTGCGGGCTTTCGGTAGACAGTGTAAAAAGTGTCGGTGTCCGTCCGTTTTTGCTCGGTATAAGCCTCTGGTTTTTGATTTCCGTGATTTCGCTCGTGGTGGTTATGGCTTGATACTTGTTTGCCGGCTTCCGGAAATATAAATGGAACGTCCCGAAGGGGCGTTCCATTTTCGTTTAAGGTTCTGAAATATGAAGTTAGTGGCAGGGTCGGAGTTACATTTCTTCTATTCTTCCGGAATTTTTGTTCAAGTTGTAAATCTTGCTGTTCAACTCGTTGAAATCCATCAAATCCTCAATGTCCACGTGCATGCGGTAGCACCAGAAATGTTTCGGGTCTGCGGGTTCGTTGATGCGTTCTTCGGCAGGATTCTGGCGGCGTTTGTCCCCGCTCATGGATATCCAGTCCTGGAACGGCAGTATTACCAGCATCGCCGGAGAGTACAAATGGCGCGCTATGATCTTTTCGCAAATCCAAGGTTCGCAGAATGCAGGAGCCGCGCCCCATTCGCCCAGTTGCATGTTGTAGTAACGTTGCGTGGTTTGCCTGTCCTCTTCCCACCAAAGGCGCAATGGTGCCATATCATGGGTCGAAGTGGTGCATACCGACAAGTAAGGTATGTGGTCCAAAGGAACGAAAGCGTCTTTCGGGTCTTTCGGCATACGTTCTATTTCAAGGCTGAGCATCTGCAATTCGCGCATTACTTCCGGTACGCACGACGGTATCATGCCGAGGTCTTCCGCGCAGCATAACATCTTCGTGGATTGCAGCAGGGTCGGCAGTTTGCGCATGGCCCCGTCTTTCCAGAACTCGTTGTGCCGATGATAGAAGAAATCATCATACAGGCGGTTGAGGGCGTTTTTGCAGTCCCAGTCCAAATCCCTGTAAGAATAGGTGTTTTGCAAGCCTATGCGTGGGTGGTAATATCCCTTCCTTTTGGAATCTTCGATGAACAGGACTTCTGCGTAGAGCGACAACAGTTTTTCGTAAATCATCGAAGCCTCTTTCCCGTCCATCGCAAGCAGGTCGTTCTTGCGTTCTTCAAAAACCCTTTCCAATTGTTTCTGGGTGCGGTATTGTTCTTGGAAACGGTATATGCCCGGGGAAACAAGTTCAAGGAAAGTGTTTTTGATTATTCCGGCTTTTTGGCCGAACATTTCGTCGAGCATGTATTCCCTTATGTAGGGATGGACCATGCGATGGTATTCGAACCACATCCCGTAGCTGCGTATTTCGTTCTCGTCCAAAGGCAGCGCAGGGTCGAATTGCCCCAACAATCCTTGTACGTCGTTTGTCGACATGCACCATATCCTGAAAAAGCCCAAAACATGGTCTATGCGGTAAACTTGGAAATATTTGCCCATGTTCCTGAATCTGTTCTTCCACCAACTGTAACCGTCGCTGCTCATTTCTTCCCAATTGTAGGTGGGCAAACTCCAATTCTGGCCTGTTTTTGAGAACGGGTCGGGCGGGGCTCCCGCTTGTCTGTCCAAATTGAACAGCCAAGGTTCGGTCCAAGCCTCGACGCTTTCCGGGCTTATGCCTATCGGAATGTCTCCTTTTATCGTTACACCGTTTTTCAAAGCGTATTCCGAAGCCGAAGACAATTGCTTGTCGGCGTGGAATTGCAGGAAAACGTGGAACATTATTTGTTTATATGCTTCCGGATCGTTCGACAGTTGGTCTAGTACGGCATCGTTGTAAGTGGCAAATTCTCCCCATTGTTTGAAATCGGCAGTCCCGTTCTTGTCCCTTAGATAACAGAAGCGGGCGTATGGCAGCAGCCACGGGTTTTCCTTCATGAATTTACCGAATTCGGGGCTGTCCATGGTCTTTTGCCCGTCTTTTTCGTAAACCATGCGGAAGTATTCCATCTTGGTTGCCAATACTTCCTGGTACATTACGGTCGGCGAAGCATTGAATTTGTCTTTCAAGCCGATGAAATATTTCATTTTGTCTTCGTCGTCCAAACGCCCCATTTCGAAAGGATTTATGTATATGGGGTGCAGCGCCATTACCGTTATTGCGCTGTACGGATATGAATCGGCATTTGTCAGCCGTCTCGACGTGTCGTTTACGGGCAGTGTCTGGATTACCTTCTGTCCTGTTTTTTTCGCCCAGTCCACCATGGGCTTCAAATCGGAAAATTCGCCGATGCCGAAACTGTTGCGGCTGCGCAGTGAGAAGATAGGAATGGCTACTCCCGCGCATTTGAAATTGGGTATCGCAAAACGGAATTCCTCGTCGTTTTTCATGCACAATCCGCTTTTTATCGAATCGGCATCCAAAACACGGTTTTCCCCGTATTCCCATGATGCGGGAGCGAAACAGTTCTTTCCTGTCAGAAGATATTTGTATTCTATTTTGCCTTTGAGATTGTCGGCGTTTATGTTTACGCGCCAAACGGGAAAATCAGTATCGCTCAATACTACCGCCTTGTCTTGTTTCCAATTGCCGAGTTCGGGACAGTTGCCGCATACGGCTATGGCGCGGTTGCCTGATACCCTCGGAACGTTTATCGACAATTGCAAAATCTTGCCTGCTTCGGGAAGCGTGGGTTCGGGCATGTCGGCTTTGTGTTCCACGAAACCTTGCGTGAATGCCGAACTGTGGTATATCTTGTCCATGTCCCAAGCCCGCCATGTATCGAGAATTTCCGTATCGCGGTTCATCGGCAGTTTTATAACCCTGTCCGGACCCCATTCGTCGCGGTGGTTGCCGTTGTCGTCCGATACGAAATACCTGTATGAAATTCTTTTGGCTTCCCCGACACTGATTTCGGCAGTCCAAACTCCGTTTCCTTCGTGGTTCATGTCCAACGCCTTGGCACGTATGTCTTCGCCGAGTTCGGGAATGTTGCCGACAATGCACAGGTGCTGCCCCCATACAGTGCGGTAATTGATCTTGAATTTGAGCTTCATAAAGTGTTTAAGGTTCGCGTGTGTAAAAATGTGATTTTTCCGTTTGTGGCATTTATGAGGGTCGCCCTTCAAAAATGTTACGTTTTCATTACAAACCTATACAAAAATATTGACATCGAAGCGTCAAAATGCGTTTTTTATGCAAAAAATCACCGCAAACATTTGCACAGACGTTTGCGATTTTAGAGGTTAGTAGCGGCTATGCCGCAGGTTACAGGTTACATGTTACAGGTTATAGTGAAACTCGCAAATGCATAATTAAAAATTAAAAATTAAAAACGCTGATTAGTTTATTGAGGTGTCAGGTTTGGCTTTGCCCATTTTCGGCTGCGCTGATTTTATCCAAAGCAGGCTGCACTGATTTCATCCAAAGCTGGCTGCACTCGGCTATGAACAAATGAGTTTGTTCAAGCTCTCGTTTGCTCAGCTTTTCGGCTATGAACAAATGAATTTGTTCATGCTCTCACTTGCACGAAAATTCAGCTTGCACGAAAATTGTAATCCAGCAGGATAAATAATAAATCTATTTGAATTTCAGCAGAGGGGAAATTTGATAATATCTGAGTCTTGATATTAATGTTTTTGTGGAAGTTTATGGTTTTGACAATGTTCATTGTCCATGCGAATCCAAATCTTTCAAAATCTGTTTTATTGTATCCAACATTCCAGGAAGGTTGTTTTTTACAACATTGTATACAATTTCAGCATCCAAGTCAAAATAGTGATGGGCTATTATGTCCCTTATTCCCATAGCTCCCTTCCAATCCACTTCCGGATATTGGCATAGCAGCTGTTTTTTCGAAAGTTTGTCAACACCCTTGATACTCTCACCTAATGCTATTAGTAGCATACAAGTGCTCTCGAGTTTTTCCATTCCGGAAGGACTTAAAGCATAATATTCGTGAGAGCTTATGTTTGCGGAATTTGTAATAATCCGCGTCAGTGTTGATTCTATTTTGTGTAGCAAGTATATGGTTTGTTCAGTCTTGTCAGGCATAGATTCCTTCCTCCATTATATTTTTGCGCAACATGGCATCCATGTCGTCACGAATGCGGACAATGTCCACCGTGCAACCGAAAAGATTTTCCAAATCTTCCTTTATGTGGACCATATTGAAAATGTCGGGAGTTCCTAAATCCACGTAAATATCCACATCGCTGTCCTTGGTTTGTTCGCCACGAGCCGTGGACCCGAAAATACCTATGCCGACAATATCGTATTTCACTGCCTTGTCAGCTTTGTAATCGCGTAATATGTCCAAGTATTCTTTAGTTGTGCGCATATCAAGCGGCTTTGGTTGATGGTAGTTCGTTTTTTATTTGCCTATTGGTAAGGCAGGTTTGGAAATTACTGCTTATGCAAATATAGTTTTTTTGTTTAAATTGTTATTGGAAGTATCGAAAGAATATCAGCATCACTCGCCCTCATCATCCACTGCAAGTCAAGCATGGATATTTTCCGCTTTGCTGCAAAGTCCATGTCCATGCCATAGTCTTATCCCCCGCTGATAATCCCTGATGGCTTATCAGTTACCCCCCCGGAGGGGGCGGACTTCCCTGAACGTTGTACTATCCGTTCGTCGGGATTTATTCGACCTGCGGTCTCATCAACTCGTGCAATCCTACTTAAATGCGGGATTACAAATCCCGCAAAATTACCCCTTGGCGATTCGCAATCGCCAAGAACGGGTCAATAGAATCTGAAACAACTACTCACTACCCACTATCCACTATCCACTGCGGTGCGAAGCACCGCCCACTATTTATTATATGCCGCTGAATATCTTAGCATCTGTTCCGCATAGCCTTCATCGTAACTTATTTTTACATCGGCAGGGCAACCGTTATTGTCGTATTCCACGGTGTAGACGGGGTTCACGAAGCCTTTGTAGGGGGCTATGTCCAACGATTCGTAGCGGTCATGCGCTTCGCGGTGCAGGACGGGGTCGGGTATTATGCCGTATTTTTCCACCAAGTTCTTTGCAGCTTCGTAGTCGCCTTCCGATTTTATGCGTTGTATTTCCGCCAACAGTTCTCCTGTTATCTTGCGCAAAGCGGCATAGTCGTTTATTCTCAAATAGTGCTTTCCATCCGCTACTACCCATTCGACGGCGTTTGCCGCGTTGCCTTTTTCATATACCCATGCGGCTATCAGCTGGCGGTTGCGCATGTGCGCTTCTTCGATGCGTTCATTCAATGGTATGCGCACCAGTTGCGTCATCAGGCCGTTCAAAAGGTAATGGTAATATTGCGCCTTGAAGGCTTCCATATCGGGTAACAGACCGAGTTCCACCATTTTTTCATCTGCAAGGTAGTATAGGGCGAACAAGTCGGCGCGGGCTTCTTCGATACATGCGCCGTAGGCTTTGAGCGCGTCTTGCGACACCCCCGGCAGCAATTTGCCCGATCCGTGTCCCAAACACTCGTGAAGGTCGGTGTGCATCACGTCGGTCAGGAAGCCGTACTTGTACCACGCTTCGAGATCGTCCTTGCTGTCGTAAAATTCTTCGGCGAACCCGTTGCCTTTCGCGGCTTCGGCGTAAGCTTGCATGATGTTTTCTAATGTTACTGACTTTGAGCCGTGCACTTGCCTTATCCAATTGGAGTTGGGCAGGTTGATGCCTATGGGTGTGGCAGGATAGCAGTCTCCGCCCAACATGCAGGCCGTTATGACTTTTGCAGACACTCCTTTTACCTGTTCTTTTTTGAACCGGGCATCCACGGGCGAGTTGTCTTCGAACCACTGGGCGTTTTCGCTTATCGTCCGTGTGCGTCGGGTGGCTTCCTCGTTGCGGAAATCCACTATGCCTTCCCAGCTGGCTTTTATGCCGAGGGCGTCCCCGTATGTTTCGATGAAGCCGTTCAGGAAGTCGACTTTCGACAATGTGTCGTTTACCCACAAGATGCTGTACTTGTCGAATGTCGCAGGATTTCCATCCTTGTAAAAATCGATAAGCGTGTCGATTACTTGTTTTTGTTTGTCGTTTTCGGCATAAATCGCGGCTTTTTCCAAATGGGAAACAATCCTGTCGATGATTTCGCCGTATTCCCCGCCTGATTTCCAGACTATCTCCTGCAAGTTGCCGTCGGCATCCTTTTCCAAACGGCTGTTCAACCCGAACGACGGGGCTTGTCCGTCAGGGTAGCCCGCTTGTTTCGCGGCATAAAAATCTTCGGCTTCCTTCTGGCTTACGTTGCGGTAATAATTGTTGGCCGACGTTGCGATAACGTCCTCGCCCTCGGCAAGATTTACTCTTTTTGTATCGAAATTTGCATCGAAGATTATTTTACGGAGTAGGGAGCTGTCTCCTTTGAATGCTGTCTTATCGAGGAGCTCGTTCAGGTATTTTTCGCTGAAAGCCGGCTTATGCTTTATAGTGGAATAATGATGATGGATGCCGTTCGAAAACCATATCTGTTTCAAGTAGCATTCAAATGCACGGAACTCTGCGCAATTTCTGTCTCCGGCGTAGGCGGTGTAGATATGTTCTAAACTTTTGCGTAAAAAAAGGTTGTGGCGGTTGTTCTGGTCGAACAATATGTCCCTGCCTTCGATGGCGGCTTCGGACAAATGGTAAACAAGGAGTTTTTGCTTTAATGGAAGGTCCTCGAATCCGGGGACTTTGTATCTCAGGACTTCTATGTCCGCAAAGCGGTCGACTTTATAAAAGGATGAAGTATTGTTGTCCATGTCTTTTTAAAAATTGTTCCGTTGGTCAATGTCCTCTTCCAATGTCCAGAATTTTTTCTTGAAACGCAGGGCATCAATTGAAAAATCAGGACCGTAATATTGATACAAGCCTTTAAGCGACGCTTGTTCCGGCGACAGGTGGTCGAATATGAAACAGCGTTTTGCATTATCATATTTGAGGTTCATATCGGCAATGTTGTTGTATTCGAAAACGACGCGGTATGTGCTTTTCTCGCTTCCGGGGTAGGGTTTGAAAATTCTACTGCCGAAAGAGGTTTGCTTCTGGCCTGCGGGCAACACGTCGATTATTTTCATTTTGCTGATGTTGTTGTATTGGCTGAACCCGAGCAACAAATAATTCTTTTTATGTTTTATTGCGGCGTAATACAGTGCGCCGTACCATGCGCCGGCTCTTATGTTCCTGTTTTCGGCAGGGCGGTATGCCCTTGATGTCTTTACGGAAAAATGCCGGACGGGGGCGTTTTTGCTTTCTTTGTAGAGGAAATGGCAAACGTAGCCGTACAGTCCGCTTGGCAGTTGGAAGTTCCACGAGATAATTCTGAGTTTGCCGTCGTCGGAGTATATTTTCCCCACATTGGGAAGATCGTCAAAATCGGTTGTGAAGGCATCTTCTTCTTGCAGCCGTAGGGTGAATGCGGTATCGAAATTTTCGGCAGCCTGCAACATCGCGCTGTCGCTCTGCTGTTCGAGAATGGCAGCGAAAAGCCGTTGCAAGTCATTGTCCCCGCCGGCAAAAACCGTAATCGGCAACAACGATATAAGCAGAAAGAAAAAAGTCCTGAATCCAATCACCATTCACTATCCTCCAATCACTGAATCAACGCCACGGCGTATGCGGAAATTCCTTCGCGGCGGCCGGTGAAGCCGAGTTTCTCGGTGGTCGTGGCTTTGATGGATATGTCTCCGATGTCCACATTCATGCACTCGGCAAGGCATTGTCTCATTTTGTCGATGTGGGGATTGAGTTTCGGGGCTTCGGCGCAAACGGTGGCATCTATGTTGCCGAGTTCGTAACCGGCATCCCGCACCAACCGCATTGTCTTTGCCAACAAGATTTTGCTGTCTATGCCGTCATATTCGGCGGCGGTGTCGGGAAAGTGGTAGCCTATGTCGCGCAATGCGGCCGCACCCAAAAGCGCGTCGCAAATGGCATGGATAAGCACGTCGGCATCGGAATGCCCCAACAAACCGTGCGTGTGGGGTATTTCAATGCCGCCGATGAACAGTTTCCTGCCTTCGACGAGCTTGTGTACGTCGTATCCGAATCCGATTCGCATTATTTTAGGCTTTCACCAAATTAAAAATTAACAATTAAAAGTTAATAATTCCGATTGCTAAATTAAGTTTGCACTAACCACTAAAACACATCTTCCGCGCTGTCCTTGCCGGCATCGTTGTTGGCGAGCTGCTTGATTGCACCCATGTTGAAGCCGAGGGTGAAGCGCAAGGTGTTGTTTAGCGGGTTGGTATTGGTGTCGGTTACGCTCAATACGTATGATACGTCCAAGCTGAACACGTTGAGCTTGAAGCCCGCACCGAACGTTACGTATTTGCGGTTGCCGAGTGCTTCGCTTTCGTTGTGGTAACCGAAACGGCCGAAAAACTTGTCGTCGTAACTGTATTCCAAACCGATTGCAAAGTTGATTTCGCTCAATTCACCTACAAAACCGTTGGGGTTGTCGGTAAACGAGCGGCCTATGCCGGTCATCGGATCCATCATATAATATTCATCCAATGCAGCCTGGTATGCCGTGCTTATGCGAGCTGAATAATCTTCGTTTGATTCTCCTTCCATTTGAGGATTTTTGGCTTCAACTGATGATTGTGTCGGACGCATGGGAACCAAAAGCCTGTTCAAATCAAGGCTCAGCGTAAGGCTGTTGTAGTTGTCGAAAGGCATTTTGAAGCTGCCGCCCAAACGCAGGTTGGTGGGTTGGAATGCCGAAGAACGATAATCCCCGTATTCAATCTTACTGCCTATGTTCGAGATGTTGAAGCCGAAAGCCCCGAAGCCCTTGCCCCAAGCGAAGTCCACTTCCTTGCCGTAGTAGCCCGAAATATCCGCGCCTACGCCGGCACCGGGTTCATCATAACTACCGTCTTCTGAATATCCGCCGGTCAAATCGGAGTATACGAAACGCAATACCACGCCCATAGAGAAGTTTTTGGTCAGTTTCCTCGAATACGAGGCATCCAAAGCAAGGTCGTAAGGTTTCACGTTATAACCGGGGTCGTTAGGGTCGCGGCGGATAAGCACGTCGCCCATCGAGAAGAAGCGCAGAGACATTGCCACAGCCTGCACGTCGTGTATCTTGTAGTAGCCCGAAGCCGATATAAGGTCTATGCCGCCTACCAAATTGCGCAGCCAAGGCACGTATGACACGCTTGCTCCGCCCACGCCGTTCATAAAGGCGTATTTGGCGGCATTCCAATATTGGGAGTCCAAATCGGGAGAAGTGGCCGCACTCGCGTCGCCGAGACCGCCTGCACGCGCATCGGGAGCTACGGACAAAAAAGAAACGCCGGTTGTTATCGGTGTGAATTGTTGCACTTGGGCTTGTTGGTCGTTCGACATGTTGTTTTGCGAAAATGCAACGGAGAAAGGCAGCATCAGCAGGGCTAATGCGGAGATTCTTGTTTTCGAGAATTTCATTTTATGTGGTATGAATTAGTTACTTGTTTGTGATTTTTGCCCGTCTGTCCGGGATGTTACCGCTTGCAAAGATAATACAACTTGTGTCATCTTCCCTTAGATAACGCGCACGGCTTTCATTTTATTGCTTTATTACCAGAATTTTTACGCTTTCACTTTGCCGGATCCCTTCTTCCGAGGTAATCAATGCCTTGGCTATGTATAAACCCGAGCCTGCGCGTCCCATCGAGCTTTCCAAGTCCCATCTGCAGCGGTAAACGCCTTCTGTGTTCAGGTCGGCCGTTTCATGGAAAAACGGCGTGCCCACCGCATCATACACGTAGAAATCCACTGTCGCCCTGTTGTCGGGGCGGTCGTATTCCAATACGAGTTCGACATGGTCGCTTGCGGGGTTCGGGCTTGCCGACAAGGATATTATCGACGGCCGCGCTTGCTTGTCCACCACGAAAGAGAGGCTCTTTTCCGAGGATTGGTTCTGCATGTTCCAAGCCTTGAAGCGCAGTTCGTACCGCCCGTCTTCCAAGTCGTTGAACTTGTATTTCACAGTTCCCGACGTATAATCGTTCAAATCGGCCGTGAAATATCCGTTCATGTTCAAGGCTTCGTCGCCGTTCAGCCACAAACTTAGATTGTGCCCTATGCCGCTGCCCGAAGTATTGATGCCGTTGCTGTCCCACAGGTGCGCGTAAAATACGGGGGAGGGGTTCACGCTTTGCCCGTCGGTGAAACTTTGGTGGTTCATGTACATTTTTATCTCCGGTCCGGAGGTGCTTTCTTCGGATTCGGCCGTGCCGTATATCCCGAAATCCTCATTGTAGCCGTGTGCGTCGGCGTTCCCGGCATCGTTGCCGGCATAATATACTATGCGTCCCGTACCTTCGCTGTAATTGATGTCTTTGGGAACCATGAACACGGTCGAGAATCTTCCGTCGTCCACGCTTACCGAGCCATTGAAGATGGTGCTTGTGAAATCGTTGTAAACGAACGCCCCCGTTCCTTGGTTGTCCAATGTGGAAACGCTTTCTTCCTTGTCGTATACGCAGATGTCCACCTGTCCGGAAAAATCTTCCAGCAGGTTGCCGTGCAAATCCTCTATATGGCCGCTGATGCTTGAAACGCCCAAAGCCTGCATTTGCGCGGAGGCGGGGTCGGTACCGTTTATTTCATCGGTTACGACTTTGTATGCCGGATAATGGAGTTTCAGCACCGGGTCGCCGAAAAACACGTATTTCATTTTATTCGCTCCCGACCTCGTGTCGCCTTTGCCAGCCGCTACCGCCATGCCCATGCTTGCAGGTGCGCTTCTGCCGTCGGGTATCAGGTGGTCGAATACGCGCATGCACAATGTTTCGTTTTCACCCGAATATACCACGCGGGTGGTAGTCAGCGCGGCTATCCCGGCACCGGCCGGGGTGTTTATCATGTCCATGCCTATCGATGTTTTGCCCGGCGTGTCGTAACGGCCGATGTCGCAAGCCGCAGTTATCCAGAATGCGGGATTGCCGGTTTTGAGGTTCTGCACGTCGTTGCGCGTGATTATCAGCTCGTGCGAAAGGTTGTTCATGCTGCCGTGCCCGAAGTATGTGAAAACCAGTGTGCCGGCTTCCAAATCGCGCAGTATGCGGTCTTTGGCTTGCGGGAAAGATGCCCCGCTTGTGGTAAGTTCCCTTGGAAACGAATCGAAATATATTTTATTGGCATTGAACGCCTTGTTTATGTCGCGCATACGTTCTGCCACCCTGTCGGCTCCGGCACTGTGTATGTTGCTGTCCCCGTCGTCCCCGACGAAAGTCAGCATGTTGCGCCAGTTGCCGTAAGCGGAATTGCCGGCGTAAGCCACGATCTTGTCGGCAATGCCCTGTGCTTCGGACAGCGACGACACCGGCAGCCTTCCAACTCCTATGTCCATGCGTTCGGTGGTGATGTTACCGCCTTCATCGTCATCTAAAAATCCGAAATAATCGTCGGACGGGTAAGAATAATCCTCGTCCAAGGACTCTTCGGACTGGTAGCTCAATTGTGGCAGCCGCGCATTTTCGATGCCACGGTTGTCGTATGAAGCATTGCCGATGAACAATATTCCTTGCGGCATTGAAGCCTCGTTGCTTCCGGCACGGTCATAAAACATCTTCATGAACCAGCGGAAAGCAGTGGCGTCGGGCGTGCCCGAAGAAAATTCGTTGTAGACTTGTTGTGGAGTAACTATGTGGACGGTCATGCCGTCTTTTTCGCGGTGCATGGCGGCGATCGTTTCGGCGGCGGGGCGGTATTCTTCTGGGCTGACGATCACCAAACCGCATTGTCCCATCGAGTGCAAATTCTGGTTGGCCACGTCGCCGTACACAGACGGCTTCGGAAAATCTGCGGAAGGATCGACTGCCAGGAACATCCTGAATGCGGAATGGCTTGCGGTGAAGGTCAGTTTGCCGCCGTCGGGCGTTGCCGGCATCAGACCCGCTTCCAATGGGTTTGTAATATCCCAAACAAGAGTGCCTTCGCCGGCTCCCGATATGTCGTAGCGCACGAAATCGTAACGGTCGCGGTCGTATGGGTAACATACGGGCAAGCTGCCGCCTTTCATGTCCAAGGCGCAAAGGGCGTTCACGTCTATGCCCATCACGTAGCCGTAGTCCGAGGATGTTGCCCCGTTGTAGGTTATGTTGATTACGGGATTGTCTTTTTTAACGGACGACAGTATGAAGTTGCCGCTTGCAAGTTTCCCCACTTCGTAATTCGTGTTAGTTATCCTTTCCGGGTACAATGTCTGGACAGTCCCGTTGTTGAGTCGCAGTGAGAAAGAAGTTCCCATTTGCCGGGAATATCCTATGAGTTCCGCATCCACGTAAAGAGGCCTGCCTATGTTTATCCCGGTAAAAGGCAGTTCGAAAGAACGGGAGTTGTCAGAAGTCGAAAAACGGTAACCGTACCAGCGTCTGCCGGATTTCAGCAGGTTTGTTTCTTCCGAGGCGATGCGATGGTGCATGAGACCGTATTCCGTAGTGATGATGCTGCTCCCGTTTTCGGCGGGCATGGAGGCCATCTCTTTCCTGTTCCCGTTGCAGGTCAGGAAATAATATCCTTTGTCGCTGTAATAGTTGGAAACCGAGTAAAAACGTCCGTCTTCCTCGTCGAAGATTTCTTTCACAGGTCCTTGTGCGTAGAACAAGACATAGTCGCCGGGAGAGAACACCCCGTCGCCACCGTCTGACACGTAAACCGGGACTTGCGGCAGGTCGTCTTCGGGACGGGCGAGTGTTCCGAGTTTGCCGAAATCCTCTTCCAATATTCCGCCGCCGTAACCGTAAATCGCGACATCGGCGGGATTGTCGAAGCCCATTGCTGCGATGTCCTCGTATGTGAGCTTGTGTACTCCGCTGCTCGTAACCGATATTTTCACCCATTTGCCGGAAGACAGTAGAGAGCTGCTTTTATAGCGTCCGGCAGGGTCGCCATCGTCAGCGGAGTTGCGCATGGCAGGCATTTCGCGTATTGCAAGGTCGGCCGAAACCAATTTCTTGAAAATCCCGTCTTCGCATATTATCGGTACGAAAGCAATGTCTAAAAATTTTTCCGAGCGGAAAGACGATGTCGATATGCTTATCCGTATGCTGTCCGCAAGCCCGGAGTTCGCGAGCAGGAGCGTTTCCTCGTTGCTGCAATCCGCGAAAACTGCATTTTCCAAAGAGACGGCATAATCAGTGTTTGCCCCCGCCTTGCGCGATAACGAGAATACGGGCAGACCGTCTTCGTCGTGTACCGCCCCGTCGAAATCGGGTTTCAAGGTGCTGTCTGACGGCAGGAATACGGCTCTTGGAGCGTTCCATTCCGGTGCCACCTTGCTCATGACGATTTTCGCATTCAGGCAGGTCGCGGCGAATACTATTGGAAAAAGCAACAGAAATCTTCTCATCTGACGTAAAAATCAAGGACAAGCTCGTCCTCAATGTAACCTTGCAGCCGGTCTCCTATGTTTACTTTCCCGACGCCTTCCGGTGTTCCCGTGAATATCAAATCGCCGGTTTTTACAGTAAAATAACGGCTTGCCTCAGAAATTATTTTGTCTACGGGAAAAATCATGTTGCCGGAATAACCCTTTTGTACAGTTGTCCCGTTTATGTCCAAACGGAAATGCAAATCCTGTACGTCTTTTCCGATATTTTCAAGATTGAGGAATTTGCCTACGGGCGCAGAGTTGTCGAATCCCTTGCAAATGTCCCACGGAGAGCCGGCTTCGCGCAATTGCTTTTGCAAATCGCGGGCCGTGAAGTCGATTCCTATACTGGCTTCGGCATAATACCGTCCGGCGAATTTCTCCGCTATGTTTTTGCCCAAACGGTTTATGCGTACCACAAGTTCGGTCTCGTATTCGACGCAGTCCGAGAAGTCCGGCAGGAAGAAAGGTTTGCCGTCTTTGATCAATGCGGTTTCCGGTTTGCAGAAAATAACCGGACGGGCATTCCGGGCATTTTCCATTTCTTCGTTATGTTTAGGGTAGTTCCACCCGATGGCGATTATTTTCATTTCATTGCAATTTGCTTCATTGCATTGGAACAAATTGCAATGCAATGAAAATTACCCTGTCTTATCCCCCGAAGATAGTCCTTCGGACATATCTTCCGCCCCCAAATGGGGCAGCCTTCCTTGAACATCGAGTTTTTACTAAAAGGTGTTACCATACTATCAACTTTAATCAGGTTTCAGTGTCAGTCGCCAGGCGAGGCTCCGCACCGCTAATTAACCTCTATCCACTCTATTGGCTGCTCTTTGGTGGCATCCATGGCGACCGACAGGAATTTGACTTTTTTAAAATCAATCTCCCCGAGGTCTATCGCGCGGATGTTGCTGTTATACATTGTCCTGAAATATATTACGCGGTTGTCGATGTCCGTGGCGGATGTCCATTGCGTTGCCGATTGCATGTCGGGAACTGCCTGTCCTTTCGCAAATTCCAAGCCTATCGGTATGTCGAAATTATTCAATATGTGGAAAGCCTGCGTTACCGCTTTTGCCGTTGTTTGCGGGACAGGGGAGGTATGAGTGAAGAATGCCGCCCTTACGAAACGGGACGGGGGCGTTATGTCTCCGGGAAGCCCCAGCATTTTGCCGCCGGCCCCGAATTGGGTCAGTTTGATATTGCCGAGTTCGTTCGGGTCGGCAGCTCCGGGGTACAGGTTCACATAGTTGTTGAGGTTGTTTACGTGCCACAAAAAGTCGGGAGAGTTTGTAAGTATGCCCAAATCGTTGTCATAAAAATAAGCCTCCCCGTTTTTGTATTCCAGTACCACCTGCTTGCCCGAAGCATCGGTAAATCTCCAATGCGAAGTCGGGGCGGCATCCGAAAACCCTATCACGTGTATCGATGCCACGGCGGATTTCACATCGGCTATCGTGCGGCATTTTCCTAAAATATAAGATACCAGTTGGATGTCTATCAGGCAGCTGTTTTTTATTGAATCGGCATAGCCGGTATATTTGCCGTACCGGGGGAAGAAAAAAAGTCCGGCGGACAATCCGGCTTCGTTAATGCCTTCGACCACATTCTCGTCCATTTGCGCCGTAAGTCCCACATATCCGTATTCCGCAGAGAATTTCATGCCTTTCGAGCCGTCGGGCAGCATGGCTCTTTGTGTGTAACCGCGAGGCACGACGACGTAATGCCCGTCCAAATAGCTGTCGCCCCATTCAATGGTGCGGGCGACTACGGTCGAGCCTTGCGACGTGCGCAGGGTTATGCCGGTGCAGGCAAGAACATTTGCCGCTACCATGGACAAGAAGAAACAAAACAGGATTTTTTTCATGATGTATTATTTGTAGTTCATGGTATGCCTTGCATACCATGAACTTGTTTTCATTGTTTAATCCCCCGTGAAAGCCGCTTCGCGTCTTTCACTGCCCCCAGAGGGGGCGGCTACGCCGCCCGTCATTGTTTAATCCCCCGTAAAAAAACACACAGTGTTTTTTTACAGCCCCCAGAGGGGGCGACCTTCCTTGAACATTGTGCTTTCACTAAAACCCACTTTCAACATAGTGCTTACATTACGAGGTGCATACCGTAACTTATCACTATTCACTATTCACTATTCACTATCCACTGCCGCGAAGCGGCTCTCTAACCACTAACCACTAATCACTAACCACTAATCACTGTAACCTCAAAAATAAACCACTAATACCCTTTCCAGTTTCTGATGCGTTCCATGGCTTCCAATATGGCTTCGCGTTGGTTGAAGCCCGTGAAACGGAAATAGCCTTCGCCGAGGTTGCCGAATCCCGCGCCGGGAGTGCATACCACTCCCAACTCGTACAGCATTTCTTGGAAGAAACGCCATGAAGACCGTCCGCCGGGGGTCTTTATCCATAAATGCGGGGCATTCACCCCGCCGTATACTTCAAAACCACAGGCAGTCATTTCATCACGTATTATTTTGCAATTCTCCAAATAATAGTCGGTCAGTGCACGGCATTGTTCCCTTCCTTTTTTCGAATACAGGGCTTCCGCTCCTCTTTGCACTATGTATGATGTCCCGTTGTAATAGGTCGTGGCCCGCCTGTTCCATAATTTGTTTACTTCCACGTCCTCTCCTGTTTCGGTTGACCCCATGAGTTCGTGGGGGACGATGGTATAAGAACAGCGCAAACCTGTGAATCCGCCTGTTTTGGAATAGCTGCGTATTTCAATCGCGCATTTTTTAGCTCCTTTTATTTCGTAAATGGAGTGAGGTATGTCTTTTTCCCGTATATACGCGCAATATGCCCCGTCGAAAATGATTATTGCTTGGTTGTCAAGAGCGTAATCCACCCATTTTTTCAGTTCTGCCTTTGTCAGGGCTATGCCGGTGGGATTGTTAGGGTAGCAAAGATATATTATGTCCACATGGTCTTGGGGCAGGGCGGGTTTGAACCCGTTTTCTGCCGTGCACCCCAAATAAACGATGTTGCTCCACAAACCGTCGTCGGCAAGATGTCCGGAACGTCCGCCCATTATCGCGGCGTTTTCGTAAACCGGGTATACGGGGTCGGTAATGGCTATGATGTTGTCCCTGCCGAAAATATGCCCGATGTTGCCCACGTCCGATTTGGAGCCGTCCGACACGAAAACCTCGTCCTGCTCCAATTGTATGCCGTAGGCGTTGTAATCGAACTTTATAATTTTGTCCTTTAAGAACTTATAACCGGTTTCGGGACCGTAGCCGCGAAAAGTTTCCAGTACTCCCATCTCCTTTGCGGCATCGGCCATCGCTTTGGCAGCTTCTTCGGGAATTGCCTGCGAAACGTCCCCCCGTCCCATGCGTATCAGTTTGGCTTCCGGATGAAGCAGCTTGTAAGCGTTAATCTTGCCTTCAAGGTCGTTGAAGAAGAAATATTCCGGCAGTTTGAGGTAATTTCCGTTTACTAAGGCCATTCTTTAGCGTTCCTGTTCCGTTGTCAATCTGTGAGTAGACATGTTGTCCTATTATTGTAATTTACAAAGATACGATTTTGTGTGGAGAATTTGTATGTGGAAATTTACTTGTTGCCTATTAATTTTTCCAAACGCATTTTTATCGCAGTTTGGCTTCGTCCCATTTTATACGAAATGTATTTGATACTTTTCCCCTCGTTGTACAAAGTCAATAGGAATTTGTCATTATAGCGTGTCCACGGTTTGTTCGCATTAGGGTGCATTGTGCGTTTTGTGTAGCCATCACGCTTGTTTAATATCTCGTTTACGAATAATGATGGAGTACGATAATCATATAGTACGAAGGTTTTTATTCTTGCACGGGTAATCGCTACATAAAACAATCTGCGTTCTTCTCTAAATTCATAAGAATCTTGTTCTGTCAAAACATAGTTGAGAACCGGGTCATCGCTTATTTCGGAGGGAAAGCCGTAAATGCCATTGTTGCATTGCAGGATAATTACATAATCGGCTTCAAGTCCCTTGGATTTATGTACCGTGAGAATTTCTATTTTTCGATTATTGATCAAATAATAAACTTTTTGTCCCTCTTTTATTGTGTTGTATCGAAAGGATAAGTAGTAGTCATCAAAAGAATATCTGCCGAGCAACAAAATCTTTTTTCCTTGGGGAATTCCGGATATTATTTTTTCAACAATGGAGCAATAAGCGGTTTTGTCATAACTGATAAATTGTATATCGGTTCTCGTTCCGTTATTATGCGATTTGACTTCTTTTGGAATCTGGGATTTGTTTTTAGTTATGAATTTAGAAGAAAGAGAGATTAATGGTTCTCCAAATCGGTAAGATGTTTCTATTTTACATGTTTCCGTATCACCAAAAAAGTCTGCAAAATAGTTGAAGATGCCATATAAGCAAAAGTAACAAAATTATGGCATGGATGTTTCGATTGCGTATATTCGAATTCGCACTTGCTGTCGGACTCTGCCGGTATGGTTTCTTTTGCTCAAATCTGTCCTTTTTGTGCAAATGACTTGGCATAAGAAATCTTTTGCATTAACTTTGCCACAGTTTTTACAAGACTTGAAATTTTTCTAAAAAACAAGAATATCATGAAAGCATTCGTATTTCCCGGTCAAGGCGCACAATTCGTGGGCATGGGAAAAGACATGTATGACAATTTTGCCGAGGCTAAGTCAATGTTCGAAACAGCGAACGGGATACTCGGTTTCCGTATAACCGACCTCATGTTCGAAGGAACGGACGAGGATCTGCGTCAGACCAAGGTTACGCAGCCTGCCATTTTCCTGCATTCCGTGATTTTGGCCAAGACGATGGGTGGCAAATTCTGCCCGGATATGGTGGCCGGTCATTCATTGGGCGAATTTTCCGCATTGGTCGCAGCCGGGGCGTTGAGTTTCGAAGACGGCGTTACACTTGTTTCAAAACGCGCAATGGCAATGCAGAAAGCATGTGAAATGCACTCGTCTACCATGGCAGCCATCATAGCGTTGCCCGACGAAACTGTTGAAAAGATATGCAGCGAAGTGGAGGGCGTGGTAGTTCCGGCGAATTACAATTGTCCGGGCCAATTGGTCATTTCCGGAACGGAAGAAGCGATCGACGAGGCTTGCAAGAGACTGAGCGAAGCCGGTGCCAAACGCGCTTTGAAACTATCCGTCGGCGGAGCATTCCATTCCCCGCTTATGGAACCCGCCCGTGTGGAATTGGCCGAGGCCATAGAAAAAGCCCCGTTCTCGCGTCCTGTTTGTCCTGTTTACCAGAATGTAAGCACCGTGGCGGAGACCGACCCCGACATAATAAAGGCTAATTTGGTCAAACAGCTTACTTCGCCCGTGAAATGGACACAGTCCGTACAACATATGATTGCCGACGGTGCGACCGAATTCATAGAAGTAGGTCCGGGCAAGGTGCTGCAAGGCTTGGTAAAGAAGATAGACAAGAGTATGAATGCCCATTCCATTGAAGACTGAGCGTTACTATGGCTTGAATAGTCCGGCCTTTAAATAAAAGGCTTGCAAAGCAAACGGCGGTACAAGCCGGGTAAAAAACATAAAGGGGGAGTCCGATGCCGGCAACAGGGCAACGGGCTTCCCCGCTTTCATTTTTTTAACGCATACATTTTTTGCAATATTCCGAAAATTTGGGACATTTGCACGTTGAAAAGCGGTAATACATATTTAATAATATATATTACTTGTTACTCCTGCAAACAATACTCATTAAATAGTTTTTATGAATATCAGACACTACAAATTGTTCGTGGTTGCAGCTTCGGCCGCAATCGCGCTGGCTGCTGTTTCCTGTGACAGTAAACAGACAAAGAGCAGTGCGGGTACTCCCGAGTACGAAATAATGACTCTGGATACGACTTCGGCAGTTGCTTATATCGAGTATTCGACTGTCATTCAAAGTAATACCTTGGTGGAAATTCGTCCCAATGTTTCGGGCTATCTCGAAAAGATCGCCAAGAACGAGGGCGAATCCGTGCGTAAGGGCGAACTCATATTCAAAATCCGTGATGCCGATTATGTCGCCAGCGTCAATGCGGCGAACGCGGCGGTGAAATCTGCGGAAGCAGCGGAGGCCAATGCCGCATTGGAGGTCAGGAAACTTACCCCGCTTGTGCAGAAAGGCATTACCAGCCCCTTTGAATTGGAATCCGCCAAGTCCAACCACGACGCAGCCGTGGCAGCTTTGCAACAAGCCAAGGCGAATTACGACAACGCGCTTATCACGTTGGGGTATACCGAAATTTGCGCTCCTGTGGATGGTGTTCTCGGACGTATATACGTAAGGGAAGGTTCGTTGGTTTCTCCCAATGCCGCCGAAGCCCTTACGACAGTTTCCAGTTTCGGGGACATATCGGCTTATTTCACCTTTGACGAGAAGAACCTCACGTCGCAAAGGCACAAGATGATGTTTGCCGACGAGGAGAACGGACGCAACAAGGCCGTTGTGGAACTCGTGCTCGCAGATGGAACATTGTATTCGCACAAAGGGCATTTGGAACGTGCTTCCGGTATTATCGACCGTACAACGGGTTCTATCCAGATGAAAGCGATTTTCCCGAACCCCGATAACGAAGTACTTTCGGGAAGTAGCGGTTTGTTGCGTTTCCCCCTTACTTACAAGGGTTGCATAGTCATTCCCCAAAACGCGACCTACGAGTTGCAGGACAAAACGATGGCTTTCGTGGTCAATGACGACAACAGCGTTACCCGCAAGGTTATCAACATCGAAGGTGTTTCCGGCCAGAATTATGTTGTCAGCAATTTGCCGACCGGCACGCGCATAGTAGTGGAAGGTGTCGACAAACTTAAAGACGGCATGGTTATCATGCCCAAGGAAGACGGCGCGGCATCTGATTCGACAGCAGTGAAATAACGACAGGAGGCGATAACAAATGATACAGAAAATCATCAAAAGGCCGATATTGGCAACTGTCATATCCATTATCATAGTGATTTTGGGTATGTTGGGGCTCATGTCCCTGCCTATCACTTCATATCCCGACATCGCGCCGCCGATGGTGCGTGTTTCCGCGAATTACCCCGGTGCCAACGCGGAAGTGGTTTTGAAGAGCGTGATTGCCCCCTTGGAGGAACAAATCAACGGTGTGGAAGGCATGACTTACATGGTTTCCACAGGCGGTAACGACGGTAGCGCCACGATACAGGTTTATTTCCAACTCGGTTATGATGCCGACATGGCCGCGGTCAATGTGCAAAACCGCGTTTCGCAGGCATCGAGCAAGTTGCCGTCCGAAGTTACCAGCTACGGTATCACCACCGAGAAAATGCAAAACACGATGTTGCTCATGCTGTCCATCTTCTCGGACAGTCCAGATTTTGACGCGACATTCGTGGAAAATTACGCACGTATCAATATCATGCCTGTTTTGCAGCGTGTAAACGGCGTGGGGCGCGTGAATGTGTTCGGAGCGGGGGATTACTCCATCAAGGTTTGGCTCGACCCCGACAAAATGGCAGCCCTGAACCTTGTTCCATCGGACATCGCCGCCGCAATCCGCGAACAGAATATCGAGGCCGCCCCTGGCAAGTTCGGGCAGAACAGCGAAACGGCATTCGAGTATACTATCCGTTACAAAGGAAAATTCGTCGAACCGTCCGAATACGAGAACATAGTGATAAAGGCGTTTTCCGACGGCCGCATATTGAAATTGAAAGATGTTGCCAAGGTCGAACTTGACGCTTTCGACACGTCGGTGTACAACTCTTCGGAAGGCAATCCTGCCGTTACTATGGGTATTTACCAGATGGCGGGGTCGAATGCAAAAGAGGTTGTCGACAACATAATGAAAGAAATGGAGGCGATGAGGGCGGATTTCCCCGACGGTATCGATTTCTTCGCTACATACAACACCAACAACTTCCTTAACGCCGCCATACATCAGGTTGTCAAGACCTTGTTGGAGGCTTTCGTGTTGGTGTTCCTGGTGGTGTTGGTGTTCTTGCAGGATTTCAAATCCACCATAATACCTTCTGTTTCCGCATTGGTGGCCATCATAGGTACTTTCTTCTGCTTGCAGATGTTCGGATTCTCCATCAACATGCTGACATTGTTCGCCTTGGTGCTTGCAATCGGTATAGTCGTGGACGATGCCATAGTGGTGGTGGAAGCCGTCCATGCCAAATTGGACGAAAAGCCGGGCTTGACCGCGACACAGGCCACTTCGGAGGCGATGGGCGAAATAACATCGGCCATCGTGTCCATATCCTTGGTAATGTCGGCGGTGTTCATTCCTGTCAGCTTCATGGGCGGGCCTTCCGGCGTGTTCTACACGCAGTTCGCCTTGACGTTGGCGTCCTCCGTGATTATTTCAGCCATCAACGCATTGACACTCAGCCCCGTGCTTTGTACGGTATTGGTACGCAGGCATGACCCTGAAACAGGCAAGAAACTGAGCTTTTCAAGAAGACTGTCCATGTCGTTCAATGCGGCGTTTGAATCTATGACGGAAAAGTACGGACATGTGTTGGCGTATTTTTCCAAGCGTAAAATGATTCCGGTGGCATTGCTGGCTGTTTTCGCTGTCGTATTCGTATGGTTGATGGGCAGGACTCCTACCGCTTTCATACCCAACGAGGACCAAGGCATTGTCATGGTGGACCTTACGATGCCTGCGGGAACTTCGTTGGACCGTACCAAAAAGATGTTGGCTGAAATCGACAGTATTTGCGCCACCGTTCCGGAAATCAAGGATCGTTCGGCTACGGCAGGTTTCAGCTTGTTGAGCAGTTCGTCCGGCGGTGCTTACGGGTTCATGACCATGTCGCTAATTGACTGGAAAGACCGTAAGGGCGTTACGATTGAAGACGTGATTGCGGAGTTGAAACAGAAAACATCATATATCAAGGACGGTGTCGTCATATTCTTCACACCTCCGACTGTTCCCGGTTTCGGTATTTCGGCAGGTTTCGAGATGCAATTGCAGGACAAGTCCGGCGCGACGCCCCAGCGTTTTTACGAGGTGCAGCAAGAGTTCATGAGCGAATTGCAGGCCCGTCCCGAAATAAATTACGTTACATCGGCGTTCAATGTCAATTTCCCGCAATACGAATTCGACGTGAATGTGGACAAGTGCAAGATGGCCGGTGTGGCAATAAGCGACGTGTTCAACGCGATGCAGGCCTATTATGGAAGCCAGATAGTTTCCGACTTCAACAGGTTCACGAAATATTACAGGGTGGCAATACAGGCGGCTCCCGAGTACCGCAAGGACATATCGTCGATAAATTCCATACAGGTACGCAATTCGACGGGTTCAATGGTGCCGATTACCACCTTGGTTGATTTCAAGAGGGTTTACGGTCCGGAATCCTTGAAGCGTTACAATTTGTTCACGGCTGCCACGCTTACCGGAGAACCTGCCGAAGGCTATTCTACCGGCGATGCCATCAATGCCATACGCGAGGTGGCGCAGAACCTTCCGCAAGGTTTCGGTTACGACTTCTCGGGTATGACACGCGAGGAAGTGAATTCTTCGGGCCAGCAGATGTTGATATTCGTGCTTTGCTTCGTGTTCGTGTTCCTGATTTTGTCGGCGCAGTATAACAGCTACGTCCTGCCTTGGTCGGTGATGTTGTCATTGTTCATAGGTATGGCGGGCGTGTTCATCGCCATAAACCTGTTCGGCATAGACAACAATATCTATGTACAGGTTGCCATGATCATGCTTATAGGACTATTGTCAAAGAACGGTATTCTTATAGTGGAATATGCGAAGCAGAGGTTCGATGCCGGCATGAGTGTCAAGGATGCGGCGATTTCCGGCGCGAAAGCCCGCTTGCGTCCGATATTGATGACGTCGTTCGCCTTTATCTTCGGTTTGTTGCCCTTGTGTATCGAATCCGGCGCGGGTGCGGTCGGCAACCGTTCGATAGGCGTCGCGGCCGTCGGCGGAATGTTGATAGGTACCTTGTTCGGGGTATTCGTCATCCCGACCATGTATATAATATTCCAAAATCTTGATTTGATCATGCGCGGAGGCAAACGAACCCCGCACGAAACCGAGGCATTGGAAGTGGCTACTGAGGATTTTAAATGATAAGACTAATGAAAAGGACAATAATATTTTTATCGCTTGCCGTCGCTCTTCTGGCTACTTCGTGCCATATCAAGTACGAACAGCCCGAAGTGCCGCAGGAAGCCCTTATCCGGCATTACAACCCGGCGGACTCCACCTTCAACGTGGCGGAACTGAGCTGGCGCGAATTTTACAAGGATTCTCTTTTGTGCGACCTGATCGATACTGTGCTGGTGCGCAATTTGGATATGCAGGTGGCTTTGAAACGCCTCGGACAGTCGGCGGCTTATTTCAAGCAGAGCAAATGGGCTTACGCGCCCAATCTTAGTGCCAGCGCGAGCGCGGGATATGCGCGCAGCGCGGAGTATGCCACATCGGAAGCTGGAATGGATGTCTATACCGGCTCTCCCGTATTCTCCCTCGGTGTGTCGGCTTCGTGGGAAGTGGACATCTGGGGCAAGATAATGAAACAGAAAAAAGCCCGTTTGCAACAGCTTTTCGCGCAGGAGAATTACAAGAACGCGGTGCAGACCCAGCTCATTGCCAATACCGCCACGTATTATTACCAGTTGGTGGCATTGGACATGCAGAAGCAATTCACCTTGGAAACCATAGACAACCGCGAGAGCTATTATGAGACGGTACAGTCCTTGAAAGCTTCGGCGCAGGCCAACGAAGTGGCGGTATTGCAGGCCGAGTCGCAGTTGCTGGTTGCCAAAAGTTATATTCCGCAGGTCGAAACCAGCATCCACCAAATTGAAAACGCCCTTAACCTGCTGATGGGGCAGGCTGGTGTGGAAATCAAACGCTGTACCATGACCGAACGCGCAATGTTCCAGCATCTTAAAATAGATTCGACAGGCGTGCCGGCCTTGCTGTTGCGCAACCGTCCCGATGTGTTGCAGGCTGAAAACACCTTGAAGGCGAACATGTACAATTATAATGCGGCAGTTGCTGCCTTGTACCCTTCGCTTACCTTGTCGGGCAGCGTATCATCCGATGCACCAGCCTTAAACCAGTGGTTCATGATGCCGGCTTCGTTGATTTACAACGCCATTGGCGGCTTGTTGCAGCCCCTTATCAACGGCAGGCAGTTGCGTACGCAGCGAAATGTCGCTTATTTGGAATACGAGGCTTCGGTATTGGATTTTAAAAAGACCGTGCTGAATGCGGGAATGGAGGTTTCCAATGCCTTGTGCGCATATCGTAACAACCGTGAGATGGTCGGCTATCTGTATAAGCAATATCTCGCGTTGTCGAAAGCTTACGATTTTTCATACGAATTGCTGCTGAACGGCTATGCGACCTATTTGGACGTGCTGTCGGCACAAGAAGGCGTGTTCAACGCGCAGATGTCGTTAATCGACGCGGTTTCGCAGATGATTTCCGACCAGATAGAGTTGTACAGGGCCCTCGGTGGCGGTTGGGATGTTCCCGAAAACGAGGAGCAGGCTGAACAGATAGCCATAAACGAGGCTTTGTCGCAACCTATGAAAGCCCCGACAAAATCGGAATTACGCCGTCAGGCAAAACGTGCCGAAAAACTGCAAAAAGCTCAAGCAGGAGAATATTAGCGATAGATTCGCTTTAATAAAAAGGCGGGTCTTATTCATGAATCAACAACGGGAAGTGTCATGATAAACGGCACTTCCCATTTTTTTTGTTTTGATAATAGATACATGTCAAAATATCATGCCAAAAATGGCAGTTGTTTTCAATATTGGCACGGTATTTGTAATGTCAATAGTGGTCTGCCAATTGAATGGCAGGCTGCAAACAGAAAATTATTAACAAGAAACAATAAAAACATTACAATTATGGGAAAAATAATAGGAATTGACTTAGGAACCACAAACTCGTGCGTTGCCGTTATGGAAGGTAACGAACCTGTTGTAATAGCCAATAGCGAGGGAAAAAGAACCACGCCTTCAATTGTGGCATTTGTGGATGGCGGTGAACGTAAGGTGGGTGATCCTGCTAAACGTCAGGCCATAACGAACCCGAAAAAAACCATTTTCTCCATCAAACGTTTCATGGGTGAAACTTACGACCAGACATTAACCGAGATACAGCGTGTGCCTTATCAGGTTGTAAGGGGCGACAACAATACACCGCGTGTCGATATAGATGGCAGACTTTATACTCCTCAGGAAATCTCGGCCATGATCTTGCAAAAGATGAAAAAAACGGCGGAGGATTATCTTGGTTCGGAGGTTACCGAGGCTGTAATAACCGTTCCGGCGTATTTTAGCGATGCTCAGCGTCAGGCAACCAAAGAGGCCGGCGAAATAGCAGGCTTGAACGTAAGGCGTATAGTAAACGAACCTACAGCAGCCGCGCTTGCGTACGGTTTGGATAAGAGCAATAAGGACATGAAGATTGCCGTATTCGACTTGGGTGGCGGTACTTTCGATATATCCATATTGGAATTGGGCGACGGCGTATTCGAGGTTAAGGCTACCAATGGCAACACACACCTCGGCGGCGACGATTTCGACCATGCCATAATCGACTGGTTGGCCGACGAATTCCAAAAAGACGAAGGCGTTGATCTCCGTCAGGACCCGATGGCGTTGCAGCGTTTGAAAGAAGCTGCCGAAAAAGCCAAAATCGAATTGTCGAGTTCGACTACCACCGAAATCAACCTGCCTTACATAATGCCCGTCAACGGAGTGCCCAAACACTTGGTAAAAACTTTGACGAGGGCAAAATTCGAGCAGCTTTGCGACAGCCTTATCCAGGCAACCGTAGAGCCTTGCCGCAAGGCGATGTCCGATGCAGGTCTTACCAACAAGGATATTGACGAGGTTATTTTGGTAGGTGGATCTTCGCGTATTCCGGCTATTCAGGCCAAAGTTGAAGAGATATTCGGCAAAACTCCGAGCAAGGGAGTAAACCCCGATGAGGTGGTGGCAGTTGGTGCCGCAATTCAAGGTGGTGTGCTTACCGGAGAGGTCAAGGATGTGTTGTTGCTCGATGTTACCCCGCTTTCTCTCGGTATCGAGACCATGGGCGGCGTAATGACAAAACTTATCGATGCCAACACTACCATTCCTACCCGCAAGTCGGAGATTTTCTCGACTGCAAGCGACAACCAGCCTTCTGTGCAAATCAACGTGCTGCAAGGCGAACGTCCGATGGCAAGGGACAACAAGCAGATTGGCATGTTCAATTTGGACGGAATACCAGCCGCTCCGCGTGGAGTACCCCAAATCGAGGTAACATTCGACATAGATGCCAACGGTATCTTGAAAGTATCGGCAAAAGACAAGGCCACAGGCAAGGAACAGAACATCCGTATTGAGGCTTCTTCAGGTCTTAGCGAAGACGAAATCAAGAGGATGAAAGCCGAAGCCGAAGCAAATGCCGAAGCCGACAAGAAAGAAAAAGAGCGTATCGACAAACTTAACCAAGCCGACGGTATGATTTTCCAAACCGAAAAGCAGTTGAAGGAAATTGGCGACAAGATACCCGCAGACAAGAAAGGTGCGATAGAAAACGCTCTTGCCAAATTGAAAGATGCGCATAAGAACCAGGACATACCTGCCATCGACAATGCAATGAAGGAACTTAACGATGCCTTCCATGCTGCAAGCCAGGATATGTATAATGCTGCCAATGCGCAAGGCGGTGCGGCAGGCGCATCTTCCGCAAACAGCAACGCCAACGCTAATGCCGGAGCCAACAATGCAAATTCCGACAGCGGCGACAACGTTTCTGACGTGGACTTCGAAGAAGTGAAGTAAATAATTGATTACTAATAAGCCGACAAGGTGCAATCCATTAGGATTGCACCTTGTTTTTTATAAGATTGTTATTGGGCTTTCCTTCTATTGTCCTTGCCAACATAAAAAATGGCACGTATTTTGCTTGTTTATGGCGGACAATAAATAAACTCAAAATATTATGAAACAAGGAAACATAGGGGTAACGTCTGAGAATATATTCCCCGTGATTAAAAAGTTTTTGTATTCGGATCACGAGATATTTTTGCGTGAGTTGGTTTCCAATGCCGTGGATGCCTGCCAAAAGATGAAGACTTTGGCTTCGGTCGGCGAATACAAGGGAGAAACAGGTGATTTGAAAGTTAATGTGGCTGTTGATGAAAAGGCCGGTACTCTTACCGTATCTGACAACGGCGTGGGCATGACAGCCGACGAGATAGACAAATACATCAATCAGATCGCATTCTCGGGTGCTGAAGAGTTCCTAGACAAATACAAGAACGATGCAAATGCGATAATAGGTCATTTCGGCTTGGGCTTTTATTCTGCCTTTATGGTGTCGAAGGAAGTGGAAATCTTTACTAAGTCATACAAGGACGATGCTCCTGCAATGCATTGGAGTTGCAAGGGCGATCCGAACTTCGAAATGGAGGAATGCGACAAGGCAGAGCGTGGTACAAGCATAGTTCTTCATATTGATGACGACAACAAGGATTTCTTGAAGGAGTCAAAAATCAGCGAGTTGCTGAACAAATATTGCAAATTCCTGCCTGTGCCGGTTGCTTTCGGCAAAAAGAAGGAATGGAAAGACGGCAAGGAAGTCGAGACTTCCGAGGACAACATAATCAACGATACCAATCCGGCATGGACGCGCAAACCGTCGGAAATGAAGGATGAGGATTATGACAAGTTTTATCGTGAATTGTTCCCATATAACGAGCCGCCGTTGTTCCATATCCATTTGAACGTTGATTATCCTTTCCATCTTACGGGTATTTTGTATTTCCCGAAGGTTACTAACAATATAGAATTGCAACGCAACAAGATACAGTTGTATTGCAATCAAGTGTTTGTTACCGATTCGGTGGAGGGCATAGTGCCGGAGTTCCTGACTTTGTTGCATGGCGTGATAGATTCGCCAGACATACCGTTGAACGTCAGCCGTTCGTATTTGCAGAGCGATGCCAATGTAAAGAAAATATCCAATCATATTACCAAAAAAGTAGCTGACAGTTTGTCCGATATTTTCAAGAACAACCGTGAAGAGTTCGAAAAGAAATGGGACAGCCTTAAAATATTCATATCATACGGTATGCTTACCGATGACAAGTTCTATGACAAGGCCAAAACTTTCAACTTGTTCAAGAATACGGATGGCAAGTATTTCACGTATGATGAGTACAAAACCCTTGTGGAGCCTAACCAGACCGACAAGGACGGCAATATTATTTACTTGTACACCAATGACACGGAACAGCAATACAGCTATATAGAAACAGCTAAAAACAAAGGTTACGATGTGCTGTTGTTTGACGGTCAGTTGGACATGCACTTGGCTTCGCGTTTGGAACAAAAGAACGAAAAGACGCGGTATGTGCGAGTTGATGCCGACACAATAGACAAACTTATACTCAAAGAGCAGCCTGAAGCTGTCAAATTGGAGGAAAACGACAGGTTGAATCTTACGGAGGTGTTTGCTTCCCAATGCCCTAAAAACGACAAGATGGAGTTTTTGGTTTCTATGGAAGCCTTGGGTGAAAACAATCTGCCGGTAATGATTACTCAGAACGAGTTTATGCGCCGAATGAAGGAGATGTCGGCATCGCAAGGAGGAATGATGAGCTTTTATGGTACCTTGCCCGACAGTTACAATTTGGTTGTAAATACCGATCATGAGATTGTAAAGGCGTTGTTAGCTAAGGAAAAGGCTGATTGCGCTGATAAAATTGCTCCTGTGGACGCGGCAATCGCAGATTTGAAAAAGCAGATAGCCGATTTGAACGAGGCACACAAGGATAAGAAAAGCGAGGAGATTCCGGAAGCTGAAAAAGAGCAATTGCGTAATCTTAACAACGACCTTGCCGCAAAGGAGAACGAGAAAAAACAAGTTCTTGCCGATTTCGCAGCCGGAGAGGATTCGGTACGCCAACTTATCGACTTGGCAATGTTGGCCAACAACATGCTAAAAGGAGAGGCTTTGGGACGCTTTGTCCGCCGCAGCGTGGAGTTTATAAAGAAATAATAACCGCATATATCCGAAAAAGGCGACGCGGAAATAAATCCGCGCCGCCTTTTTATTTGTCGTATTTGGAAAGGGGTTCTTAGAGCCCGGTTTTTACTTCTTGGTTAATCCCATGCCATGTCGTAACCGGCCACAAGGTCGGAACGTCCGTGTACCAATGTAATTTGTTGCCAATGGTTCACATCCTCCGCATAGCTGGCTTGGGGCCAGTATAGCCAAGCTGAATTGTCCGCAGCCGTGTTAATCCATACGCAGGTGGAATAATCCGTCCTGTCGCAGGCATCGTAGTAGCCTGCATACGTGTCCTTGGCAAGGTCTTTGAATTCATTGAATTTGTTGTTGATGCTGTTGTCCGATGCGAAATCGATTTCTCCTTCTTTCAGCCCCGTGTCAATATATCCTCTCCAATCATTCTTTCCTGCCACATCGTCGGAAATCCATTGCAGAATCGAATAAATTTCCCCGCTGCCGTTGGCATCGTTGTATTCCCCTGTACTGTATGTCGCCCACATTATTGACAATATTTCTGCACCGGTTTCGTATGATGTGCAAAAGCTGACTACGTCGTATGCTCCTGCTCCACCGTTGTTGAAGTCGTCGATATTGCCGTCAGTCCAACGGTAATAGTCGGAATATCGTAACCCGTCCGTGTTTGCCATACGTTCTTCAAAGTCGAAACCGCAGTTACGCATGTTGTTTACGACTTCGGCGGAATCGTTGCCGTAGGCGAATTTCAATGCTTCGGCATTGATTCTCGTAAAATATGTGGGCGACATGGAACCTCCTTCATTTCCTCCTTGTGACGGATCGTCTTCACCGCTGCCGGTACCGCCTTCATCTGTTTGGCCGGGTGTCGTGCCATCGTCGGGATTCGTTCCTCCCGGTTCTTGAGGACCTTCGCAAGCTGTCAGGATTCCCAAGCAAAACACGAATAAAAAGGTAGCAAGTTTTTTCATGTGTGTAAAGTTTTTGGATATGTGTATGTCAAGTATGTTCAACCGGTTATTTCTCTCAATTCTTCTTCGGAGAACGAAGTGTTCCGCAATGCTTGCAGGTTGCTTTGTAATTGCG
>JADIMR010000071.1 GCA_017694565.1 Candidatus Enterocola intestinipullorum | reverse complement strand
CAAGTAGTCTCGTGGGCTCGGAGATGTGTATAAGAGACAGGCTATGGAGGAAGAAATCAAGATTTTGATGATTCCTCCCGATCCGGAAGATGCCAAAAATGCCATAGTGGAGATAAGAGGCGGTACAGGTGGCGACGAGGCGGCTTTGTTTGCCGGCGATTTGTTCAAGATGTACGTGAAATATTGCGAAAACAAAGGATGGACGGTGCAGGTAAGCAGTTGCAGCGAAGGGACGGCTGGCGGATTCAAGGAGATAGTTTTCAATGTGGCCGGCGACAATGTTTACGGTACATTGAAATACGAATCCGGCGTGCATAGGGTGCAGCGGGTTCCTGCCACGGAAACACAAGGGCGTGTGCATACTTCGGCCGCCACGGTCGCCGTACTGCCCGAAGCTGACGAATTCGACGTGGTCATAAACGAGGGCGAGATAAAATGGGAGACGTTCCGTAGCGGCGGTGCAGGCGGTCAGAATGTGAACAAGGTGGAATCGGGGGTGCGCCTGCGGTATGTCTGGAAGAATCCGGTTACTTCCGTCCCGGAAGAAATCCTCATCGAGTGTACGGAAACACGCGACCAGCCGAAAAACAAGGAAAGGGCATTGGCTCGTTTGCGTACTATGATATACGACCGCGAACACAACAAATATGTGGACGACATGGCCAAACGCAGGAAAACCTTGGTCTCTACCGGCGACCGTTCTGCCAAAATAAGGACGTACAACTATCCCCAGGGCAGGGTAACCGACCATAGGATAAATTATACCATGTATGATTTGGACAGATTCGTCAATGGAGACATACAGGAAGTGATAGACAAGCTCATGATTGCCGAAAATGCCGAACGCATGAAAGCCTCGGAACTGTGATTAGCGGTTAGTACCATAACCTGCAACCTAATAAAACAATATCATGAATGCGAATGAATTATTCGAGAACATCAAGCGCAAGAAATCGTTTCTTTGCGTGGGATTGGACACGGACATAACCAAGATTCCGGAACATTTGTTCGACTCCGACGATGCCATGTACGAGTTTAACAAGTCCATAATCGACGCGACTGCGGAATACTGCGTGGCGTATAAGCCGAATACTGCATTTTACGAAAGTTTGGGGTCGCTCGGTTGGGATGTCCTCGAACGCACGGTGGATTACATAAAAGCGAACTATCCCGACCAGTTCATCATAGCAGATGCGAAACGCGGGGACATAGGCAATACTTCCGCAATGTATGCGAAGGCTTTCTTTGAGGATTTGGATGTGGATGCCCTCACCGTGGCGCCTTATATGGGCAGCGACAGCGTAATGCCGTTTCTCGGTTTCGACGACAAATGGGTGATATTGCTTGCGCTCACGTCGAACAAGGGGGCTGCCGATTTCCAGTTTACAGCCGCCGAAGACGGCAATCGTTTGTTCGAAAAAGTATTGGAAACATCCAAGCAATGGGCAGGCGAGGACAAATTGATGTATGTGGTAGGGGCTACCCAGGCCGCGATGCTCGCTGACATACGTAAAATCATTCCCGACAGTTTCCTGCTTGTCCCCGGTGTGGGAGCGCAAGGAGGAAGTTTGGATGAAGTCGCAAAATACGGTCTTAACAGCCGTTGCGGTTTGTTGGTAAATTCTTCGCGTAACATAATCTACGCTTCCTCCGACTATGACTTCGCCGAGGCTGCGGGGGCTGCCGCACGCAATATGCAGGAACAGATGCAGGGGATTTTGTCTTCTGCCGGACTTGTTTGAAATGGAGACTCCGAACAAGCTTAAAATAATAAACGATCCTGTATTCGGTTTCATAAAGATTCCCTCTGAGTTGATTTACGACTTGTTGCAGCATCCGTACATGTTGCGCCTGACCCGTATCAAACAGCTCGGACTAACGTCGTATGTTTATCCCGGAACCCAGCATACCCGTTTCCAGCATTCTCTCGGCGCGTTGTTCCTCATGACGCAGGCCGTTGCCGGTCTTCGTTCAAAGGGCGTCGAAATAAGCGACGAGGAAGCGGACGGGGTGTATGCCGCCATTACCTTGCACGACATAGGCCACGGTCCGTTTTCCCATACTTTGGAGGACAGCTTTTTTACAGGGGTGTCGCACGAGGACATAGGCCTTGCGGTAATAAACCGGTTGAACGCGCAGATGGACGGACGCTTGGACATCGCAATAGCCATACTCAAAGATGTTTATCCGAAAAAATTCCTGCACGAGCTGGTTTCGGGGCAGTTGGACATGGACAGGCTGGATTATCTGCGGCGGGACAGCTTCTTTTCAGGAGTAAGCGAGGGGAACATCGGTTCTGCCCGCATAATAAAGATGTTGGATATAAAGGACGGAAAGCTGGTGGTGGAGGCCAAAGGAATATATTCCATTGAAAATTTCCTCATGAGCCGCCGTCTCATGTATTGGCAGGTGTATTTCCATAAGACTGCCTATGCTGCCGAACGCATGCTGCATAATACGATAGCAAGGGCCAAGCTGCTGCAGCGCAAAGGAAAAAGCTTGTTCGCCCCCGGTTCTTTGGATTTCTTCCTGCGCGACGAAGTACGGGAGCCGTCGGACGAAGCCCTGGATTGTTTCATGGACCTCGACGACTCCGACATCTGGACATCCTTGAAAGCGTGGCGGCATTGCGGGGACAAGGTGTTGGAAATATTGTCGGCGGGAATACTTGACAGGCGGCTGTTCAAGATGCAGATAGGCAACAATCCGGTGGATTCCGGTTTCGTGGACGCGACCAAGGCGGAAATCGCCCGCAAGTTCGGACTGCCGCCTGCTGATGCGGAATTCCTGACGGCGCAAGGCAGCGTTTCCCAGCATATATACAAGAACAGCGAGGCGGATATCGAAATCGTGTACAACAACAGGGAAGTGAAAACCGTGCAGGAAGCGTCCGACATGCTGGACATGAAAGTATTGGGCAAAGAGGTAACCAAACATTATTTTTGCTATTACCGAGTTTGAGATATGCGATGTTTTAGCTACTTTTGCAAAATTATCGTAAATCATATTTCGATACATGGAATTCTCTGCTGAACAGTTGGCCGGTTTGCTCGGAGGCACGGTTGACGGTGACGGAAAAGTTACCGTGGGCGATTATGCCAAGATAGAAGAGGGCAAGCCCGGAACAATCTCTTTTTTATCAAATCCCAAATACGAACACTATATATACAGCACGAAGGCAAGCATCGTGCTGGTGAATAACGATTTCAAGCCGTCGCGGAAGGTGGAGGCCACTCTGATCCGTGTCCCTGATGCTTATATGGCATTGGCCAAACTGATGAAATTGGCCGAACGCAAGGCGGAAATAAACGAAGGCGTAAGCGAATTGGCTTTCGTGAGCCCGGGCGCGAAACTCGCCGAAGACGTGTCCGTCGCGCCTTTTGCGTATATAGGCGACAACGTGTCGGTGGGCAGGGGCAGCAAGATTTTCCCGGGGGCTTATTTGGGCGCGGATGTTTCCGTAGGCGAAGATTGCATAATCTACCCGAATGCGAGTGTTTACAGGGGATGCAGGATTGGAGACCGTTGCATATTGCATTCATCGTCGGTAATAGGTGCGGACGGCTTCGGTTTCGCAAAAAATGAAAAAGGCGATTATGTAAAAATGCCCCAAAACGGGAACGTCGTCATAGGCAACGACGTGGAAGTAGGGGCTTCGTCCACGATAGACCGTGGCAGTATCGGCCCGACCGTGATAGGCAACGGCGTGAAAATCGACAATCAGGTGCAAGTGGCGCATAACGTGGAATTGGGCGAAAGCACGGCTGTCGCCGCATGTAGCGGTATAGCCGGTTCTACCAAAATCGGCAAGCATTGCGTCCTTGCAGGAAAGGTAGGAGTGGTAGGGCACGCGCACATAGCCGACAATTGCATATTGGCGGCAGGAACGAACCTGCAAAGCGGCATAGACAAGCCCGGCTCGGTTTATCAAGGATCGCCCGCGCTTCCTTTTTTTAACGCCAAGCGTTCTTTCGCGGCATATAAGAATCTTCCGGACATGGTAAGGACTGTGAATTCCATGCAAAAGGAGATTGAAAAATTGAAACAGGAAATTCAAAGCATAAAAGAAACACAAGCTTAAAGCAGATGTCACGTCAACTTACTTTGAAAAATTCTTTTGCCGTCGAGGGCAAAGGTTTACATACGGGGCTTAACATAAAAGCAGTTTTCAAACCTGCCGAGGCAGGAGAGGGAATAAAGTTCGTGAGGGTGGACAAGAATCCCGCCGTCGTGATTCCGGCCTTGGCCGAAAACGTGGTGGCAACCGAGCGCGGCACGGTGATTGCCAAGCAAGGAGAGCAGGTAAGTACGATTGAACACTCGATGGCTGCCATGTTCGCTTTGGGAATAGACAATTGCACCATAGAGTTGGACGCTCCCGAAATGCCGATTCTGGACGGTAGCGCAATCCAATATTTCGAGGGATTGAAGGCTGCCGGCATTAAAGAACTGAATGCCGACAAGGATTATTTTTACGTGAAAGAGAAAGTCGAGTTTTCCAAGCCCGACGGTTCGTCGGTAGTGCTTTTGCCCGATGACTCTTTCAGCGCGAACGTGCTTATAGAGTTCGATTCCCCCGTGCTTTCCAATCAGTACGCCACGCTCGACAGGTTGGAAGATTTCGGCAAGGAAATAGCGGCTGCCCGTACTTTCGTTTTCGTGCGGGAGATTGAACCGCTGCTAAAAGCGAACCTTATCAAGGGCGGCGATTTGGAGAACGCGATTGTGATATACGACAAGAAAATATCGCAGGAAGACTCGGACCGCATAACTTCATTGATGAACCTGCCGCCCCTGCAATTGGACGGGTTCGGCTATTTGAACAAAAAACCGCTGATATTCAATAACGAGCCGGCACGGCACAAGCTTCTCGACCTTATGGGGGATTTGTGTTTGGTGGGGCGTCCCATAGTCGGCAAGGTGATTGCCACGAAACCCGGACACGGACTGAACACGCAGGCGGCCAAGGCGATTTGCAAATATTTGCGCAAAGTGGAGGTGCAGGCTCCCAAATACGATCCCAACAAAGCGCCCATAATGGACACCAACAAGATAAGGGCCATGTTGCCGCATCGTTGGCCGTTCCTGATGGTGGATAAAATAATAGACATGTCCGACAAGTATGTGGTAGGAATCAAGAATACCACGTACAACGAAACTTTTTTCAACGGGCATTTCCCGAAAGAGCCGGTCATGCCGGGTGTGCTGCTGCTTGAAGCCATGGCGCAATGCGGAGGCTTGCTGGTGTTGTCCTTGATGGGGGAAGGCGAATACTCCACATACCTGCTTAGGATGGACAAGGTCAAATTCCGCCAAAAGGTAGTTCCGGGCGATACCGTGATTTTCAAGATGGTGCTTACCGAACCGATCAAGCACGGTTGCGCATATATGAAAGGTTACGCTTTCGTCGGGGACAACATGGTAGCGGAAGGCCTGTTCATGGCACAGATAACGAAACACTGAAAAGATATATTAAAGCCGATGATGAATAATGTTTCTACTCTCGCATACGTAAATTCCAATGCGCAAATAGGCAAGGATGTCATAATCGAACCGTTCGCTTACATAGACGACAATGTCGTTATCGGGGACGGTTGCAGGATAATGTCGCATTCAACAGTGCTGTCGGGTGCAAGGCTTGGAAAATCCTGTACGGTATTCCCCGGTGCCGTCGTTGGCGGGATACCGCAGGATTTGAAATTCCACGGCGAGGAAACCACTGCCGAAATCGGTGATTTTACTACCATACGCGAGTGCGCCACGGTGAACAGGGGAACAGCCTCGAAAGGAAAAACAGTGGTCGGCAACAATTGCCTGATAATGGCTTATTCCCACGTAGCGCACGATTGCGTTTTGGGAAACCATGTGATATTGGGAAACGCCTGCCAGATAGCCGGCGAGGTACAAATATTCGACTGGGCTATTCTTAGCGGAGGCTGTCTCATCCACCAGTTCTGCCGCGTGGGCGAGCATGTGATAGTGCAGGGCGGCAGCCGCAGTCCCAAGGATATTCCCCCGTATGTTACAGCCGGAAGAGAGCCTATATCGTTCGCAGGTATCAATCTTATAGGATTGCGCAGGCGCAATTTTTCTCCTGAACAAATCCAGACGATACAGGAATGTTATCGTACCATATACCAGTCCGGGCTTAATTTTTCGCAAGCGGTGGAACGCATCGAACAGAACTTGGAACCCAGCGTGGAGAGGGATACGGTCCTCAATTTCCTGAAAACTTCACAAAGGGGGATATTAAGAGGATTTTCCGACTGACAAGCAAACGGACAACATGACAAAACGTAACGGAACAATGGACATACAACCGAATAATTTCATAGAAGACATAATCGCCAAGGATTTGGCGGAAGGAGCGAACGACGGAAGGCTACAAACCCGTTTCCCGCCCGAGCCGAACGGTTATCTGCATATCGGACATGCAAAGGCCGTGTGTATGGATTTCGGAGCGGCGGAAAAATTCGGCGGCGTGTGCAATCTCCGTTTTGACGACACCAATCCCACAAAGGAAGATGTCGAGTATGTCGATGCCATAAAGGAAGACATAAACTGGCTCGGATTCAAGTGGGGAAACATATATTACGCTTCGGATTATTTCCAGCAACTTTGGGACTTGGCAGTCAAGTTGATAAAGGACGGCAAGGCATACGTGGACGAGCAGAGCGCGGAAGAAATCGCGCGACAGAAAGGCACGCCTACCGAAAAAGGGGAAGAAAGCCCGTATCGCAATCGTCCCGTTGAAGAAAACCTGCGCTTGTTCGAAAAAATGAACAGCGGCGAAGTGCCGGACGGCGCGATGGTATTGAGGGCGAAAATCGACATGGCATCCCCCAACATGCACTTCCGCGACCCGATAATGTACAGAATCATAACCAAGCATCCGCATCATCGTACAGGTACGAAATGGAAAGCTTATCCAATGTATGATTTCGCACATGGGCAGTCCGATTACTTCGAGGGTGTAACGCATTCCATCTGTACTTTGGAATTTGTGGTACACCGCCCGTTATATGATTGGTTCATAGACCAATTCGCCGAACCCGGGGGGTACCGTCCCCACCAATACGAGTTCAACCGTTTGAATATCACATATACGGTAATGAGCAAGCGCAAGTTGTTGCAGCTTGTGCAGGAAGGTCTTGTCGCCGGATGGGACGATCCGCGTATGCCTACCATCTGCGGCTTGAGGCGCAGGGGATATACTCCGGAGAGCATCAGGAATTTCATAGGAAAGATAGGTTACACTACCTACGAGGCAACTATTGATTTGTCATTGTTGGAGGCGGCGGCACGGGAAGATTTGAAACAACGTTCAACACGTGTCTGCGCAATCTTCGACCCGGTCAAGATGGTCATAACCAATTACCCCGAAGGAAAAACCGAAAAGTTGACTCGGGAGAACAATCCGGATGACGACAATGCCGGAGACCGCGAGGTGGATTTTTCAGGAAGTATATTCATCGAACGCAGTGATTTCATGGAAAACGCCCCGAAGGATTTCTTCCGTCTTACGCCCGGCGGCCGCGAAGTAAGGCTGAAAAGCGCGTATATCGTGCAATGCACGGGTTGCAAAAAGGATGAAAACGGCAATGTGGTGGAAGTCTATTGCACATACGATCCCGATAGCAAGAGCGGGACAGAAGGAGGCAGCCGCAAGGTAAAAAGCACTATCAACTGGATAGATTCCGGCAATTGCGTCGAAGCCGAAGCCCGTTTGTACGACAGGTTGTTCTCCGTGGAGGATCCGTCGGCATCAGATCAGGATTTCAGGGAGTTGCTAAATCCCGAATCGCTGCAAGTAACATCTTTCCTTGTCGAACCTTTCGTGGCAGATGCACGTCCGATGGAACACTTCCAATTCTTGAAGCAAGGGTATTTTGCCGTGGATAAGGATTCCACGCCGGGACATCCCGTGTTTAACCGTACAGTGTCATTGAAAGAGAAGAAAAAATAGTGGTTAGTCGTAGGGACGCGATTAATCGCGTCTCTACTGTAACATGAAATAAAATGAATCGTACTTTATTGATTATCATATTGATAATAAGCGTAGTGGCATTTATAGGCAGCATTTATGTCTGCATCGTGCAATTGACAGGCCAAAACATAATGATTGCCGCCCTGCTGCTTTTGGTAAGCGTATACGAAGCCTGGCAAATACGCAAGACTTCAAAAAACAAATAATCCGTTGTCCCGCATCGGATTCAAAGGATAGTCACTAATTCCTTAAATATAAAAAACGGACTTATGAAGAAAAGAATTTTACCGGCCTTGCTGGTTCTTTGTTCGTTGCCCTTGATGGCACAGCAAGAAACAGCACAGGTTCCGCAGGTTACGCCCCTGCCCCAAGACACGGCTTTGTATTACGGAAAGCTGGAAAACGGTCTCACTTATTACGTCCGCCGGAACACTTTCATCCCCGGCAGGGCAAGTTTTTACATAGCCCAGAATGTGGGTTCGATTCTTGAAGAACCGTCGCAACGCGGCCTTGCCCATTTCTTGGAACACATGGCATTCAATGGCACAGTCCATTATCCGGGCAAAGGCATCATCGATTATTTGGAAACCATAGGCGTGAAGTTCGGAGCGAACCTTAATGCCTATACAGGTGTGGACGAAACAGTGTACAATATCAAGGATGTGCCTGTCGAAAGAATCTCCACGGCAGATTCCTGTCTGCTGATACTGCGTGACTGGTCGGACGGAATTTTATTGGAGCCGGATGAAATCGACAAGGAACGCGCCGTGATAGAAGAAGAATGGCGTACACGCAATAACGGCTACCAACGTATGGCGGAAGAAGCCGCCCGCCAAATATATGCAGGCGGCAAATATGCGGATGCCTTTCCGATAGGCAGTATGGATGTGGTGCGCAATTTCAAGTATTCCACTCTGCGGAATTATTACAAGAAATGGTATCGCCCTGATTTGCAGGCTGTCATTGTCGTAGGCGACATAGACCCCGTGCGTACTGTGGAAAAAATCAAGGAATTGTTCGCGGACAGGAAGATGCCTAAGAAAGCCGCAGAAAGGATTTGGTATCCGGTTTCCGACAATGCGGCTCCGATAATAGTGTCCACGACCGATAACGAATTGTCCGTAGCCAATCTCCTGCTGTTCCAAAAGCAGGACGTGGTGCCTTTCGCAATGCGGGCATCCGTGGAGAATTTCGCCGAGGAATACCGCCGCGCCCTTGTTGCCATGATGGTAAATTCGCGTTTGTCGGAAATAGCCCAGTCCCCGAATCCTCCTTTCGTAGGCGCGAATTACGGCATATCACCGTTTTTCATATCCAAGACGAAAGACGCGGAATCATACGAGTTTTATTTCGCTCCTTCCAGATTTGAAGAGAACCTTGTCCGTCTTTTGACTGAACGCGAGCGTGTGAAACGTTACGGTTTTACCCAAGGTGAATTGCAAAGGGCGAAAGACGAGCTTTTGATGTCGTACGCCAAATTGTTCAACGAGCGGGAAAACCAGAACAACGAATATTTCGTGCAGAAATATGTGGGCAATTTTACTTCCGGGAATCCGGCGGCTTCGATAGAAACGTGCTATCAGTTGGCCCAGGCTTTTTCGCACGTCATGACGCTTGATTTTGTCAATGCTTCGTGTATCAGTGATAACGACAGCAACATGGTCGTATGGCTGATGTCTCCCGAGAACGCCAAGGAACTCATGCCTTCAAAAGAGCGGGTCGAATTCCTGATAGACAGCGTGGCAGGTGCACAAATAGAACCCTACCGCGATGATTTCGAGCGCAAGGAACTCATAAGCGATTTGCCTGCCGCCGGCAGCATTGCCTCTACGGAGAAATTGCCTTACGGAATTACCAAGTACGTATTGTCGAACGGAGCGGAAGTTTACGTGAAGCCCACCGACTTTAAAAGCGACGAAATCCTTTTGCACGTGGAAGGCAAGGGCGGCATGTCTTTGGAAAACGAGGGCGATGCGGTTACCATGAACTTCCTCGATGATTTCGCTTCGTTGGGCGGTCTCGGTGAATTTTCCGCTGTGGAATTGCAAAAGCAACTTTCCGGCAAACGCTTGGACATGGGAGCATCCGTGGATGTTTATTCCCAACTGGTAGGCGGCAGTTCCGACGTCGAATCGTTTGAAAACCTGATGCAACTGCTGTATTTGCAGTTTACGTCCGTGCGCGAGGACTCTGCTGCATATCAGGCATACATGGACAGGATTGCGGGCGTGTTCAAGAATATCGAGCAGTTGCCGGCCGTAACCTTGGCCGACAGCGTGATAGCTGCGGTTTACGACAACCATCCTTTCGCAAAACGTCTCAGGTATGAGGACTTGCCGCAAGTCGACTATAAGAAAGGGCTTGAAATATTGCGCCGACGTTTCGGCAACGCGGCGGCCATGGACTTCGTGATAGTGGGCAATGTGGATACTACCTCGTTGAAGCCCTTGTTATGCCGGTATGTGGCATCGTTGCCGGCTTCCGATACGGTCGAGGTATGGCAGAATTGCGGATTCGCGCCTGTACCCGGTGAACGTTACGTCAGGTATGGCAAAACCATGCAGGACCCCAAGACTTCCGTTTCGATAACATATAGCGGCGAGTTACCGTACACATTGAAGAACATAGTGGCGTTGAACGTGTTCGAAAACATTTTGGACATCGTATATACTGCGACTGTCAGGGAAGAAGAGGGCGGAACATACGGAGTTTCCACGTCTTCGTCGTTGGAGAAAGAACCTACCGAACACTTCGAGTTCAAGATAAAGTTCGATTCTGATTCCGCGAAGGTAGACCGTCTCTTGCCGATAATCGGAAACGAAATCAAAAGGATGGCGGAAGAAGGCCCGTCTGCCGGCAACTTGCAAAAGGTAAAGGAATATTTGGCCAAGGTTTATACCGATAATCAGGAACAGAACGGATATTGGTTGAATGTTATAAACCAGTTCGTGCAAAACGGAGTGGACATGCAGTCCGCTTATATGGCTACATTGGAATCCATAGATGCGACCGCTATTAAGGAAATGGCAAAAACCGTATATGAATGCGGAAATTATAAAGAGGTAGTGCAAATCGGTACAGCTGCGGTTTCGCGGCAGTGATTACCAATATAGGCATCTTCGCAAAAAGCCGTATCTTTGTTCAAAACAAAGATACGGCTTATGTATTTGATAGCGGACAGCGGTTCTACCAAGACATTATGGTTGCTATGCGAAGGGGAGACAATTGTCAAGGAAATATCAACTCCCGGAATAAATCCGTTTTATACGGATGAAAACAGCATCGTTTCCTTGTTGTACGCCGGTTTGTTGCCACAGCTTGGAGGCATACCTGCCGAGGCGGTGCATTTTTACGGTGCAGGCTGCATTCCCGGCGAAAAATCCGATATGGTCCGCAAGGCATTGCAGTCTGTTTTCCCGTCGTCGCGGACGGAGGTCCTGTCCGACCTATGGGCGGCATGTCGCGGTTTGTGCGGACAAATGCCCGGCATAGTCTGCATTTTGGGTACCGGATCCAATTCCTGCCTGTATGACGGCACGGATATTGTGAAGAATGTCCCGCCTCTCGGGTTCATTCTCGGCGACGAGGGCAGCGGGGCGGTATTGGGACGTACCTTGCTTGCCGATTACCTTAAAGGTTTGATGCCTTCCGGATTGGCACGGCAATTCAGCGACAGATATGATGTGTCCGGCTCCCAAGTCCTGGATAAAATATACAAGCAGCCGTTCCCCAACCGCTATGCCGCGTCGTTTGTCCCGTTCATTGCCGCGAATCGGGAACATCCGTATATGTCCGCCTTGGTCGAAAAAGAGTTTTCAAGATTCGTAAGCCGCAACTTGGAACAATATGGCAATTCTTTTACTTTGAATTTTACCGGATCAGTGGCATGGTTTTTCAAATCCGCGATAGAAAAAGTTTGCCGCGACGCCGGATTCAATGTCGGGAAAATTGTTAAAGAACCGGCTCATGGATTGGTCGCTTACCATGCCTGTCGCGATTAATCCGGGTCGTTTGCCACCTTCCCTCATTTCTCCTGTTTGCCCTGAAACGGAAAAGCAATCCGGACACCATTCTTGGTGATTGATGTTTTTTAACACAGATTACTTAGTTGATAACTTTTTCTTATGTATTTTTGTATCAGGCAACACAAACGATTGCGCTTCATCTGGAATCACTTTTAATGTTAATCAATAAAATCGTTCGCGTATGAAAAAGATTTACTTACTTTTAGCTGCAAGTTTCTCAATGGCGGTATCGGCATTTGCCGAACCTCTGGCAATCAATCCTGCTGGTACTTATCAAATGAAAGTCACAGTGGAAGCAGCGGCCGGCGGTAACATTTATGCAAAAGCCTTTGCAGGAGTTGACATTTCATTTATTGAATTAGCAGGACCCAATGATGTTGGAGAAGGGGTCAAATTGTTTGAATTCCAAGAAGGAACCAACACATTTGCAGGTTCCTATATGAAGCCTTATGGCACGTTGGATGCCATTGACCGGATATTGTTTACGTTCCCGTGGACCAATCCCGGCAAGTTTACCGTGAAAGACATACAGATTTTGGATGCGGAAGGTAATAATCTCATGGACGGGGTTACTTTGGTAAGCATAAAAAATACCCACATCGCCGCAGGTGTTACCGCATCATGTGGATTGACGGCCGAAGGAGACGGGTTCTCCGTGGAGTTGTCTGCCCAACCCACGTATGGATGGGGTGCACAATTCTTATTGATGATAGACAAGGATAATGCCGGTACTGCGGTTGCGGAAACAGATGCTTTTGAAATATCCGCATCCAACGGGACTGTTTGCTGCGATGGCGATTTCCGGATATACGACCTTGCCGGTGTGGAAGTTACCGGGCAAAACGGTTCTTTGAACGGCAACTACATAGTCGTTGCAAACGGCGAAAGTGTTGTCGTCAACGTGAAATAAGCTTTTACAGGCATGAAACGCAAGGCAGCATTTGATTGCTGCCTTTTTTTTGTCGTATGGGTGTGGCATTGCGTGGTTGCGGATGAAAATATTTTAATTTGCATCGGTCGTCAGGAAATAATATAAAAATCCTTATCTTCGGATCCGGAAAATGGCAATGAATAAAAAACACCATGGAAATGAAAATTCTTGAAAAACTTTTGTTCTTGTTTATTTGTGCCTGCTTTGCGGCATGTAATGCGGAAAAATCCCCGACTTCATTGGAAAAAGACAAGTTGTCCGGTCCGGTGAAGAAAATAACTGCTACCCAATATGCCTTGTTGCTTGCCGAAGACGGGACTGTACAAAAAGATACCGCCTCACAAGAGATGAACGCGTACACGGTTTATACTTACGACGAGAATGGCAATGTGTCCTTTACCGGGCTATACAGCGGCGATGGAGGTTTGATAGGCAGCCAGTCGTATGAATATGACGGCAGGAACAATCCCGTAAAGATTACGATGTTCAACAGTGCATTGAACGACACCATGATGCAGAAGTTCTCGTATGACGAACGCAACAGGGTTGTGGAAATGTCTTTTTTCGACAAACGCGGGAATCTTGAAGCCAAGGAATTGAACGAATACGAAGGCGACAGGCAAATAGTCCGTTATTTCATGTGCAGGAACAACGAAGAAAGGGAAATATCCCGTTATGAAAACATATTGGACGAAAACGGCAATATTATAGATAATCGTTGGTATGCCGACAGTATAGCCACTTCGCATTATTCGGCGGTCTTCGACTCCGCAGGAAACCGGACTTCGGTTTTCGTCTACGGGGCAGGGGACAGCGTGGAAAACAGTTTCGCTCTCGAATATGACGACAATGGAAACATAACGAGGCAGAGCGGAACGGATAAGGACGGTGAAAGGCTATTCGTCATGACATACGAGTACGAGTTTGACAGCTACGGAAATTGGACAAGCAGTACCGAATACAATATGGCTGACAGCAGCGGTATAGCCAGACCGGTATCGTTGATAGAGCGGACAATAGAGTATTATCGGTAAACACTTCATAAGAAACAAAAAAGGCTTTTGTCATTTTGACAAAAGCCTTTTTTGTTTTAGAAGATGTTGCTTTGGACATCGGGCAGGCGGTGTAAACGGGAATGTGCCGCTCCCGGCCGGTTACAGGATTTCAGCCACGACGAAATTGCTGCCTCCGACAAAGATGAGGTCTTGGGCGGAAGCGTCTTTTTTCGCTGCTGTGTATGCTTCCTTTACGGTTGCGTAAGATTTGCCTGACAGCCCGTAAGCCTGTGCGATGTTTTTGAGGTCTTCTGCGGGCAATGCTCTTTCTATGCCGGCGGCTGTAAAATAATATACGGCGTGTTTGGGCATCAGGCTCAGGACTGTTGAAACATCCTTGTCGTTTACCATGCCGAAAACTATGCGCAGCGTGTCGCAATCATAGTCTATCAATTGTTCGGAGATATACTTTATAGCCCCTTCATTGTGCCCTGTGTCGGCAATGATTGCCGGGTTGTCGCCTAATTTCTGCCAGCGGCCCTGCAATCCTGTCAGTTCCACTACATGTGCGAATCCGTTTTCCACAGCTTCGCGGTTCAAGTCGAATTCCAAACGCAGGACTTCCAATGCTGCTTGTATGGTCCGTTTGTTTTTTGCCTGGCAATAACCTTTGAGTTCGTAATCCACGTCAGGGTATTCGAAATCCTCGGCAAAGATTATGTTAGGCGACTTCGCTTCGTAAATCGGGCGGGTGGTTTCATCTGCTTCCCCGACCACGACGGGTATGCCTTCCTTGATTATCCCGGCTTTTTCGGCGGCTATTTTCTCTATGGTGTTTCCCAGAAGCTTTACGTGGTCCATGCTTACGTTCGTGATGATGCTTAACACGGGCCGGATGATGTTTGTGCTGTCCAGACGTCCGCCCAGTCCGGTTTCAATGACTGCGACATCGACTTTTTGGCGGCGGAACCATTCGAATGCCATTATGGTCGTGATTTCAAAAAAAGAAGGCTTGATTTCTTCTATGTAAGGCTTGGCTTTTTCCACGAACCGGGAAACGAAATGCTTGTCTACCGGTTTGCCGTTTACGCGGATTCGTTCGGAAAAATCTTTAAGGTGCGGAGAGGTGTAAAGTCCGGTTTTGTAGCCGGCCGATTGCAGGATCGCGGCCAAAGTATGCGAAACGGAACCCTTGCCGTTCGTGCCGGCAATGTGAATTGTCTTGTAGGCATGGTGCGGGTGTCCGAAAATCCCATCCAAACGCAATATGTTGTCCAAGCCTTCCTTGTACGCGACATCTCCCTTTTTTTGGTACATGGGAGTTTTCGCGTACAAGTATTCCAAAGTTTCCCCGTAATTCATCGCGCTAAAAATTTCGTATAGTTGTTTAATGCGAATTTATCAATTATGCCGTGATTGCGCAAATTAATGAATTTGGTTAAGTTTTTATTGACCTGTCCGGTCGTGGCAAAGGTAGGCAATATATTGTTAAGTTGTTAAAATAATGCGCATCGCAAGGTGCATGGCATGTCGCAAACCGCATTTAACAGTTAATATTTCCGTTTTACTTCAATAGACATTATTTTTGTGGATATTAACACGACATAGTATATGATGAAACGTTCATTATTTGCCGCTTTCTCATGTTTGATGCTGTTGTCTTCATGCGTGGATAATAATTATACGCTGGACAACGGGGTCGATGGGACATTCGGCATTGACGGCGCGTTGGCAGTGCCGCTTGTCAAGGCCGATATAAAACTAATAGACTTGATGCCTGACGATTTCGGCGATTTCAAACTCGACGTGCAGGACGATAATATTTTCCTGCGTTATTCGACGCAGTTCGACGTAACTGCCGATTTTATCGAAAACGTGCATTTTACCCCGTCGGAAGAATTCACACTGCCTGTGCCGTGGATGCCGGAGGGCTTCAACGTAAATTACGAATATCCGCTTAAATACGTATTCAAGAATATAAACAAAGAGGGCGGCGGACAGCGATTGGACAGTCTTCTTTATGCCGACGGGCAGATTCTGTACATGTATATGAATTGCGATTACATGTTCGAAGAGGGGTCTTACCTTAAATTCAAGATGAATCCCGACCAAATAGTCCTGAATCCGGCGATATATCCGGACAATACGGTTACTTGTCCCATAAACGGGTACATGGGACAACATCCGATTGATTTGAGCGGTGCAAAGGTTATTTTCGATGGCGGCAATGAATTGGATATGACCTTGGAATTGAACTTGATTGCTGCGGAAGACATATCCGGCGGCGAAATTTCCAATTATGTGGATTTCGCGACAGTCATGCCGAAGGTAACTTACGGTGTCATATACGAGGGTACCGTGATATGCGAGAATATTACGAAATCGGAGCCGTTTACCTATTTTAACGAGTTGCAGACCGACGACGTTTACCTGCCGGTATACAACCCGGTATTGGATTTTACCATCTTGAACAGTATCGGCGTCAAGGCTGATTATAATCTGAATTACGTGAAAGTCAATGGAGTCAATGGCGAGGAGGTCTTTGCCGACTTTAACGGTTCGCGTTCCACTTCCGTACATATATCTTCTCCCGAATTGTCGAAAATCGAAGACTTGCCCGTGGATGAATTGCTGTATTTCGATGCTTCATCCTTGCAAACATCGAGCGAAATGGTCATAGACAGGGATTTCGGACATACGGAGAAGCTCTTTACCGTGCAGGGCAAGACGATCGACTACAATTTCACGGTAACGGCTGCCGAAGAAACGCACGGTTCGTTCCTGTTCAATGACAGTAAGATGCTGGTGGACATAGACAGTTATCTGCCCTTGCGTTTCGAGGGGGATAAAACCGATCCCGACAATAATTTCCGTTTGATAGTGCGGGACACTGTGGAAGTCGATTTTTCATCGCTTGCGGAATTTTATGCCGAGGACGCGGACGAAATGGATGATGAATTCTTGTTGCAGATAACGCATACGAACCACCTTCCTGTGGACACGGAATTTTCCATGGTTTTCTTGGATGAATCCGACAAACCGCTCCTTTCGGATGCGGCCACCACTTCGTTCCGCATTGACGGGGCTCCGGTGAACGCGGCGGGCGAGGTGACAGAGGCTTCCGCAACTTCAAAGAATTCGATTTCGGTACTTGGAATGGACTGCGGCAATTTGATACATGAATGCACCTCCATAGCATTCGCATACAAGATAAACAGCGAAGAATTGGATGATATATGGTTCCATACGAACGACTGGCTGCAACTCCAAATAGGGGCATACCTGAAAACCTCCATTGTCATAAGTGGCGGCGCATCCGATGAAGGGGAAGATGCCGGGGGAGAATATTTTTAATTTCCATAAACAATCGAGCGATGAACAAAATAAAGCGACATATAAAAAGTATAGTGTTGGCATTCATGGTGCTGTCAAGCAGCTGTGCGCTGCATGCGGCTCCCAATTCATTATATTTCATGCACGATTTGCCGTATAAGATGTATATGAACCCGGCGTTGCAACCGGACAGCGTGTTTGCCACATACGTGGAATTGCCGGTCATCTCGTCTACTTCCGTCGGCCTGAATGCGGGCGGGGTGTCGATGTATGACGTGATGCAACCTTCCGCCGACGGGCTCGTGCCCGTTACGAACCCGAATTACCAAGGCAAGGACGAATTTTATAATTCGTTGAAAAATACTACAAGGGTAAACACCTCTTTTTCCACGGATATTTTCGGGTTCGGGTTCCGCTTGAAAACGAAAGGGTATTTATCGTTCAACCTCTCTTTGCGTGGAAGTGTTTCGGCCGGTGTCCCCAAGGACATGTTCAAGTTGCTGATGTACGGGACTCCCGATGCCGACGGGGTGAACAATTTCGATTGGTCGTTGACCTCCTCCACGCTTAACGCCTACCTTGACTTTTCAGGAGGATATTCGCGTAAAATCAACGACAAATGGAATGTGGGAGGCCGCATTCACGTATTGACCGGGCTTGCAAGCGCAAGCGCCTCGTTCGACGAGTTCGGATTAGCGGCTTCGACTTCGCAGTGGACGCTCACGAACAGGGGTCGCCTGCAATATTCCATACCGGGAGTGCGTTTCGCATTGGACGAAAACGGGATGATAACAGGCGTTTCTTCCGACATGGACGCTTCGGATATAATCGGTTCGCTCGGCGGCGGATTGGCGTTTGACGTGGGTGCGGAATTCAAGCCGTTGAAGGGGCTGAGCGTTTCGCTGTCATTTGCGGATTTGGGGTTCTTGTATTATAAAGGCAACGTGATGAGCAGCAATGGCGAAGCGTCATTCGACGGAGTGCCTATTGAAAATCTGGATGAATTTACAGTGAACGTCGCAGATTCCATAGGCGCCCTGTTCGCCGACGGATTCACTTATGAGCAGAGGGAACAAGGTTTTGCTAACATGCTTAATGCAAAGATGTATATTGCGGCAGAATATAAATTCCTTCGCGATATGATGAGTGTAGGTCTGTTGTCGAAAACGGAATTCAATACCTCGTTCGTCGAGCAGGAAATAACATTGGCATACACAGTCCGTCCTTGCCGTTGGTTCGGCTTTTTGGCGAGTTATTCGTTTTTTAGCGGAGGTTTCAACACTTTGGGTCTGGGCATGACAATCAGCGTTCCCGGAATCAATTTGTATGTCGTAACGGACTATCTGCCGATGTATTATTCTGCGGAGGGAATCCCGTTCCGTTCTTCGGCGCTCAATGTGCAGGCGGGACTTGTGATGACTTTCGGCGGACGGTGGAAAAAGTAAGGTCTTTAAAATCGTAAACGGTAAAACACGGCGATGACATGCTGCATGTCGTTGTCCGGGGAAACGGTGAGACTGTTTGCCGTATCGTTTATCTTTACGTTATGCCCGAGTTTTTGATCCAACAGGTAGAAAAATTCCAATGAATTCTTTTTGTCCAATTGCCACACAAGGCCTATTTTGTATTGCAAAGCCGAAATCCAATCGCGGCTGCCTTGTTCCGCGCGGTTAAGCGGGTTGAACATTTCAACGGACAGGTACGGGATAAGCGGTTTCGACCGTATCGCATATTGCACCCGTAGTCTTGTACGCAGGTCTATTATGGGATTTACGGCAGTGCGGTCGTCGTAATAATCGTTCCCACGGAAAGTGCATCTGAGTTGTTCCCTCAATGCGAATTTGAAGTTCCCCGCAGAAACCGACCCGGTGGCATGAAGATATATCCTGTTTCTTAATTCCCAATAGCTTTTGTAATCGGAATAAGAATTTCCATCGCGGAAATAAGCCAGCAAGGAGTAGGCAGCTCCGAATTTGAAGTAGTTGTTTACCAAATACGACAATTCCGCCGTGGTAAGAAACATGTCGAATTTTGTGAAGTTGTCGCGCATACGGATGTCTTCGGCCAGAATCAATTCCAATTCGGGTATGGGGCGATGGAAAAAATATGCCCCGACGCGCATTCCCGCGCTGTGTTCCACGTCGTTGTCCGCATAAACCTCGTCGTATGCCGATACGCAAAACGGCATACATGACAATAGGAATATTATAAACGCGATACGTTTCATTTGTTTCAAGCGCGATAAGACAAAATTAGTATTTTTTCAAGATTAAAATATGTGCCGGCAAACAAAAAAGCGCATCTTGTATAAGACACGCTTTTTCGTAGTTTGACGCACCGGTATTATTTGGATGCGATGAATTTTTCCTTGATACGGGCTTTTTTGCCTGTAAGTTGGCGCAGATAGTAGATTTTCGACCTGCGTACCTTACCGCGTTTGTTGATTTCCAATTTGTCAATGTAGGGGGAATTGAACGGGAAAATACGTTCAACGCCTACGCCTTCCGAGATTTTGCGGACAGTGAAACGTTTGTTTACTCCTTCACCGTTGATTTTGATGACTACGCCGCGATACTGCTGTATACGCTCTTTGTTACCTTCCTTGATTTTGTAGAAAACGGTAACAGTGTCTCCGCTGTTGAATGCGGGAAGAGTGCCTTCTTTTCCTGTGGCAAATGCGTCTTGTGCGACTTTGATTAAATCCATGTCTTTTAAAAATTTACTATGGTTTTTATTTACCGCGCAATGTAACAAGTTCCCATGCCTTGACATAGATTACGCGAAAAGCGGTGCAAAGGTAATCTTTTTTATTGATTGACAGACAATAATTCCAAAATTTTATTCCGTATGGATGAATTTTCCATTATGCCGTTCATCTTGTCCGCCCCTGTGCCGTACAAATATACCGGAACGAATACGCCCGTATGTTCTCCTGTCGAGAAATCCGGGGTCTTGTTTTCTCCAAGCAATGTAACGCCTCCGGTTTCATGGTCGGCAGTAATGACTACCAACGTGCCGGGGTGCGAGTCGGCGTAGTCGAAGCATGTGCCTACAATATTGTTCGTTTCGGCCATTTCCGCCCGGAGATAAGTGCTGTCGTTGCCGTGGCAGCTCCAGTCTATTTGGGAGCTTTCTACCATGAGGAAGAACCCGTTCTCGTTCTGTCCAAGGATGCGCAAGGCTTCATTCACTGCAAGGCTCAGGGAATCTTTCCTGTCCGGGGCTTTTCCCAAAAAATTCTCGGCCGTGAAAGCGGCAATCCTGCCGTTGCCGGCCTTTTGCAATTCTCCCAAGTTGCGGCAAACGGTGAATCCTGCCGCTTCAAGGCTGTCGGGGCTAACCAACCTTCCGCGCCCGCCCGCAATGAAGTCGAGCCGGGATTCGTACAAGTCTTTTGCGATTGCTTCCGACATGCCGCGGTCCGGCTGGTGGGCATAAAAAGACGCGGGTGTCGCATGGAACATCTCGCAGCTGACCACGATGCCGGTAGACATGCCGGTTTCTTCTTCCAGTATCTCCATTATGGAAGCTGCCGGCAATGTGTCGGGAGTCATGCCGATCATGCCGTTGTTGGTTTTTACCCCGCATGCAAGAGCTGTCCCGCCGGCTGCGGAATCCGTTACCTTGCGGTTGGCGGAATAAGTCTTGGAAAGGCAGATGTTGTCAGCCCTTTCGAAATTGTTGTCGCCTTCTATGGCGCATACCTGGGCAAGCCCCATCCCGTCGCCTATTATGAATATTACGTTTTTTACTTGTCCGCTGTTGTCGTTTTTCTTGCTTGCGGGGCAATTGCAAGCGAATAGCGGAATCAATACGGCTGCCGCGATTCCGGCTAATTTGAGTGTTCTCATGATTTCAGGAATAATTAATCATTCGTTATCTTTAATTGCATTCAGTTCGGCTCTTATTTTATATAGTTTGTCCTTTACTTCCAAAAGCGTGTCGATTATGTCTTTTTTGTCCATGTTGCCGCTTTTCCTGTTTCTCAGATAATCCTTCGCGCCGGCGATCGTATAATGTTTTTCGCGCAGCAGATGTTTTATCAAGGCTGCGGTTTTCAAGTCTTCGCGGGAATATTGGTATCTTCCGGATATTGTAGTGCGGGGCTTCAAGAATGACGAGAACTCCCCTTCCCAATAACGCACGGTATGTATCGGCTCGCCCAAGTGTTCGGCCAATTCCTTGGTGGACCAATATAGCTTCGTGTCGTTGTTCTTATCCATACCCTGTTGTCAGTCGAACATTTTGCCGCTGTTGGACGACAGCCGCACCATTTCGTCGTATTCTTCGGGCGACAGGTCCTTGAAATAGTAATTCTGCGGGTTTTGCGGCTTGCCTTTCAAACGGACCTCGTAATGAAGGTGCGGACCTGTCGATTTCCCTGTGTTGCCCACGTAGGCTATCACGTCGCCGCGTGTTACTTTCTGTCCTTTGCGCAAACCTTTCTTGAATTTGCTGATGTGCCCGTACAGCGTCATGTAGTCGTAGCCGTGGTCTATTGTCACGCAGTTGCCATATCCCTGTTTCCATCCTACGAAAGATACCGTACCGTCTCCGGTAGCGAATATTTCCGTACCTATGGGCGCGGAAAAATCCATTCCGGCGTGGAATCTTACAGTGTGGTATATGGGGTCGACGCGGCGGCCGTAACCGGAAGCCGTGCGTTTCAAATCCTTGTTCAATATCGGTTGTATCGCGGGAATATGCTGCAATTTGTCCTCGTTGTTTTTGGCAAGATTGACCAATTCGTCAAAAGAATTGCTTTGTACATAGAGCATCCTGTCGATTTCGTCCATTTTTTGGGATGTTTCCTTGACGACTGTCGCGGTTTTCAGCCCGTCCCATTTGTCGTAGCGCGCCGTGTTCCGGTAATTCCCCCTGCGCAATATTCCAGGGATGGAATCCGCTTCGAGCATTACCCGGTAAAAATTATTGTCACGTTCGCCTATTATCTTCAAAATCTCCGAGGCCTCGTCCATGCGGTGTGATAGGATTTCATATTGCGTGGCGATGCGGTTGTTCTCTTCGATCAAACGTTTTTCATTGGGGGATTTTATCGTGAATATGAAGATTATGAAGAATATGACACCTATCAACAAGCTGAGAATCATCAACCTCGAAAACTTTTTCAGATAGTATTTGAACGTGTGGTCCACACGTTCGTATTTCAACGTATGCCTGTTGAATTGGTAATGCGGGTTATTTGATTTGAAAAGAGGCATTTTGTAAAACGATTCAGTGTCCGCCCAGTTGCATGTCGGCGTATGCGGTACACGTACTTTTTCAAGTCAAACGCAAATGTAGCTTTTTTTTGGCTATGAGTAAAGGGGCGCGGAATAATTTGGAAAATTTTACAAACTGGCAGCCAATTACTTCGGAAAAATGCGATTTTCTACGTAAAATCGAACTATTTGATGTAATTTTGACCTCGCAAAAAAAACCGTAAAATTTATAATGGCAAATATTTAAAACAACTTCATAGTGATGACAGCAAACGAGATACGTAAGTCATTCTTGGATTTTTTCGCATCCAAAGGGCATAAGATCGTGCCGTCCGCTCCCATGGTGATCAAGGATGATCCTACCCTTATGTTCACCAATGCGGGCATGAACCAGTTTAAGAACATAATATTGGGCAACGACCCTGTCGTGTATCCCCGAGTCGCGGATTCCCAGAAATGCTTGCGCGTGAGCGGCAAACACAACGACCTCGAAGAGGTCGGGCATGACACCTATCACCATACCATGTTCGAAATGCTCGGCAATTGGAGCTTCGGGGATTATTTCAAGGAAGAAGCCATCGCATGGGCATGGGAATACCTTACCGAAGTCCTCGGACTTGACAAGGACAGGTTGTATGTCACGGTATTCGAGGGAGCCCCTTCCGAGGGCTTGTCCCGCGACGACGAGGCAGCCTCCATTTGGGCGAAACACATCGACCCTTCCCGCATAATCGACGGTAACAAGCACGATAATTTTTGGGAAATGGGAGATACCGGGCCTTGCGGTCCATGCAGCGAAATCCATATAGACTTGCGTTCGGATGAAGAACGCGCTGCGGTTAACGGCCGTGATTTGGTCAATAAGGACAACCCGCAAGTCATTGAGATATGGAACAACGTGTTCATGCAATACAACCGCAAAGCCGACGGAAGCCTTGAACCCCTGCCCAAGAAGGTGATAGACACGGGTATGGGATTCGAACGTCTGTGCATGGCGGTGCAGGGCAAGAAATCCAATTACGACACCGACGTGTTCCAGCCGATAATCTCGGAAGTGGGCAAAGTATGCGATTGCAGGTACGGCGAAAACAATGATACCGATGTAGCCATGAGAGTGGTTGCGGACCATATACGCACGATTGCCTTTGCCATTGCCGACGGACAATTGCCGTCGAATGCGAAAGCTGGCTATGTAATACGCAGGATTTTGCGCCGTGCGGTGAGATACGGTTACACTTTCCTCGGTTGCCGTGCGGCATTCCTATATAAGCTCGTTCCTGCCCTTGTTGATGAAATGGGCGGTGCATACCCCGAATTGAAGGCGCAGCAGGAACTGATTACCAAAGTAATGAAAGAAGAAGAGGATTCGTTCCTGCATACATTGGAAACGGGCATGAAGCTTATCGAAAAGGTGATGTCGGATGCCAAGAAAAACGGGGCAAAGGAGATAAGCGGCGTGGATGCGTTTACTTTGTATGACACCTTCGGCTTTCCTTTGGATCTTACCGAACTGATATTGAAAGAAAACGGTCTCGGTCTCAACCATGATGATTTCAATACTGAAATGCAAAAGCAAAAAGACCGCGCCCGCAATGCGGCTTCCGTTGAAACAGGCGATTGGGTAGTGGTGCGCGACGGTGAAACCGTATTCGTGGGATACGACCGATCCGAATGCACGACAAAAATCCTGCGATACCGCAAATTGGTGCAAAAGGGCAAGACTTTTTACCAGATAGTATTGTCGCAAACGCCGTTTTATGCCGAGATGGGCGGCCAGGTCGGGGACAGCGGGGTGTTGAAGAACGAGGAAGAAACCTTGGAAATATCGGACACCAAACGTGAGAACAATCTCCCCGTCCATATATGTACCAAAATGCCGCAGAATCCGGAGGCGGAGTTTACGGCAGTGATAAATTCAGAAAGACGCGCCGCAACGGAAGCCAACCATACGGCCACCCATTTGTTGCACAAGGCTTTGCGTGACAAGTTCGGTTCACATGTCGAACAAAAGGGGTCTTTCGTCTCTCCCGACTCGCTCCGTTTCGACTTTTCCCATTTCCAAAAGGTTACGAAAGAAGAATTGCGCGAAATAGAACACAGCGTGAACAAGATGATCCGTGCTGACCGTCCGTTGTGCGAACACCGCGATACGCCGATAGCCGAGGCGAAGGCAATGGGCGCGATGGCATTGTTCGGGGAAAAATACGGGGAAAAGGTCCGTGTGGTACAATACGGCGACTCTATCGAATTGTGCGGCGGTACGCATGTAAAATCCACGGGACGCATAGGGTTCTTCAAGATTTTAAGCGAAAGTTCCATAGCATCGGGTATCAGGCGTATAGAAGCGGTTACGGGCGAAAGGGCCGAAAACAGCGTCGATGCGATGGAAGACATGCACGTGTATATCAGGGATTTGATGAACAATGTCCCCGATGTGGCGCAGGCAATCCGCAAGGTTATCGAAGACAATGCGTCTTTGAAGAAGCAGGTGGAGGATTTCATGCACGAACAGGCATTGCGCATACGCGACCGTTTGGTGGAGAATGCCGAACAGGTGGGAGATGTAAAAATCTTCCGTTATACCGGAAAGGAGAATCCCGAAACCATACGTGCCATAATGCCGTATTTCAAGGGCAAATTCGCGGATATAAAATTCGTGTTCGTTTCAGGAACAGTATACGAAGGGAAACCTTATTTGATGCTGTTGCTGAGCATCCCGATGGTGGATGCGGGATACAACGCTTCCAAGATTCTGAAAGACGCGGCCAAGTATATACAAGGTGGCGGCGGCGGCCAGGCATTCATGGCGACAGCGGGAGGCAAATATCCCAATGGATTGGATGAAGCTATGGATGCGGTAATCGAAGCCGTTACGCATTGATCAAAGAGCTTACGGATTGAAAAGAACCTTGTGGATTGCCCGCTTGGTTCTTTTTTGATTGCATATTTCTTATTTTTTGCAAATGATTGTCCCGTTATGGCAAGGATGTTGGGTGAAAGGCAAGAAAAACGGGTGCCGTGCTTTTGCATGACACCCGTTGGAAAGCGGAAGCTGGGGGATTCGAACCCCCGGTACGGTATCCCGTACGCAAGTTTAGCAAACTTGTGGTTTCAGCCACTCACCCAAACTTCCGTAGCTGAAATGCGCTCTCTTTTATCGAACGCAGCGCAAAGGTAGTTGTTTTATTTTAGAATTTAAAATATTAATGGGTAAAAAAACAGTCATAATATCGTCGGTGGTTATTATTGCCGTGTTTGCAATATTTTTTTGCGTGGTATTGTTTGCCGGTAACATAAATACCCGGAGCGGCAAATACCGCAGCATATTCCTTACGGGAAATGAAACATGGGACGAGGTGAAAGAAATATTGAAAAAAGACAGTCTGTTGTACTCTGAAACGTCTTTCGACATGGCATTGGGAATGATAGGCAGGGACAAATATCCCCAATGCGGGCGTTTCGATATGGAACCCGGTTTGGGTAACAGGGATTTCATAAACAGGGTGGCCTACGGGTTGGCAAATAAAACCCCGTTGGAAATACGTCTTGCACGGTATACGACAAAGGTCGCGGCCGGATTAAGCAGGCAGTTGTTGGCAGATTCCGCTTCGATATACGATTACCTGATGCAGGATTCGGTTCTGGACTCTTACGGCTTGGAGGCGAAGAACTCTTTGGCAATGTTCGTGCGTTTCAAGGACCGCATCCGGTGGTGCGCCTCGCCGGAAGAAGTAGCAGCATGTATACGTCGCAATTACGACCGTTTTTGGACGTCCGACCGCCTTGCCAAGGCAAAGGCCTGCGGTTTGACGCCTGCCGAGGTGCATGTTTTGGCATCCATAGTAGAGGAAGAAACGAACAATAACGAGGACCGCAGGATGGTAGCAGGTGTTTATATGAACCGGCTAAAACGCGGTATGCCTTTGCAGGCTTGTCCCACTGCGCGTTATGCTGCCGGCGACTTCACCCTCGACCGCATACTTGCAAAGCATACGCGCATAGATTCGGAGTACAATACATATCGCAACAAAGGGCTTCCTCCCGGCCCCATACGTATACCCACGGATGCAAGTATGGATGCGGTTTTGAATTTTGTAAGACATGATTACCTGTATTTTTGTGCCAATCCCGATTTTTCGGGAACGCATGTCTATTCCCGCACGTTTTCGCAACACAGGAAAGTGGCGGCACAATACCGCAGGGAGTTGGATAAACGCGGGATACGTTAATCTTTAAGGATTCCGGGTGTATGAAAAAGGTTTTGATAATTACGTATTACTTCCCTCCCGCCGGCGGAGCGGGCGTGCAACGATGGTTGAAATTCGTTAAGTATTTGCCCCAATATGGTTGCGAGCCGCTTGTTTTGACTGTTGATGGAAATTATGCTTCGTATCCGCAGAAAGACGCTTCCCTGGCTGCCGATATTCCGTCAGGCCTGAAAGTCGTAAGAACCAGGACAAGGGAAATACTTTCAACGTATAAAAAACTATCCCCTCAAAAACAGATACCTTACGGCGGTTTCGCAAACGAGCAGGATCCGGATCTTTTCCAAAAAATCGCCCGTTTCATAAGGGGTAATTTTTTCCTGCCCGATCCGCGAAAAGCATGGAACCGTTTCGCTTTGCCCGAGGCCGTAAGTCTGATAGAAAACGAAAACATCGGGACAGTCATAACCACCGGCCCGCCTCACTCTACCCATTTGATGGGGTTGAAGTTGAAAAAACGGTACCCCTCTTTGAAATGGATTGCCGATTTGCGCGACCCGTGGACGGATATTTATTACAACGATGTATTATACCAAGGCAGGTTGGCAAAAAGAATGAATCTTGCAATGGAACGCAAGGTTTTGAACTCCGCCGATGTTTTGGTTACGGTAAGCGAAGGAGTAAAACGTAATTTCTGTTCCCATGCTCCCGTCGAGCATAAATTCCATGTTATCCCGAACGGTTACGATGCCCCTGATTTCGCCGATGTGCCCGTTGATGCCGGAAGAGGGAATCCGCGCATGGTGATTTCATATATAGGCACGTTAAGTCCCTTGTACGACAGCTCCACTTTCACCAATGCCCTGAAATTGTTGCCGGCGGAAACAGCATCGAAAATATTGATTCGCATAATCGGAAGCGTAAATGCGGATGTCGCGGCTTCTTTTTCGGAAACTTCGGTGCAAGTGGAATATTTGCCGTACCAGCCGCATGGACAGGCCATAAGATATATGGTGTCGTCCGATTTGCTATTGCTGCTTTTGCCTGTGAAGAATAGCGACGGCGTGCTGACAGGCAAATTCTTCGAGTACTTGGCATCCCGCCGCCCCATCCTGTTAATACAGCCGGAAGAAAGCGAGGCGGGCAAAATGATATTGCGTTTGGAAGCCGGAGCGGTATTCGACAGCGGCAATGCTGACGGGTTGGCAAAGTACCTTGCGGCTTGTACAGAAAACAGGCCGTCGGTCGCCGTGGATGACTTGGACAGGTTCTCACGCGAACATCTTGCCGGCGAAATGGCAAAACTCATACAAGGTATTTAAAATGGAAGGTGCAGTGCCACGGTTCGTGAAGATTAGCATAATCGTCCCTGTTTACAATGCAGGCGAGGGATTAAAACGATGTTTGGACTGTCTTTTGTCCCAAACCATGCGCGATGTGGAGATTATTATCGTGTGCGATTGTCCTACTGACGGCAGCGACGAGGTCGCCCGTGAATATGCGGCCCGCGACAACAGGGTGGTTTTAATTGAAAATGAGAGGAATCTCAACGTATCATTGTCCCGGAACGCTGGATTGGCTGTCGCGAAAGGCGAATATGTGGGATTTTCCGACCATGACGATTACTGTTCTTCCGAAATGTACGGCAAATTGTACGAAGCAGCCAAGGCTGCGGATGCCGACGTTGCTGCAAGCGATATGTACGAAGAGGACGGTACAAGCTGTCGCAGGTATGCTTTCCCGGCCGTCAAGGACGGCAAAGTCGATCCGGCGGCTTTCGCGGCAACTTTGGTCGCGGGAAGTTCGACACCAGTATGGAACCAGATATTCAGGCGGAGTTTTATCGCAGGAACGTCTTTTAAAGACGGAGTGTCTTTTGAAGACGGTTTGTTCAATATCGAGGTAAGCCTGAAAACACCCGTGACGGTTTACGTGCAAGAAGCTTTTTACCATCATGTGATACATGGCAAGAATGCCTTCGGCTCGTATGCGTACAGGGATTTCGCACATACTGCGAGGTATTTGAGTGCCGTTATGGAAGCTCTTGACGTTGCCGGTTGTCGGGAATCGTACAAGCACGAACTTGCCGAAGGTACATTCCGCAGATTGTATAGTTGCATCCTTAACGAATACCGTAAAAAGGGTATTCTGGCAGCTTTGAAATTATGCCGCATGGTAAAATCGGATTCCGGATTTGCGGGAATCTTGGCACTGTACAAGGATAATCCCGAATCGGGACGAAAGTACGGTCTTGCAAAACGGATTGTTTTGGGATATTTGTGCGGATGACAGTATGTCCGTTCAGGTATGGCGGCAGATGTCGATACATTGCCGGTAGGCTTCCGTGATTTGTCCGCCCACGGTCCTTGCCGAGAATAATTCTTTGCTTCCGGCTGCTATCTTGGCAGGATCGAATAGTCTTTCGCCTAAAACCATCTCACGCATTGCCTTTGCCGCTGTTTCAATTTCCCGGTCGGGCAGGAGTATGCCGTTGTCAGGCGTAATGAAGTCTTCCGGACCTCCGCAACGGCTTGATATTACGGGCAGGCCGGTATACATGGCTTCAACCATCGCGACTCCGAACGTTTCCCTTTCCGAGAGCAGGATGAAAGCATCGCTGTCATGGAATTTTTCGGCTATCTTGTCGCGGGAGGCCGCGCCGAGGAACAAAACTTTGTCTTTCACGCCTGCTATGGCTGCAGTCCTTTCCAGATTCCTGCGTTCCGGCCCGTCGCCTATTATGTTGAGCATGGTCTTGTCACCCAAGCCGGCATTCGCGAATGCGGTTATCAGCTTGTCGAAGTTTTTTATCGGGACCAATCTCCCTACGGAAACGAAGTCGAATACGGCCTTGTCCTTGCGCCTTTCCCGATATGTGAAAGCATGGTCGTCGACTATGTTGGGTATTACCTTGCTTTTTATTCCGAAGTTTTCTTCAAGGCGCAAGGACAAGGCTTTTGAAACGCAGGTTACCATGTCTGCGGCTGAGAACGCCTTACGAGCCAGTTTCTTGTCCAATCCGCTTATTTCGTCCGCAGGCTTGTTGAGTTTGCTGCTGTGTTCGGTGTGCAATACGGGCAGCCCGTATTTGGTTTTCAGTACGGTGCCTATTGCGCCCATGAAGTAAAAATGCACGTGGACGATGTCAGGCTTTCCGCAATCCGATATTATGTGTTTGTAAACATAATCCAAAACCATGCGCAACAGCGGAAGAGCCCTGCGGTATACGCCTGTGGGCATAAAAAAGCGGTAAACTTTCACTCCGTCTTTCGAGAAAACGGATAATCCGAGCGTCCCCTTGCTCTTGCGCGAAAAATCCAATGCGGCAAAAACCACCTCGTGGCCGCTTGCGGCAAGGGCTTTTGCCTGGTCGAATTCGAAAATCCCGTTTAGCGGGAAGTTTTCATCAGGACAACCTCTGCTTATGAATAGGATTTTCAATTTCTCTTTCATTTGTGCAAGTGCTTGCGGACAGCCGTTTTAGCCCAATCCAAGGTACGGAAAAAAATGTCCTTGCATAATAACCTTGCCAATCCGATGTAAATTCCCGCGCATGACACGGTTTGTACCAAAAGTCTCAGAAAATATTCTTCTTCCGGGACAAGCAGGTCGATGCCGGCGACTGCCATGCAGCATACGATGGCAATCAATATGCCTTTGTACAAAAAGGAGAACTGTGCAAGGTATTTTATTTTCAAATGACGTTTCACATATAGCATCGAAGCAAAAAAACCGCCGTAGCATGCGATTGCAAAACCCGCCAACAGCTCGTTTATGCCGTAGCGGAAGGTAAGAGCTACCGAGACCAATATCAGTATGCGTTTTACAAGTTCTATGTTGAATGTGATTTTCGACTCTCCCAAAGCGTTAAGGGCATGTACGTTTACGCGATGCGAAGCATTGAACAGGTTAGCCGCGCACAAAAGCTGGAAATATGGAACGGCAGGAAGCCATTTGTCCCCGAACAATACTTGGAACAATGGTTCGGCGGAAACAATCAGGAATCCCAATAGCGGAATGGCAACCACCGCGATGCGTTTGGAAATTTCGCCCAATATGCGGCTTACCCTGTCCGGCTGGTCGTGTATTTGGGCGAACATGTTGTATGTCGTGGACAGTATCGCGTTGAATGTGAAATTGACCGTGTCGCTAAGTTTGTAGGCTTGGGTATAGAATCCGACTTGTTTTATCGGATAAAGCTTGCCAATGAGAAAAGTGTACAGATTGTTGAATAAAACACCGATTATGTTGTTGCTGAGCAGATGGATGCTGAAAGACCAGTATTCTTTCAGTACGGTCCATGAAAAATTCAATCCCGGCCGCCATTTGGAAACCACGTAAAACATTATCATCCTTACAAAATGGTAGCCCAATTGCTGCGTTACCAATGCCCAGATACCGCAACCTGCAAATGCCATCGCAACCCCGGCAATCCCGCTTGCAAGTGTGCTTGTAAAGTTTACCTTCGTTTGGGATTTGTAGTCCATGTCCCTGCCGAATAAGGCGTATGGAACCAAATAAAAGGAGTTGAAAATAACGGCAAGGAATATGACCCTTGCCACGGGAGTTATTTCAGGCTCTTTGTAGAAACCGGCAATCAGGGGAGCGGAAAAGTACAACAGCATGTATAGCAGCAGCGATATGGCGAGATTCGTGTAGAATACCGTGTCGCAGTGCTTTTTTTCAAGCTTGTGCGTGCGTACTATCGCGGACTGCAACCCGCCTTCCACCATCGTGTATGCAATGGCGGCGAAAACCATGACGATGCCCAACAAGCCGTAATCGTCGGGTGTCAACAACCTCGCAAGGATTATGCCTACGACAAACTGCACTCCTTGCTGTGCAATTCTGTCGACGGCGCTCCATGTCAGGGCGCCTATCATCTTTTCTTTGAGGTTGTCGCCCATATACGGCTTATTACATGACTATGTTCACGATTTTCCCCGGTACGATGATTATCTTGCGGATATTTGCCCCGTTGATGTATTTTTGAGTCTGTTCGTTGTCCAATACAAGTTTTTCAACTTCTTCCTTGCTGCTTGTTGCCGGCAACTCCAACGAGAAACGTACCTTGCCATTGAATGAAACAGGATACTTCACGCTGTTTTCCACCAAATATTTTTCATCATATTCGGGGAATGTCTCATCGCATACGCTTTCCGACTTGCCGCCTGCCGCATGATACAATTCTTCGGCTATGTGTGGTGCGAACGGTGCTATCAAAATTGTCAATGGCAACAGTATATCCCGTTTGTCGCATTTCAATTTTGACAAGTCGTTCACGCAAATCATGAAAGACGATACCGCAGTGTTATAAGAGAAATTTTCTATGTCGTAGCGGATTTTCTTTATGGTGCGGTGCAGGATTTTCAGTTCTTCCGCCGTGGGCTTTTCATCGCTCAACGATATTTCGTCCCCGTTGAAGAATAAGGAGTAGAACCGTTTAAGGAATCGCGATACGCCATCTATGCCGTTGGTGTCCCAAGGTTTGGATTGTTCAACGGGTCCCAAGAACATTTCATACATGCGCAGAGTGTCAGCTCCGTATTTTTCGACTATCATGTCCGGATTGACTACGTTGTACATCGATTTGGACATTTTCTCGACAGCCCAGCCACAAACGTACTTGCCGTCTTCCAAAATGAATTCCGCATCGGCGTATTCCGGCCTCCAAGCCTTGAATGCTTCCAAATCCAATATGTCGTTGGACACGATGTTGACATCCACGTGCAAGGGGGTAGTGTCGTATCGGCCTTTCAAATTATACGATACGAAAGTGTTCGTGTCTTTTATCCTGTAAACAAAATTGCTGCGGCCTTGTATCATGCCTTGGTTCACTAACTTTTGGAATGGTTCTTCCACCGTCGATACTCCTGTGTCATGCAGGAATTTGTTCCAAAAACGCGAGTAGATAAGGTGTCCCGTGGCGTGTTCCGTGCCTCCCACGTACAAATCGACGTTGCGCCAGTATTCGTCGGCTTCTTTCGAGACCAAAGCCTTGTCGTTATGCGGGTCCATGTAGCGCAGGTAATATGCGCTCGAACCTGCAAATCCGGGCATGGTGTTGAGTTCCAAGGGAAATACGGTCTTGTTGTCGATTTTGGAATTTTCGCACACGCATTCATTTATGCTGTCCCAAGCCCATTTTTCCGCATGTCCCAATGGCGGCTCCCCGTTTGCAGTGGGCTTGAATTGCTTCACTTCGGGCAGTTCCAACGGCAGGCAGTTTTCGGGAATCATTCGTGGCATCCCGTCCTTGTAATATACGGGGAATGGCTCGCCCCAATATCTTTGGCGGCTGAATATGGCGTCGCGCAAACGGTAATTCACTTTTACCTTGCCCAAATCGTGTTCGCGCACGTATTTTTTCGTAGCTGCTATCGCGTCCTTTATGCTGAGACCGTTCAATACCAAGTCGCAATATTGTTCCGCTCCTGCTTTCGGGGAGTTGCATACAATACCCTCTTTTGCGTCAAAACTTTCTTCGCTCACGTCGCAACCCTCTACCAAAGGCACTATCGGCAGGTTGAAGTGCTTGGCAAAAGCATAGTCGCGGCTGTCGTGTGCAGGAACGGCCATTATCGCGCCCGTACCGTAACCTGCCAAAACATAGTCGCTAATCCAAACCGGAACTTCGTCTCCCGTAAAAGGATTGATTGCATAGCTGCCCGAGAAAACACCCGAAACGCTACGGTCGCTTATGCGTTCGCGTTCGGTACGTTTGGCAGTCCTTTCCAAATAGGCTTCGACCTCCGCTTTTTGCGCTTCTGTGGTCAGTTGCAAAACGAGTTCGCTTTCGGGGGCAAGCACCATGAAAGTTACGCCGAACATCGTGTCGGCCCTTGTGGTGAATATGGTGAATTGAAGGTCGCTGTCTTTTACCTTGAACCTGATTTCCGCACCTTCCGAACGTCCGATCCAGTTGCGTTGGGTTTCTTTAAGCGAATCGGTCCATTGCAAAGTGTCCAAACCGTCCAACAACCTTTGGGCGTAGGCCGATACGCGCAAGCACCATTGGCGCATTTTTTTCTGCACCACCGGGAAACCGCCGCGTTCGCTTACTCCGTCCACGACCTCGTCGTTTGCCAATACCGTGCCCAAGCCGGGACACCAGTTCACCATGGTTTCGCCAAGATATGCTATGCGGTAGTTCATCAGCACTTCTTCCTTGCGCTTCTCATCCATGGCGTTCCATTCGGCAGCGGAGAAAGTCATTTCTTCGGTACATGCCGCATCTAAGCCGTCCGTACCGTTTTGCTCGAATTTGGAGACGAGGACGTTTATGGGCAAGGCTTTGTTTTCGATGTTGTCGTAATAACTTTCGAACATACGTATGAATGCCCATTGCGTCCAATGATAATATCCGGGATCGCAAGTGCGTATTTCGCGGTTCCAATCGAAGCTGAATCCGATTTTGTCCAATTGGCTGCGGTAGCGGTCGATATTGTTTTTTGTGGTTATTGCCGGGTGTTGCCCGGTTTGTATGGCGTATTGTTCTGCCGGCAGGCCGTAGGCATCATAGCCCATCGGGTGCAGCACGTTATAACCTGTAAGACGTTTGTAGCGGCTGAAAATGTCGGATGCTATGTACCCAAGCGGATGCCCCACGTGCAATCCGGCTCCGGAAGGATAGGGGAACATGTCCAGTACATAGTATTTGGGTTTTGCAGGATCTTCGCTTACCTTGTAAACATTGTTCTCTTTCCAAAATTCCTGCCACTTTTTTTCAATTTCCTCAGGCCTGTATTCCATGATTTCGCTTTTATCAAATTGCAGCCCAAAGATAGTGATTTTTAGTGGTTGGTGGTTAGTTTTTTAGTGGTTAGTGAGTAGTTAGCCGCTTCGCGGCAGGTTTGACTTCGTCCATTTTCGGCTGCGCCTCACCATAATCTGAACAAGTTCTGCTTTTGGCTGCGGCTTGCACGAAAATTGACTTCGTCCATTTTCGGCTGCGATTGCGACGAATCCTGGCTTTGATAGCTGATGGCAGGATTGATACGACACCACTGATTACACATACGTTCCCATTGGAAGACATAGAAGCGGCATACTGTTTGTTCGAGTCAAAGGCCGAAGGTGTCATTAAAGTCGCAGTAAGGCCATAAAAAGACGGCAGGGAGTGGTATTCCATTTTCCCTGCCGGTATCCGTGTCATTCAATTTCCCAGTCTTCGTCAAAAAAACTTTCGGTTAAGAATTCGTCCAAGTCGCGGCGTTCTTTTTTTGTGGGGCGGCCGGTGCCTTTTTCCCTGTCTATGAAACCGGATATTTTCGACATTGCAAGTATTTCATATTGTTCGGGTGGCGTAACGTTTTCCATGTATTCGGGAACCAATTTCGCGCCTAAACGGTTTTCAGTCAGTTGCAACACTCGGAAAGAGTAAACCACAGGCGGTTTACGTACCTGAATAACGTCTCCGACTTTTATGTTGTGCGAAGGTTTCATGCTTTGTCCGCCAATCATCACCCTGCCTTTTTTGCAGGCATCGGCGGCCATTGTGCGCGTTTTGAACAGTCGCATCGCCCATATCCATTTGTCTATTCTGACTTCCGTTTTCATTTGTTGTACAGGTTCATTGTTCGTTCCGCTCCGCACAAGCAGAAACTTTTTATCATTTCCCCGGCAATATTTATCTTTTCTTCTATCATGGGCATATCCTTGTCCTCGAATTTGGACAAGACGAAATCGATTTGACCGCCTTTTGCAAAATTGTTGCCGATTCCGAATCTCAGGCGTGCGTATTTTGGCGTGCCGATGCAGCTTTCGATACTTTTCAGTCCGTTATGGCCGCCTGGGCTTCCTTGCGGTTTCATACGCAAAGTCCCCAAGGGCAGGGCGAGGTCGTCGACCAAAACCAACAGCCTTTCGGTATCTATTTTCTCCTTGTCCAACCAGTAGCGTACGGCGTTCCCGCTCAAATTCATGAACGTCGATGGTTTTAGCAATACAAGTTCGCAATTCTTTACACGTGTCCGGGCGATGTCGCCGTAACGGTCGTGTGTAAAAAAAACATTGGATGCCGTTGCAAAGGCATCCAATATCATAAATCCTATGTTGTGGCGGGTCCGGTCGTATTCCGCACCGATATTCCCCAAGCCTGCAATCAAGTATTTCACTGAGTTGTCGCGTTAAGTACGCAAAAGTTACTTTGCGGAGGCCGCGCTTTTCGCTGCACGGGTCATTTTTACACTTACGACAAGGGTTTCCTTGTTGTCCACGATTTCCAAGTTGTCGAACGAGAGTTCGCCTGCTTTTATGGATTTGCCGGCTTCAAGTTTTTCCACGTTTACGGTAAGGCAACCCGGAATGTCCTTGCAGAGTGCGCGGACTTTGAGCTTGCGCGAATCCAACGACAATTTGCCACCGGCACGTACACCTACTGCCAATCCTTCGGTTTTCACGGGAACTTTGAACACGATGGGTTTTACATCGTCCACTTCCAAAAAGTCCATGTGGAGTATTTTGTCGGTAACAGGGTGGAACTGCACTTCCTTGATTACCGCACGGTATTTCTTGCCGCCGAGAATCAATTTTACCTCGAAAATTTCGGGGGTATAGATAAGTTTGCGTACAGATGACTGGTTAATTACGAAATTCGTGTTAGCATTGCCGCAGCCGTAAAGCACGCAAGGGATTTTTTCTTCGTTACGCAATGCTTTGCTGGCTTTTTTGCCGAGGTCGGTCCTAAGTTCGCCTCCAAGTTCGAATACTTTCATTGTCAAATAAAATTTGTGTTACTCAAATTCGGGCAGTGTCTTGTTTGTTCGTGCATGGCAGCCCTATTCCCATCACACTTGCTTCATACGGGAATCCAATTCACGTAAAAGCGGCTGCAAAGTTATTGCTTTTTTGCCATAATGCCAAACAAGAGGCTGTTTGATTTTTTTTGATTATGAATTTTATGTGTAATTTTCGTCGGTGTACGGTTTTTCTTTTTGAAAAGGATAGCAGCAGCTATCTGACTGAAAAAAGAACCGTGCAGACCGGAAATAACCATAAAAGAATTTTTCAAAAAATCGAAACAGCTTCTAATATAAAAGCGGGAAACAGATGAATATCCGTCTCCCGCTCCATGTCCATGCGGTTTTGTACCGTAATTGTCGCAGTTTAGAACAAGTACCTTACGCCGAGTGCGATACCGCTGTAAAGGCCTATGTCGTTAAATCCAACCACTTCATTATTAAAACCGGGACCGATCAATGGTCTCCAATCAAGGGAGAGTTGCAGCGGGAACCAGAAATTGTATTCCACGCCTATGCGTCCTGCAACTCCGACATAGCCTACTCCGTAGCCATGATTCCAATAACCGCCTATGCCTGCGCCGACACCGGCATACCAGTTCCATTCGCCTTTGTATTGCCAAGAGTTGATGGGGAAAATCCAATCGTAGGTGGCTGCGGCTTCGATACCGGGATACCAAAGTGCTCCAATACCAAGTTCGGCTTGTACCATGTTGGCTGACCCGAGCGCGTGTTGGTACGATACTTCAAATTGACCGCCTATGCGTCCACCTATCGCGCGGGGTTGTGCGTAAGCTGCGGTAGCAGCGAACAAAAGCAGCAATGCTGCCAATAAGCCTTTTTTCTTCATAGTGAAAAAACAAATTATAGAGTTCGACATTGATTTGCTCATCACAAAAGCGTCTGCAAAGTTACGGCTTTTCTTTCATCTTGTACCTTTTGTTCAATAATTTTAAGTTAAAAACAAGAAGCCGGTTATTTAATTCCCGCCTTTGTTACCGGTTTGTAACATGTGTACCCCCCCTATGCTTATGGTCTCATTTTCTGAAAAATAAGTGTAAAAATGCTGCTTTTTTCGTGTGTTTGTGGAAATATAGCCGGATATTGCATAGCAAACGTTTGCGAAACTTTTTATAAATTTGTCGTTCATGTCCGATGCTGGCTATTTTAAGCCTGCGCCCGATGATTGAAACCAAAGATACACCTTAATATATAGTGC
>JADIMR010000070.1 GCA_017694565.1 Candidatus Enterocola intestinipullorum | reverse complement strand
GCCGTACAAAAATAGCATTTTTTTACGAGCATGGAATCAATACGGTATATTATCAGGAGACCCTGTTCTTGTAATCCTCGTACCCGAAGCTATGCAACAATTTGAACTTGCCGTCCGACAACACGATGCCGGTCGATGGATGTGACACTCCGTTGAACATGGTCGTCTTCACCATGGTGTAATGTATCATGTCTTCAAAAACCACCCTGTCGCCGGGTTGCAAGGGCTTGTCGAACGACCAATTCCCCGCATAATCACCCGACAAGCAACTGTTGCCGCCCATGCGGTAAACAAACGGACCGCCGGAGTCCATCCTCGCGCCGGTTATCGCCGGCTGGTAAGGCATTTCCAGGCAATCGGGCATGTGGCAGGCGAACGACACATTGAGCATGGCCGTTTTGATACCGCCATTTTCCACGATGTCTTCGACTGTGGCAACCAAATCACCGGTCCGCCATGCAAAGGCGCTGCCGGGTTCCAAAATAACGTGCAACCACGGATAGCGGCTCTTGAAATCGCGCAAAAGCCGTATCAAGTGCCTTGTATCGTAACCCTCGCGGGTCATAAGGTGTCCCCCGCCCATGTTCAACCACTTGATTTGCGGGAAAAACTTGCCGAAACGCTGCTCCACGACTGCCAAGGTTTTTTCCAAATCGTATGAAGACGATTCGCAAAGCGTATGGAAATGCAATCCCTCCAATCCTTCGGGAAGACCGTTGTCCAACAATGACGACACCACCCCGAGCCGCGAACCTTTGGCACACGGATTGTACAGCTCCGTTTCCACTTCGGAATACTCGGGATTTATCCTGAGTCCGCAACTGACCCCTTTGGACATTGCCCGCCTTGCATATTTCCCGTATTGCGAAAGGGAATTGAACGTTATATGGCTGCTGCAATCGCATATCGTATCGAACTCGCTCCCGCTGTAAACGGGGGCGTAAGTATGGGCCTTGCTTCCCAATTCATCGCAAGCCAGACGCGCCTCGGCCAAGGAACTTGCCGTGCTGTACCTGCAATATTCCTTGACGATGTCAAAGACCTTCCACATGGCGAAAGCCTTGAACGCCAATATTATCTGCGCACCGGATGCTTCGGAGACGGAATTTATCAACTTCAAATTGGCTCGAAGTTTGTCTTCATAGACGACATAACAAGGTGAGGGTATTTCCTGTATCGGCATGACTTTCAAGTTTTGCCAAAGATAGTGTTTTTTAGTGATTAGTGGTTATGCCAATGCCGGCGCAGCTAACCTGTAAAGCGGGTTGGTACTTGTTTTTTAGGAAGCAAGTCCACAATTCAAACGTTTGCGCTATATTTGCAACTGCCATATCGGGACGGCAAAAGACATACGGGCACACCCAGCGGCCTTTACCGCCTCAGGCATTATCCTTTCTTATATTTTTTGCGTAAAGATGTACTATTCGCAGGACGGCAACGAATGGAACGAAGCTACCGAAGATTTTTATACCTTCTTTGAAAAGGACAATGCGACCGAAGGATACGACGCGACCCCGGGCGACTCCAAGCCTGTTTCTTCAACTCTCGAATACGACTTCGCAAGCGGCTCCGACCTCTACTTGGCATGGAACATCTCCGTGGCCGAGGGCACGGACGCGCAAGCCGCACAAGCGTTGGGTATCGATGACGTCAAGATAACATTGACCGCCGTACCTACCGCCATGAAAGAACAGGACGGGAACGGAATATCCATCAATTATGCAGGCGGGCTGATAACGGTTTCGAGCGACAAGGAAACCGAAAGCACGATACTGAATACCGCAGGACAAGTTGAAGTGCAAGCGGGCAATGCACGCGAAATCAGCGTTTCCAACCTCGCTGACGGAGTCCATATCCTGAATGTGAAGACTTCGGACGGCAACACGACCGTGAAGTTTTTAAAGTAAGGACGGTTTTAATCCGATATTGACCGAACCCTGCCGCACACTTACGGCAGGGTTTCCTTGTATATACGGACCACGATGCCAAAAAGAAGGAAATTATTAACTTTGCCAGCGACACGAAAAACAAATATGAAATGACTGAAATATCCACTTTGGGCGAATTCGGTTTGATAAAACATCTTACCGGGGGCTTAAAACCCATAAACGACAGTACCGTCAAAGGCGTGGGAGACGATGCCGCCATCTTGAATTACAGCGGAGACGGCAATCGCGTATTGGTTACCACGGACATGCTGTTGGAGGGAATACACTTTGATTTGACATACGTACCCTTGAAACATTTGGGTTACAAGGCGGCAATAGTGAATTTCTCGGATATTTACGCCATGAACGGCCGACCGAAACAAATAACCGTCTCGATAGGGTTGTCAAAACGCTTTTCCGTAGAAGACTGCGACGCTCTTTACGCAGGAATACGATTGGCCTGCGAAAGATACGGCGTCGATTTGGCAGGAGGCGACACCTGCCCTTCCATGACCGGGCTGACGATCTGCATTACCTGCATAGGCGAAGCGGCAAAGGACAAGATAACGACACGTTCCGGAGCCGGAATCAACGATGTGATATGCGTTTCCGGCAATTTGGGCGCGGCGTACATGGGACTGCAACTCTTGGAAAGGGAGAAAAACATATTCAACCAAACCAAAGGCGACATGCAACCCGATTTCGCAGGAAAAGAATACATCCTGCAACGCCAATTGAAACCCGAAGCTCGCAAGGACATAATAGAAAAATTGGAAAACGCAGGCATTGTGCCTACCTCGATGATGGACATATCGGACGGATTGTCATCGGAACTGCTGCACATCTGCGAAGAAAGCGGTTGCGGATGCCGAATATACGAAGACAAGATTCCAATCGATTACGAAACGGCCAGCATGGCGGAAGAATTCAACATGAATCTGGTTACCGCCGCCTTGAACGGGGGCGAAGATTACGAATTGCTGTTTACCGTACCCCTGTCGCAAATGTCAGCAATCGAGAAGTTGGAGGA
>JADIMR010000069.1 GCA_017694565.1 Candidatus Enterocola intestinipullorum | reverse complement strand
ACCGGAACTGACAGCTCCGGTCGTTTTTTATTGCTTCCATTATCAAAACTCGAATATCCCCGTCATGGTCCGGCGCGGCAAAGTATGCAAAACCGGAAGATTTTCCCTGACACCGTTCAAGTCAAAAGCGGCATGTATTTCTTCAATGACCTTGTCCGGAGTATTATTGTTGTTGCTCAAATGGCAGAAAAAAACGTTGTTCCAATGGCGGTCGGCATGGGATGCCAGGAACTTCGCCGTAACATGATTGGCCAAATGTCCGTTGGAAGACAATATGCGCTGTTTCAAATATACGGGATACGGACCTTCCATAAGCATCTGCTCGCTGTAATTCGCCTCTATTACTATATTGTCGGCTTTTAAAAGGTAATGAGCCGCATCATCATTGATGAAACCCAAATCGGTGGCCACTGCAAGCGAACTTCCTCCCGCCTCGATATAATAACCGACACAATCGGAAGCATCGTGATCCAAATGAAAAGGTGTTATGGAAAAATCACCTACCGCAACGCTTACGCCTTTTTGCACGTAGCGGCGGCAGGAAGACAGTTTGATACTTTGCCTGACACAACGGTTATAGCCTGCAAGTACTTCCGCAGTCGAGTAAACGGGGACATTGTAGCGCTCGCCCAGAAGACCCAAACCGTAAGTATGGTCGAAATGGTCGTGGGTGACAAAAATCCCGTAAATACTGTCGAATCCGACACCTATGGACTTCAAGCTATTCCTGATGGCCCTTGCGCTTATACCGGCATCGATCAGGATTGCGGAATTGCCCGATGCTATATAATAACAATTGCCAGCGCTTCCGCTGGCAAAACTGCAAAATTTCATTTGATTGTTTCTTTGTGCGTAGGATGAGACTCGAACTCACACGCCGTAACCGGCACTACCCCCTCAAAGTAGCGTGTATACCAATTTCACCACCTACGCATGTTAAACAGGGTGCCCAAAACAGGACTCGAACCTGCACAACCTCTCAGTTACTAGTACCTGAAACTAGCGCGTCTACCGATTCCGCCATTTGGGCAATGACCTTTAAAAAAAGAGGCATCCGAGATATGGATACCTCTTTTAAGGCGTTTGAGCGAAAAACGGGACTCGAACCCGCGACCCTAACCTTGGCAAGGTTATGCTCTACCAACTGAGCTATTTTCGCATTAATTATTTTCGCAACCGCTCCACGACTCTCGCGCCGTGTTTGTTTCTCTCAATTGCGTTGCAAAGGTAATGCCTTTTTTGATACCTGCAAAACTTTTCCGCTATTTTTTTGAAAAAAGTGATTAGCCGATTGCGGAAATAATTGGCAAACCAATCATTTTAACTATCTTTACAAAGATAATAATTCACTAAGAAAAATAGATATTCTATGGAAATTTTCTCCTCTTCCTGGTTCTGGTGGTTAATCGCCGCAGTCGCACTTTTCTTGATAGAATTGGCAAGCGGCACTTCAATCGCTTTCAGCCTGTCCGTCGGGTGCATTGCCGCCATGTTAATATCCTTCGCGGATGTTTCATTTTCATGGCAGCTCGCCATCGCCATATTCGTTTCGGCATTATGCTTCATTTTCGTATTCGCCCTGCCCGCTTCAAAACGCAAACGTAAAAATGCGGGCGGACAACCATACGCAAGCAACATGGATGCCATCATAGGACGCAAGGCCTTGGTCGTAGAAGAAATAAGGGGAGACGGCACGCCGGGCCGCGTAAAAATCGACGGGGACATCTGGCAGGCCTTGACCACGGACAACTGCACCGCGCCGAAAGGAAGCATGGTGGAAGTGTGCAGCTACGACAGCATCATACTTAATGTAAAAATAATCAACCAATAATATTTTAATCCATGACAAGCATCATTATTATTTGCGCCTTGGCAATCATTGCCATCGTATTGGCCGTGGCCGGCATCAAAGTCGTGCCACAGTCGGAGACCCGGGTAATAGAACGTTTGGGACGATTCCACAGCGTACTGCCGGCCGGCCTCAACTTTATCTGGCCTTTTATCGACAAGCCCAAGCAGATTTATACGCGCACCGCTGTCCGTTTGGCAAACGGCAGGCAAATGGCCCGTATCACGACCACGACCTCTATCGACTTGCGCGAACAAGTTTATGATTTCCCTTCGCAGCAGGTAATCACGAAAGACAACGTTACGACGGAAATCAACGCCCTGCTTTATTTCCAGGTCGTAGACCCAAAAAAATCCGTTTACGAAATCGAAAACCTGCCCAACGCCATCGAAAAGCTCACGCAAACATCACTGCGTAACGTGATAGGCGAACTCGAATTGGACGAGACCCTTACTTCGAGAGACACGATCAACTCGCGCCTGCAACAGATTTTGGACGAAGCCACCAACAAATGGGGCGTGAAGGTAACCCGCGTGGAATTACAGGACATCACGCCGCCGGAAAGTGTGCGCGAAGCCATGGAAAAACAAATGCAGGCGGAGCGTAACCGCCGTGCCGAAATCCTTAACGCAGAGGGCGAGAAACAGTCGGCGATACTGCGTTCCGAAGGCGAGAAGCAGTCGCAAATCAACCAAGCGGAAGCCGTGAAAGCCACCGCCATACTGCAAGCGGAAGGTGAATCAAGAGCCCAGATTTTACGGGCCGAAGGCGAAGCGGAAGCCATCAGGCAAGTGGCGGAAGCCATCAAGGACACTAAAATGGATCCGGCCAAATACCTTTTGGCAATCAAATACATGGAAACCCTTGCCAAAATGACCGACGGCAAGGACAACAAGACCGTTTACGTACCATACGAAGCCACAGGGGTGCTCGGTTCGGTAGGCGCGATCAAAGACATGTTCTCGAAAAGCTGACCGATTCCGCCAAACATAAGGCACTCAACAACAAAAAGACCGTCTTGGCAGCATCAAGGCGGTCTTTTTCATGGATAGCTGTCTGATAACGAAAATAAAAAAGGGGACTGCCTCGCACGGCAATCCCCAAGTTTCAAGTTATGGAAAGTTTTAAAACTCCTCAAATTACATGATTTCTATGCTTTTCGGAGCTTTGGCTATCTTTTCTTCGTCCATCTTCGGTATGCTTATTGCCAAAATACCATTGTCTACTTTTGCGGAGATTTTTTCTTTCTCCACATTGTCAGGCAGCAGGATGGTCTGTGAGAATTTCGAGTAGGAAAACTCGCGACGCAGATATTTCTTTTTGTCGTCTTTTTCCTCGTTCTCGTTTTTCTTTTCCATCTCGATTACCAAGTTGTTGTCTTCGTCCAAAGTAATATTGAAATCGTCTTTCGTCATACCGGGAGCGGCAACCTCGACTTTGTATTCCTTATCATCCTCGCTTACATTAATCGCGGGAGCGGTCGCATTGGTTTTCAACATCCAGTCGTTGTCGAAGAAGTCATTGAATATGCTGGGCATCCAGCCTTGGTTTCTTTTTGCAGGTGTCATAATATCCTCCGTTTTTATTTGTTGTTTGTTATTCGTTTTCATGAACCCCGCCGGTGTTTCCGTCCGCAGCCTTCGAGAAGTATTTCAACATCTTCGGGACTGCTCCCGGTGAACATCGACGTTGTCCGCAACAAGTAATGCAAACACCGTGCCACTAGCAGTCCTGTCCGTTCATACAAGCTCCGGGAAGATAAAAACCTGCCAAAATTTCCACTTTTCTGACATCGAGGCAGAAAATCAAACGCCTTGGACGATAGATGCATCGATGTTCAATTTTTTGCTCATCTTTCTTGCCACTTTCAGCGTTGGCTCTGCCCGACCGGATAGATAATCGCTGATTCTGGACGGGCTTACTTCTAATAATTCCGACAATTTGTTTTGCGTCAATTCCAACTCGTACATCCTTAACTTCAACATATCAACCAAGGACGGTTGTTTCACCGGATAATATTCCTCTTCGTATTCGCTTACGTCAATAGACGTTTTCAGCAAGTGCAAAATAAGAATAATGCCTGACGTGCACGCCGGTACGGGCTGCGTTATCGGTTTCACGGGCAACATAGGCGACACCGTGAAAATAGACAACATCATAAAACCTGTGTTCAATTTCAAGGCACCGGTATAATGCTTGATTATTCGGGTTTTAATGAGACAACTCGATGCCGTATTAAAAATGAAGACCTTGCGGCTTACCGCAAGGTCTTCATTTTTAACTATACTATAATGGTATGATTTACTTCCAGCTTTTCACATCATCGTATTGTGTCGAGAAGCCTTCGAACTGCACTTTGCGGTTTTCGCCCTGCTCGCCGGCATCCTTGGCGTTGTTGAAGTAGTACTTGTATTCAACAGTTTCAGAACCTCCGAGAGCGGTAGGCGGCACATGGTATATCCAGTTGTTGTTGCCGGCATCCATCATCTGGCTGAAACCCCAATTGTTGAAAGATCCGGAAACATAAACTTCCGTCGTGCCTTTGGGAACATTCACGCTAAGCGTCATGTCGCCCCAGTATTCCACTATGTCATGTACGCTGCTGCGTCCTCCCAAAGGACGATGCCCCATACGGAACTCCGTCTGGTCGATACGTGGACCCCATACGTACAAGTATTCCAAATTCGCGGGCACATTCTCTATGACGCCTTCGAAATGCGTGGCATCAACCTTTTTCAACTGCAATTCGGGAGCTGCGTGTTCCCAGTACAAAGGATCTCCCTCCTTGCCGAAAGTTCCAGCGACATAAACTTGCCTTGTTCCCGCCGGAACTTTTACCGAGAAACGTACCGTTCCGTTGAACTTGGGCAAATCGCTTACATGTCCTTGCGACAATCGCACGTATTTGTCGGTGGTCTGGAACTTGTCATTTTTAAGAATTACGAACATGCCGGTAACCCTGCCCATTTCTTCCGCATTCAGCTTGAAATAAGTTTGCAGGTTGTTTATGGTATAACTCAGACTTCCGTCAGCGTTCTTTATCCACTTGTACTCCGGTTTGTTGCAAAGCGACCATTCGGCTTTTTCCTTTACCCATTCGCCGTTCCCGTCCATTTCAAGGCACACATAAAGATAGACATCTTGCGAAGCCATCCATTGTTGCTGCGGAAGGGGATCGTAGTTGAGAGTGATCGAGGATGTGACAAGAGCCGGTTGGGGAGTAACGACAAGTTCCCCTTGGCTTGCGAAAGCGGCCGGCATAAAAGCAAGCATGGCTGCGATCAAGGTGATAAATCTTTTCATGGTTTATGATATTAAGGTTGGTTTCATCCGCGACAGTGCCGCAATGCGCAATTTGCGTGAAAAGGAAAAACACTACCGGCTTCGTGGCAACAAGACGAATCCGGGCAAAATTCCATATTCTAAAAGCAAATATAGGATAATTTCACAAGAATACATCCATACTTTGTGAAATTTTCATACAGTTTTTCCTCAACCCTTGAAATTCAAGAAAATCCGCATCCTCATCAATGCCGGACCAAGCGGATTCCGTCAGGCATCAATTCGATAACATGTTGCTTGTACAAGCGGCCGACGGCTTGCTTATAGGACTTCTTGCTGATACCGTATGTGGAATAAATGACTTCTGCGGGAGACTTGTCCGTGGTCGGCAAAAATCCGCCTGCCGCTTGCAGTTTCCCGACAATTTTGTCCGTGTCCCCGCCTATTTTGTTCAAAAAGCCGACTGGACTGAGGCTGATATCCATTTTTCCGTCTTCGCGGATTTTACGTATGTAGGCCTTGCGCGTCTCCCCGTTCTTCAAGCCCGAAAAAACCTCGTTGGCATAAACAAGTCCGTAATATCTTCCGTCCACCAACACCTTGAAACCGATATCGGTTTGTCCGGCAACGGTTATTTCACATTCCGCGCCGGAGACTATGTTTTCCGTATCGGGATTGTAGTCGGCGTGTTTCTCCCATTTCATGGTCGCCGCCATCCGCCTCGACTTGTTGTCCGCGTATGCATATACCACCACGACATCTCCTTCCGCGATACTGCGCGTCTGTTCACTGAACGGCAACAACAAATCCTTGGTGATTCCCCAATCCAGAAAAGCCCCGAAATCTGTTATTTGCTTTACCTTCAATGCCGCCAGTCCGCCAGCATAAACCAACGGCTTTTCCGTGGTTGCCACAAGCCTGTCCTCGCTGTCGGTATATATCAAAGCATCCACTTCGTCGCCGGCCTCGCACGTTTCGGGCACGTATTTACGGGGCATCAGGATTTCCCCGTCTTGACCCGCATCCAAATACACGCCGAAATCGACTTCCCTGGCAATCTTTAATTTGTTGTATTCACCTATTTTTATCATAGTCTATCCACTAATCACTAACCACTATTCACTGCCGTGAAGCGGCAAACTAACCACTAACCTGTTTCGCAGGCTACGCATTGTCTCATCCCCCGGATTTAGCCTTTGGCTAAATCCTGCCCCCAGAGGGGGCATGGGCATTTCCGCTTCGCTACAATGTCCATGCCCATGTCATTGTCTTATCCCCCGGATTTAGCCTTTGGCTAAATCCTGCCCCCAGAGGGGGCGACCTTCCTTGAACATAGTGCATTCACTACGAAGTGCCTGCTGTAACTACCCACTAATCACTACCCACTAACCACTAATCAAAACTCGCTGGTAAAATGGAAGCGTATATGTTTGAAATCTTCCTGGGCCATGTCCAAGACGAATTGCGAATCTGCCAAAAACACGTCCCTTCCCTCCTTGTCCTTGGCCATGAATTGGTATTTGCGTTTCTTGAAATTCTCCAATTCGGCCGCGTCGTCGCTTTCTATCCAGCAAGCCTTATACAAACGTATCGGTTCCCATCGGCATTGGGCATTGTATTCATGCAACAGCCTGTATTGTATCACTTCGAACTGCAACTGCCCGACAGTCCCGATAATCTTCCTGCCGTTGAACTGGTTGATGAACAATTGCGCCACGCCCTCGTCCATAAGTTGGTCTATGCCTTTCTGCAATTGTTTTTGTTTCATCGGGTCGTCGTTCTCTATGTATTTGAACATCTCGGGGGAGAAACTCGGCAAGCCTTTGAAATGGATATTTTCCCCGCTGCTGAGACTGTCGCCTATCTTGAAAGTGCCGCCGTTGTCGGGAAGCCCCACGATGTCGCCCGCGAAAGCCTCGTCCACCGTCTCTTTTTTCTGCGCCATGAATGCGGTAGGCGCGGAAAACTTCATCATCTTGCCGAGCCGCACATGTTTATAATTCACATTGCGCTCGAATTTTCCGGAACATATTTTCACGAAAGCTATGCAGCTGCGGTGGTTGGGATCCATGTTCGCATGAATCTTGAAAACGAAACCCGTGAACGCAGGTTCCATCGGCTCCACCACGCGCTCCACCGCCTGCACGGGACGCGGCGACGGCGCGATTTCCACAAAACAATCCAACAATTCCTTTACACCGAACGTATTCAAGGCGCTGCCGAAAAACACGGGAGCGAGGTCGCCGGCAAGATACTCTTTTACATCGAAATCGGGATACACCCCGTTGACGAGTTCCAGATCGTCCCGCAGTTTGGAAGCATCTTTTTCCCCTATCAAGGCTTCCAGCTCCTTGCTTTTCAAATCGTTGAACTCCACGGTTTCCGAAACCGTCTGCTTGTTCGGGGTATAAAGGTTCAGATTTTTCCTGTATATGTTATACACTCCCTTGAATGAAAAACCCATGTTTATGGGCCAAGTAAGCGGACGCACCTTTATTCCCAATTCGGCTTCTATTTCGTCCAAAAGGTCGAATGGATCGCGGCCTTCACGGTCCATTTTGTTCATGAACACCATAACGGGTGTTTTACGCATACGGCACACCTGCATCAACTTGCGCGTTTGCGTCTCCACGCCTTTGGCGGAATCTATCACGATTATCACACTGTCCACGGCTGTCAGGGTGCGGAAAGTGTCTTCGGCGAAATCCTGGTGTCCGGGAGTATCGAGAATGTTTATTTTGAAATCACGGTATTCGAAACCCATGACGGACGTTGCCACGGAGATTCCGCGCTGTTTTTCTATTTCCATCCAGTCGGATGTCGCGGTCTTCTTTATTTTGTTGGATTTTACCGCTCCGGCTACATGGATGGCTCCGCCGAACAACAATAGCTTTTCGGTCAATGTCGTTTTTCCCGCATCGGGGTGCGATATTATCGCAAAAGTCCGCCTGCGTCTTATTTCTTCTTCCAATGTCATTTATTACCAAATACTAATCTCTATTCACTAATCACTGCGGCGTAGCCGCCTCTAACCACTATCCACTAAACTTCTCCAATTCAGAGAGGGCTTGTTCCCAATCCGACATTTGGCATTCCAAGCGTTTTTTTGCATCGGCATACGCCTTGAACACTTCGGTATCGGCAGGGCTTTCCGCCATCTTCCCTTCCAATTCCTTAATTTCAACCTCTGTTTCGGCAATGGCGGCCTCACAAAGCTTCACGTTGTTTTCCGCCCTGCGCACAAGTTTCTTGTATTCCTTATCCTGTTCCCTCCGCTGTTTGGATGGAGCCTGTTTTTGTTCTTGGCTCTTGCGGGATTTCGATTCTTCGGCTTTTTTTTCTATGTCGCGCAGGCTCTCTATCTTTTTATGCTGCAAGAAATCATAAACGCCGCCTATATGCTGCACGACTTTACCTTGCGTGAATTCGTAAACCGTATCGACCAAGCCGTCTAAAAATTCACGGTCGTGCGACACGATTATGGCTGTACCGTCGAAATCTTTAATCGCCTGTTTCAGCACGTCTTTCGATTGCATGTCCAAGTGGTTCGTCGGCTCGTCGAGAATAAGCAGGTTCACCGGTTCGAGCAAAAGCCTTATCATGGCCAAACGGCTTCGTTCTCCACCCGACAACACTTTGACTTTTTTGTCCGAGGCATCGCCACCGAACATGAAAGCTCCCAATATATCCCTGATTTTCGTCCGGATTTCGCCTGTCGCCACCCTGTCTATCGTGTCGAAGACCGTAAGTTCCCCATCCAAGAGGGAAGCTTGGTTTTGTGCGAAATAGCCGATCTTCACGTTATGCCCTATTTTGATTTTACCGGTAAAATCCGTTTCCCCCATGATACAACGCACCATCGTGGTCTTGCCCTCGCCGTTCTTGCCCACAAAAGCCACCTTACCGCCACGCGGTATGATCATGTCCGCATTGTCGAATACCTGATGGCTTCCGTAAGCTTTTCCAGCATTCTCCATTATTACGGGATAGTCTCCCGAACGCGGGGCAGGCGGGAATCTTAGGTTGAGGCGGCTCATGTCCTCTTCGTCCACCTCTATCCTTTCGATTTTTGCCAACTGTTTGATTCTCGACTGCACTTGGACAGCCTTGGTGGCCTTGTAGCGGAACCGTTCTATGAAATCCTCAGTGTCCTTTATTTCCTTTTGCTGGTTGTAATATGCGCGCAATTGTTGTTCCCTGCGTTCTTTACGCAATTCCACGTATTTTGAATAATTGGCGCGGTAGTCGTATATCTTGCCGAGACTTATTTCTATTGTACGGTTGGTAACATTGTCCAAAAAAGCCCTGTCGTGCGAAACCAATATCACCGCACCGGGATATGCGGCCAAAAAAGTTTCAAGCCATTGTATGGATTCTATGTCCAAATGGTTTGTAGGTTCATCCAAAAGGAACACGGAAGGACGGCGTAAAAGTATCTTTGCAAGTTCTATTCGCATTCGCCAGCCTCCGCTGAATTCCCCGGTCTGCCGTTCAAAGTCGCTGCGTTCAAAACCGAGCCCCAAAAGCGTTTTTTCCACCGCAGCGTCGATATTGCCGGCCGAAGACATCGACAGCGTGTCCGACAAAGCGGAAATACGGTCTATCAGCGCGGCGTAACCTTCCGAATCATAATCGCTGCGTTCGGCAAGCTCCTGCTGCATTTCCTCCAAACGGCTGTTCATACGCTCCACGTCGTCAAACGCCTTGGAAGCCTCCTGCCTTACGGTAGTCTTGTCCTCGCAAATCATGTGCTGCGGAAGATACCCTATCGTAAGGTCTTTGGGATACGACACCGTGCCGGAAGTAGGTTGCTGCAAGCCTGCGATGATTTTAAGAAGCGTGCTTTTGCCCGCCCCGTTCTTGCCGGTGAGCGCGATGCGGTCGCGGCTGTTCACAAAAAAGCTCACATTGTCGAAAAGCGGCCTGCCGCCGAAATCGACACAAAGGTCAGACACGTTTATCATCGGTCCGGTTGTTTAGCATATCGTACAAATCGCCGACTGTGGCAGTTACGAACTTCACGCATATATTCTTGCGTCCGGGCAAAAGCCGGGGTTCGTCTCCATCGGGATAATTGACAAGCAGTTCATTGCAGTTCAACACTTTGAACGCATCTTCTTCTTTTTTGGTCAGTTCGCGCACGTGCTTGTACAGCGCGCTTTTCTTCTCTTCCTCCGACGGGGAAGCATATCCTCCCGACATGCCCAATACCATATACGAAGCGGACAATGCGCCGCAACGGCCTTTGGTCCGTCCCATACCCCCGCCGAAAGACGAGGACACCAATGCCGCGGTCTTGTCATCCAAACCGGTAGATTCCTTGAATGCCAGCATTACGGCCTGCGAACAATTGTAGCCTTTGCGCAAATATTCCAAAGCGGCATCTATTGTCTCCTGTTTTCCCATCCGTCCGTTCATCTGTTGTTTACTGTCTCGGGATACATGTCATGCAGCATAAGACGTTTTTTCGCCATCTCTTCGTACTGCGTCCCGGGTCTGCCGTAATTGCAATAAGGGTCGATGCTTATACCGCCGCGAGGCATGAATTTGCCCCATACTTCTATATATTTCGGAGACATCAGGGCAATAAGGTCTTTCATTATCGTGTTCACGCAGTTCTCGTGGAAATCCCCGTGGTTGCGATAACTGAACAGATATAATTTCAGGGACTTGCTTTCCACCATTTTTTTGTCCGGGATATAACATATATACATGCAACCGAAATCGGGTTGCCCCGTGATCGGGCATAACGACGTAAACTCCGGGCAGTTGAATTTGACGAAATAATCGTTGTCGGGGTGCCTGTTGTCAAAGCACTCCAACACATGGGGCGCGTAATCCGACGGATAATCGCTCTTTTTGCCCAAATTCTTGAAATCGTTCATTGCTTTGTCTGATTTTTGGAAGCGATGTACTTGTCCAACCCCCTTTTCCGTAACTTGCATGCCGGACAATCACCGCAACCGTCGCCCTTTATGCCGTTGTAGCATGTCAATGTATTCTCCCGCACGTAATCCAATCTTCCGAGACTGTCGGCCAATGCCCAGGTCTGCGCCTTGTCCAACCACATAAGCGGAGTATGCAACACGAACGTATAATCCATGGCAAGGTCGAGGCTCACATTCAACGATTTTATGAAAATATCCCTGCAATCGGGATAGCCGCTGAAATCGGTTTCACATACGCCCGTAACGATATTATGTATGCCCTTCTGTTTCGCTACTATCGCGGCGAATGTAAGGAATACCATATTGCGGCCGTCCACGAAACTGTTGGGAGGCGTATGGTCGTCAGGCATGGCCTTGTCCACCGCTACATTGTCGCGTGTCAGCGAGCTCGGCGCGACCCTGCCCAATTGTTCCATTTCCAAAACGGTATGTTCCACGCCCAAATCCCGGCATATCGCCCTTGCACAGTCTATCTCCTTCGCATGCCTTTGGCCGTAATCGAAGGTTATTGCCTCGACATGGTCGAATTCCGACATGGCCCAAAAAAGGCAGGTAGTCGAATCCTGCCCGCCGCTGAAAACCACTATTGCTGATGAGTTATCCATATTTAATATATATATGCGGTATCCACAACCAAGCATGTCGCCGTAAGGCACATGCGACGGTACTAAAATAATTACTCGAATCTTCCGCTCTTCAACATCGCGATTTCCGTATCTGTAAGGAAACGCCAATGTCCACGCGGCAAGTTGTATTTGGTGAGGCCGGCAAAATACACCCTGTCCAATTTTTCGATGCCGTAACCGAAATGCTCGAATATGCGCCGCACGATGCGGTTACGTCCTGAGTGTATCTCTATGCCTACCTGTTTGCCTTCGCCACCTTCCACGTATTCCAACGCATCCGCCTTGATAAAGCCGTCGTCCAATACGAATCCGTTGGATATTATGTCGAAATGTTCCCGGCTCAGCGGTTTCGAAAGGAACACATGGTAAATTTTCTTTTTATGGAATCGAGGATGGGTGAGCCTGTCGGTAAGCTCCCCGTCATTGGTAAGCAACAGGACTCCCATCGTGTTGCGGTCCAGCCTGCCCACGGGGAATACCCTTTCGTGGCATGCACCCGCTATTATGTCCATTACCGTCTTGCGCCCTTCGGGATCATCGGTCGTGGTAACGGTGTTTTTCGGCTTGTTCAAAAGTATATATACCTTGCGCTCGTTGCGGACTACCGCATCGTTGAAGCGCACTACGTCGCCGGGCATCACCTTCGTACCTAATTCGGTAACGACCTTGCCGTTTATCTTGACAACCCCCGCCTGTATGTAAATGTCGGCATCCCTGCGCGAACACAAGCCCGCGTTGGCAAGATAGCGGTTCAGGCGTATGCCTTCCTCGGCTGTCCGTGGAGCGCGTGTACGAGGTGCAGGACCTTTCCTTGACCGATGCCGGGTGGTGAAATCTTTCTTTCCGGGGACTTCGTCAGCCTGACCGTTTTCAAAGGCATTGCCGCCTTTGCGCCGATGGACGCTTTTCGATGCGAACGGGCGCGGATCGCGGTTGCCTCGTCCTGCGGCGCGCTCTCCGCGCCGCGAAAAATCGTTATTGTTCCTCATCGCTGTTGAGAGTCGTTTCTATCTCTTTTATTTTCGACAAGATGTTCTCCTTGTCCTGTTTGAGTTTCGCGATATTCTTAATCATGTCCGCTACCAATGGATTGGGATTGGCAGGGTCGTAATTCAAGAAACCGAGATTGTTCTCGCGGGTTTTTATGTCAGCCGCCAACGCCTCGTAACGCTTGATCAGCTTATCGCGTTCCTTCAATACGTTCTTTACTCCGCCGTTCTCTTTGAAGTGTTTGTTTTTTTCTTCAAAAAAGTGGTCGCAGGCAGCTATGAAGCGTTTCCACACGTGGTCTGAAACTTTACCGGAAACAGGCCCGACTTTTTTCCACTCCTGCTGCAATTTTATCATTTTGTCGGTTGTGGCTTTCCAGTCGGTGCTATCCTGTAATTCCTCGGCCTGGCGGCAAAGTTCCTTTTTCTGTTCCAAGTTGGAAGCGGAACGGGCTTTTATGGCTTTATAGAACTCGCTCTTGGCTTTGAAAATCTCATCGCAGGTCGCTCGGAAACGTTCGTATATTTTATTATTGTCCTTTTTCGGTGCGAATCCCAATGTCTTCCATTCGGACTGTATTGCTTTTACCTTCTCCGATACTTCGTCCCATTGTTTGAATGTCGAGGCGTTCTTGTAGTCTATCGACTCCACTTTCTCGCACAATTCCGTTTTTTTGCGCAAGTTCTCCTCTTCCTGCTCCTTCTTGTTCTTATAAAAGTTCGCGTGTTTTTTATTGACCGCGTCGGTAGCGGCTTTGAACCTTTGCCACAATTCTTCCCGTACTTCCGGAGCGACCGGGCCGAGCTCCTTCCATTCGGCATGTAATTTCTGCAATTGCTGGAAAGCCTCGTTTACCCTGTCCATGTTTATCAAGGCTTCCGCTTTTTCGCAAAGTTCGGTCTTCGCCTCCAAATTCTTCTTGAAATCAAGATTGCGCAATTCGTGGTTTATCTTGGCATAGTCATAGAATTTGTCCATGTATGCCTGATATTGTTTGATAAGATCCTTGTATTTGTCAGGAGCGACCTGCCCGGCATCTTTCCATTGCTGCTGCAATTGACGCACTTCTTGGAAGTTTATCTCCTTTTCATCAAGATGTTCGACTATCTCTTTCAATTTCTTCAAAATGGAAGACTTTATCTCGAATGCCTTTTCAAACATGGCCTCGCGGTTGGCCGCCAGCATGTTGCGTTTTACGCGATACTGTTCCAACAACGACTTGAATTCCTGTTCTTCCGCCGGGTTGTAAACAAAATCTTCTTCTTTTCCGCCATCTTCCACCCACCTTGCTTTTTCCTCAGAGGCTTTCTGTTCCAGCGTTTTATAAAACTGGGATTTCAACTTCGCAACATCCTGCCTTACATCCTCGTCCGATTGTACGAGGGCGGATAACTGGTCGACAATGTCTTGCAATTCGACTTTTTTTTCTTCAGAAACATCCATGATAAATAGTTTTTCTTGTGTTGAACAGGCATACTGCAAGCTACTGCGGCATGCCCAGTGCAAATATACTATATTTTTAATGATTGATAATGTGTCAACGATAGTTTCATTATCTTTGCAGAAGATAAGCCGTACCATGATAACGCAAGACGCCGCTACGACCAAATTGGAATCGAAAGACATAAAACCGACAGCGAACCGCATATTGGTAATGCAAGCACTTATGTCGGCAGGCCGCGCGCTATCTTTGTTCGACATCGAGTCGGCGATAGGCACATTGGACAAGTCGAGCATATTCCGCACGTTGAACCTGTTTTTGGACAAACACGCGGTTCACGGCATTTATGACGGGAGCGGAAGCATGAAATACGAAGTTTGCGACAGTCCGGGACAATGTTCGGATTCCGACATGCACGTCCACTTTTACTGCCGCAAATGCCATCGCACAATTTGCCTGAAAGACTTGACAGTGCCGTCAATCAGGCTGCCGGAAAATTTCAAAGCCGAATATAAGAATTATACGGTGATGGGATTGTGCGACAGGTGTAGTGGTTAGCGGGGGTTGGCCCAGGGTGTGGAACTTCGTGCCACGGTAATTTGAATTTTAAATTATAAATCCTTAATTGTAAATTAGATACAAGTGTTTAGCGGAATCGTTGAAGAAAAGGCTACTGTCATAGCCATCGAGCATGACAGGGACAATGTGCATTTCACGCTCGACTGTTCGTTCAAGGACGAATTGAAAATCGACCAAAGCGTGGCACACGACGGAGTATGCCTCACGGTCGTGAAAATCGAAGACAAAGGATATACCGTAACCGCCATGAAAGAGACCCTCGACAGGAGCAACCTCGGAGAGTGGAAAGTCGGGACAAAGGTAAACGTCGAACGCAGCATGAAAATGAACGGACGTTTGGACGGGCATATCGTACAGGGACATGTGGACCTGACGGCCGTATGCACCGGCATCGAGGACAATAACGGCAGCTGGTACTTCACTTTCGAATACGAATCCGGCAAGGAAATGGCCAAAAGGGGCTATCTTACGGTCGACAAGGGTTCCGTAACGGTAAACGGGGTAAGCCTCACGGTTTGCGACCCCACGGACAGGAGCTTCAAGGTATCAATCATACCATATACCTACGAAAACACCGATTTCGGGGAATTGCGCCCCGGAATGAAAGTGAACATAGAGTTCGACATCATCGGCAAATACGTGGCACGGATGTTGGATTACGGCGTTTTGGAAAAATATTCCGGCTTATAATGGAAACCCGCCCAGGCAACGATAGGACGGAACTCTTGGGGATGAACCTTCAAGAGTTGGAAATCGTCGTTGAAAACCTGCAACTTCCGCGATTCACGGCCAAACAATTGGCAAGATGGATATATGTGAAAAGATGCAGCGACTTCAATGCCATGAGTGACATTTCGCAAAAGGGACGCGAAATATTGGCAGACCGTTGCGTCATCGGCTTGTCCGCCGCCATAAAAACGAGCAAGTCCGCCGACGGCAGTAAAAAATATTTATTTGCAGCACGCCACGGTTTCGTGGAAAGCGTATATATCCCGGAAAAAGACAGGGCCACATTGTGCATATCCTCACAAGCAGGTTGCAGGATGGGCTGCAAATTCTGCGCCACAGGCGGCATGGGATTCAAAGGCAACCTGAGCGCGGGCGAGATAATCAACCAAGTGCTGTCCGTGGAAGAAAGCGACCGGCTGACGAACATCGTATATATGGGGATGGGCGAACCTTTGGACAACTTGCCGGCAGTTATGAAAAGCATGGAAATCCTGCAAGCTCCATACGCATCCGCCATGAGCTATAAAAGGATAACTTTGTCCACGGTAGGCATAATTCCCGCATTGAAACGATTTTTGGACGAAAGCAGCTGCCACGTCGCAATAAGCGTCCATGCGGCATCTCCGGAAAAAAGAGCCTTAATCGTTCCGGCAGAAAAAGCATACCCGGTAAAAGAAGTAGTAGCACTGCTCCGCGAGTACGACTGGTCGCACCAACGCAGAATCTCGTTCGAATACACCCTGCTTGGCAACGTGAACGATTCGACGCAGGACGCTATCGAGCTTGCCGCACTCGTAAAAGGCATCGATTGCCGCATAAACTTGATTCCTTATCACGACAGCGGCAGGGGCGGGTTTTCACCAAGCAGCGCGGAAGCAACGGAAAAATTCATAAAAATCCTTGAACAAAAACACATAAACACTACCGTAAGGCGTTCCCGGGGTAAAGACATAGATGCCGCATGTGGAATGCTCTCGGCCAAACAAACCAACAAAAGAAATGCGTAGACTGTTTTTCATATTGGCAAGCGCCATAATTCTGGCCTCTTGCAGTTCCGAGGGTTTGAAGCCGTCGGCAACAGGAGCCTCGAACGAAGTACTCGTGGTTATCGACGATTCAGTGTCCAAGTCGGCGGCCGGGGATTCGCTTTTCACGCTCTTGGACGGGAATATTCCCTGTATGCCCCAATACGAACCGTATTTCAACATTTCACGCACGAATCCCAACGGATTCACAGGCATACTCAAACCTGCGAGGAACATCATCATAGTAAACGTAAGCGACATCTATTCGTCGGTAAGGCTGAAACACCAGAAAGACGCATGGTCCAAGCCGCAATCGGTCTTGTACATCAACGGGCCGGATGAAGAATCCGTAGCGCACGCCATAGGCAAATACGGGGACGACATACTCAATTTTTTCATACAGGCAGAGCGCGACAGGGCGATAAACTTCCAAAAAAAATCGGTGGAAGCCAAGGCGGTAAACAAAGTCAAGGAAAAATTCGGCTTCGACATGACCATTCCCAAAGGCATGAACAGGATAAAAGAAACCGACGGGGCTTTATGGATTGCCAATGCAAGCCAGGACATAAGCCGCAACATCGTAATCTATTCCGTCCCTTACTCGGACGTGCAACAATTCGACAAGGATTACCTGCTCCAAGTCAGGGATTCGGTGGTCAAAAGTTTGATTCCCGGACCGGTCGATGGCTCGTACATGGCAACCGAGTACCGTTACGACCCGCCCCGCTACCGCCACACGACCATGGCAAGCGGCAAGTTCGCCACCGAAACGAGAGGTTTATGGAGAGTGGAAGGCGACCTTATGGGTGGTCCGTTCGTCAGCGTGTCCACCTTGGACGAAAAAAACCAGCGGATAGTAACGGCGGAAGCGTTCTTATACGCTCCCAACCAATACAAACGCAACGCCCTGCGCCAATTGGAAGCCGTATTGTTTACAATGAATTTCGACAACCAAACAGAGAACGGAAATGGAAAATAAGATAAGAATAGGCATTACCCACGGCGACATCAACGGGGTCGGCTATGAAATCATTTTGAAGACATTGGAAGACAGCAGGATGCTTGATTTGTGCATCCCCGTGGTCTACGGCTCGCCGAAAGTGGCCGCCTTTTATCGCAAAATCGTAGGCAGCAACCTGACATTCAACCTTATAAACAATGCGGAAGACGCAAGCGACAAGCATGTGAACATGGTCAATTGCTGCAGCGACGAAATCAAGGTGGAAATTTCGCAGTCCACAGCCATGGCAGGCGAAGCCGCGTTCTCGGCATTGGAAAAGGCTGTCCGCGACCTCAAAGACGGTCATTTGGACGCAATAGTAACCGCGCCGATAAACAAGCACAACATACAATCCGTCCATTTCCAATTTCCCGGGCATACCGAATATTTGGAAGGATCGTTCGGACAAAAAGGAGATGCCCTGATGATGTTGGTATCCGGCAATCTGCGCATAGCCGTGGCGACAGGGCACATTCCAGTCTCCAAGGTTTCCGAAAATTTAAGCACGGAGTCGATATTGGGAAAACTTCGTATTTTCAACAACTCCCTGCAAAAAGACTTCGGCATACGCTGTCCCCGCATAGCCGTGTTGGGGCTTAACCCGCACGCCGGCGACGAGGGGCTGCTTGGCACCGAAGAACAAGAAGTAATAAGACCGGCATTGGAAGCGGCATTGGAAGAAGGCATAATATGCAACGGGCCATTGCCCTCCGACGGATTTTTCGGCAGCGACAATTACAGGAAATACGACGGGATACTGGCCATGTACCACGACCAGGGTCTCATACCGTTCAAACTATTAGCCATGGACAGCGGCGTGAATTTCACTGCCGGATTGGACATTGTCCGCACTTCGCCCGACCACGGGACCGCCTACGACATCGCAGGACAGAACAAGGCTTCCGAAAATTCTTTCCGCCAAGCATTGTACGCGGCAATAGACATCTGCCGCAATCGCGCCGGATATTGATTAAAATCACTTTACGCAAGCAATGACTGACCTTGACGCAGGAGAACTGCAAAACATAAAAACGAAATTCGGGATTGTCGGCAACACCCCCGAACTGAACTTGGCGATTACAAAAGCAGTGCAAATCGCCAAGACGGATTTACCCGTGCTGATTACGGGCGAAAGCGGGGTCGGCAAGGAAATATTTCCGAAAATAATCCATTTTTTCAGTCCGCGCCGCCATGAAAAATACATAGCCGTAAACTGCGGCGCGATTCCCGAGGGCACCATGGATTCCGAACTTTTCGGACACGTGAAAGGTTCGTTTACCGGTGCGCTCACAGACCGTGTCGGTTATTTCGAAGCAGCCGACGGAGGCACCATATTTTTGGACGAAGTCGGCGAACTGCCCTACCATACGCAAGCAAGATTGTTAAGGGTACTGCAAAACGGAGAATATTTCCGCGTCGGCTCGTCGGAAACACGGAAGACCAACGTGCGCGTCGTCGCCGCCACCAACATGAACATGATTGAAGCCATCCGCGACGGACGTTTCCGCGAGGACCTTTATTACAGGCTGAACGCGATTCCCATCACCCTGCCGCCGCTGCGCAGGCGCAAGGATGACATACTGCCTCTTTTTTACAAATTTGCGGCTGATTTCGCCGATTCATACCATCGTCCCGTCATAAAATTGGATGACGAAGCTGCCGATATGCTCAGGAATTATTATTGGCAGGGCAACATACGCCAGCTGAAAAACGTAACCGAACAAATTTCGGCCGTGGAAACCGGCAGCGTGATAAATGCCAAAACATTAGCGCAGTATCTGCCAGAGGACGCAGGGGTACAGCTGCCCATGAGCCATGAACAACACGAACGCACGTTCAACAACGAAAGGGAAATTTTATACCAGGTGCTGTTCGACATGCGCAAAGACATGGACGAATTGAAAAGCGTAGTGAGGAAACTCGTCCAAGAAAGCCACAATGCGGACGCAATCGCAAAAAAAGAGCAGGAAGAAATAAAAACTCCCCCCCGTCCTGCCGCATACATTTCTTACAAACCGGAAGAAGTCAAAAAAGAAGACTTTGCCGAAGCCCAGGAAGTGGAAAACCGCCCGCTGGCAGTCGATGAAATGGAAAAAGAACTCATCCGCAAAGCCTTGATCAAACACCAAGGCAAACGGAAGTACGCGGCAATGGATTTGAAAATTTCCGAAAGGACACTATACCGCAAAATAAAAGAATACGGATTGGACGATTTATGAAAAAATTCAAACACATAATCTTGTCGGGGCTGTGTACGTTGATATTGTTGTCGTGCACGATATCGTACAAATTCAACGGCACGGTAATTGACTATTCCGTCATAAAGACGATTTCCATACAGGATTTCACGAACCAGGCCGCGATGGTATACGCGCCATTGGCCAACGTGTTCAACGAGGAACTGAAAGACACTTTCACAAGGCAGACCCGTCTTACGCTTGAAAGAAGCGGGGGCGATTTGGAAATTGAAGGTGAAATAACAGGCTACGACATAGCCCCGATGGCCATAAGCTCGGACAACACACTGGCTTCCGAAACGCGCCTTACCGTAAGGATAAACGTAAGATACACGAACAACACCAACCACGAGGAAGATTTTGAACGCTCGTATTCGGCATATCGTAATTTCGACAGCAACCAACTGCTGACCGACGTGCAGGACGAGCTCATCGAGGAAATAGTAGAAGAAATATGCGACAACATATACAATGACACAGTCGCTAACTGGTAAAGTCCGTACAAATGACCATAAAACAACTGATACAATACCTTGAAAACCCGTGCGAAGTGCAGGCAAAGGACATTCCCGACCTTAAAAACCTTTGCTCGCAATACCCGTACTTCTACCAAGCAAAAGCGTTGTACCTCAAATACCTGAAAGACAGCGACGATTTGCAATTCAACCCCGCGTTGAAGGACACGGCCTTGCTGTCGCCGGACAGGACTGTGCTTTACAACCTAATGCAGAAACAAGCCATGGACAAGCAAACATGGCAGGAGCATCCCGGAACGGACACGCGGGCGGATGAAAGCGCACAGGAACTCCACGACGCAACGGCACCGGCCGGTACGCCTGCCGGAAAAGCCGCCCCCTCGGCACATGTACGGGCAATGGAAACCGAATACAAATTGGACGAAAGCGACATATCGCAGGATCACAAACTGAAACACCAAGACCTCATCGACAAGTTCATTGCCGCCGATCCGCATATCCGCCCGGTAGGAAGCGTGCCGTTGTCATCGGAAGACGCGAATGCCCAAGCAGGCACTTTGGACATAAGCTATACGGACGAAGACATTACGGACAGCGTTTTTTCAGAGAGCCTCGCACGTATTTACATCAAACAAAAACAATACGCCAAGGCAATCAGGATTTTTGAAAAATTAAATTTGAAATATCCCGAAAAAAGTACTTACTTTGCAGACCAAATTCGATTCCTTAACAAGGTAATAAACAATTCGTAAATAATTATTTAATAAGACAATAACAAAATGTTCGTAGTATTAGTATCGCTCGCAGTCATTATTTCGGTTTTGTTGGTAATCGTGGTATTGGTTCAAAATTCGAAAGGCGGCGGCTTGTCTTCGATGTTCGCATCGTCTAATTCCGTGATGGGCGTAAGAAAAACGACCGACTTTTTGGACAAGGCGACTTGGTCGTTGGTTGCAATATTGGTGGTATTGAGCGTGGCATCCGCAGCATTCATCCATTCCGATGAAAACGTGGACGAGACAACCAAAATCCTCAACAAGATAGAAGCCAACTCGCCCGTAGCACCCGCCGATGACGCGGCAGCCCCCTTGATGCCGGCACTTCCCGCCGCACCGGAAGTCCCCGCAGAATAATAAGCAGACCTTTAATTTGATTTAGTTTCATAAGAAGAAAAAGCCGGAACGTTGTAACGTTCCGGCTTTTTTTACTATCCACTGACCACTAATCACTGAAACCTGTAACCTGTAACCTGTAACCTGACACCCGCCTTCACTTTCACTGTAAGTGCGCCGATGTCCTTCGTCCATCGGCTTAACTTACAGTTAAGCGTTAGCCTGCTTTGCAGGCTAACGCTTGCCATTGTCTTATCCCCCGTAAAATCATCAAAGATGATTTTACTGCCCCCAGAGGGGGCGGTCTTCCCTGAACGTAGTGCTTGCACTATACCCACTGTAAGT
>JADIMR010000068.1 GCA_017694565.1 Candidatus Enterocola intestinipullorum | reverse complement strand
GCCTTATTTCTTTTACCGAAGATGTATTTAGTTAGACTTTTTCAAATTGTCACTTTTGTCTCATAATTAATATTATGTTAAGTAGAAAATGAAAGAATTTAGTGTGTCCCCTATGGATAAATTAATTACCTTTGATTTGAAAGGATACAAAATATTTAATTATGGGATTTATAATATCGCAGGCAATACCGGTGTCAAACAACTACAGTTGGCGCATTAGTCTTCTTATCGTTTTATTTCTTATTGCTTATCTGATTATAAAGTTGTATCAGAAGTTGAATAAATGATTTCGTTGAAAATGCCTATCGAACAACATCCTCTTGAACCGTTTTTGCCCAAGAATGCGAAAGTCCTGGTTCTTGGCAGTTTCCCGCCTCCGAAATCCCGTTGGTCGATGGATTTCTTTTATCCGAATTTTCAAAATGACTTTTGGCGTATCGTTGGTTCTGTAATGTTCAACGATAAGAACTATTTTGTCGATGTTGCCGGCAAATGTTTTGACAAGGATAAGATTGTCAGCTTTTGTTCCGGTTTCGGAATGGCGATGTACGATACCGCAGAAGCAGTTACCCGGCTGAAAAACAACGCTTCCGACAATTTCCTGCAAATAGAAAAAACTGTTGATTTGACCGCAATATTAAAGCAAATCCCTGATTGCCATGCAGTTGTAGCTACGGGAGAAAAGGCTGCCGCAACTCTCTCCCAAATAATAGGATGTGGTAAAATTGAAATCGGAAAGTCGTTGGTTGCTGAATATTGCGACCGTCGGTTGGCGATATGGCGAATGCCTTCCACATCAAGGGCATATCCCCTGCCCTTTGAACAAAAAGCGTTGATTTACAGCGAATTATTTAAAAGTTTGTAATCATACTATCCTGCCAACTTTATTTTATATGACGGAGACTGGAAAGTGCTCTTCCCGAGCGGGCAAACCCGGCTTCCATCGGGAAAAATAATTTTACCGTGCGTCATGATGTCAATAAAAAAATCAAGAAGCCCCGTTATTTGAATTAATAACGGGGCTTCTTGATTAGTTAGACAATTTTATTGTTGCTGGGACTCTTCCATAGCTTTCATCTCAGCATCTATTTCGTTGTATTTGTCGGTGTTTTCCATGCGCAAATACAACACTTTCATGTTTTGCAACAAATCCATATATCTCGAATCCGCCTTATCCATTATGGGATGAGCGGTTTCAAAATAATTCAAAGCTGTGGCATAGCATTCTTTTGCTTTGGCCATCGCTTCATTGTATTTGTCATTGTCTGTAAAGTCCATTGCTTCCTCTTGTATGTGGTCGCCTTCGAAAGCCCATGTGCGGCCAAGCAGGAATGTCAAGTAGGCATCTCCTTGTTTGCTTGCCAAAGCCTTGTTGAGAATATCCTTTGCAGTTTCAAAGTCGGCTTGTTGAGTTAGCAATTCGGCTTTTACCCCGAGATATTCGATGTTCTCCGGGTCATTGGCTATAAGTGCGTCAAGGTATGTAACCGCCTTGTCGTACGCGCCGGAATTTACATAATAATTGACCAACGTACCTATAAGTTCGGGGCTGGACGGATAACGGTCGATGGCTTCCGCAAGCAGGTTTTCGTACTTGGCACTGTCAGATTTCACAAAGAGGTATTGTTCGGACAATAACACATATACGCCTATGTTGTTCTTGTAATCAGTTTTGGTTACTTCTTCAAGCAATTTTATGCCCTCATCGTTATTGCCGGCTTGGATTGCGCTAAGCGCGGCGAAATATTTACTTTCATTATATAACGAATCAACTTTTATGGCATCCTTTTCATTGTCGGTAAACATAGGCAAATCCATGATTTTGGAATACTCGTAAAATGCCGTATATGCTTCGTTGTATTTGGCCTCTTGATAAAGAAAGCTGCCGACAATGGAATAGAAATCCAGCATGTCCTTGAAGTCGCCTTGTATTTTCTTGCGTTGTTTGTATTTTATGCGGCCTTTTTTATCGGGAACTCCATCGCGGCTGTCCGCTTCTACATAGTTTTGGAACATTTCGTCCAATCCTTGTCCTGCAAGTGTCGCGTCGAAAGGTTGTCCCAAATAATATACATTGCGTTGGGCGTATGCCTGTTGGTAACCTATGCGGCCTGCAACATACCATGTTTTCGCATCATTGGCAGTTTCGGGATTTTCCTTCGCTGCCGCAATAAGGCTGCGGGCTTCTTCATAATTGATCGGCTCCGTGATAAGCATGTTGCTTGCCTTGTTCACGTTCGACTTTTGAGCAGTTGCCAAGGTAAATGATGCCAATACCATGGCAATGCATAAAGCTGACTTTTTCATGACTTTGTTTGTTTAAAGTTGGTATTATTCGGTTGTTTATCTTGATTCTTCGCGTGTCATTCATCCGTTTACGCTGTCGTCATTGCCGTCGGCGTTGTCGTCGAAACCTATCTCGTCGAATTGTTTGCGTGCCTCCGACATTTCCTGGGAGGCTTCGGTTTCGGCTTCTTCAACCACCTCGCTTTCACGCGGCACTTTGCAGACGGATGCTATTTCGTCTTCGCGTTTGTCCAAGTTGATGAGCCTTACGCCCTGCGTTGCGCGTCCCATAATCCTGAGCGATTCAACATCGAAGCGGATTGCAATGCCGGATTTGTTGATGATCATAAGGTCGTTTTCGTTGCTTACGCTCACGATTGATACCAACTTGCCGGTTTTATCCGTTACGTTTATGGTTTTGACACCCTTGCCGCCACGGTTGGTTATACGGTAATCGTCCAAATCCGAACGTTTGCCATAGCCTTTTTCGCTGACAACGAGTATGTCTTCCTTTTTGTCCGGTTTGAGCGAAACCATGCCGACAACGTAGTCGCCGTCATCGTCCAAGTCCATACCGTGCACTCCGGTGGCTACTCTTCCCATTGAACGTACTTTCGACTCGTTGAAGCGGATTGCGCGCCCGTTACGGTTGGCAAGTATGATTTCGCAGTTGCCGTTGGTCAGGCATACTTGTATCACGCTGTCGCCTTCGTTCAGGTTGATTGCCCTCACGCCGTCTTTCCGTGGTCTTGAATATGCGGAAAGTTCGGTTTTCTTGATTACGCCGTTTTGCGTGCAGAATACCAAATAGTGCGTGGTGTTGTATTCCACGTCCAAGAGTTTTTTGGTGCGTATGAATGCCGTAACCTTGTCGTCGCTGTCTATGTTGAGCAGGTTTTGTATCGCCCTGCCCTTTGAATTTTTAGAACCTTCGGGAATTTCAAATACCCTGAGCCAGTAACATTGTCCCTTTTGCGTGAAGAACAGCATGAAACTGTGCATGGACGCGGGATAGATATGTTCTATGAAATCCTCGTCGCGGCTGGTACTGCCTTTCGATCCCATGCCGCCTCGGTTCTGTGCCTTGAATTCGCTCAACGCCGTGCGTTTGATATATCCCATGTGGGAAATGGTGATGATCATTTCATCATCGGCATAGAAATCTTCCGGGTTCATGTCTTCTGCCGCATACACTATTTCGCTGCGGCGGCCATCTCCGTATTTGTCCTTTAACGCCGTGAGTTCGTCCTTGATTATTTGCATACGTCTTTCCACCCTTGCGAGAATGTCCCTGTAATCTTCTATAAGACGTTTGAGTTCTTCCATTTCCGCATGGAGCTTGTCCTGTTCAAGCCCGGTCAGCCTGCGCAATTGCATGTCCACAATGGCGCGGGACTGCACTTCGCTCAAACCGAAACGTTGTTGCAGGCGTTCCATGGCTTCCTGCGGACTTGCTGAAGCCTTGATGATCGCAATGACTTCATCGATATTGTCGGAAGCTATTATCAATCCTTCGACGATATGTGCGCGGTCTTCGGCTTTCGCCAAATCGTACCGGGTACGTCTCGTAACGACTTCGTGCCTGTGGTTCACGTAACATGCTATTATGTCGCGCAGCGTCAGGAGTTTGGGACGGCCGCCGACCAAAGCTATGTTGTTTATGCTGAAAGATGATTGGAGTGCTGTTTCCTTGAACAACTTGTTGAGTACCACGTTTGCATTGCTGTCCCGTTTGATGTCTATGACCAAACGCATTCCTTCGTGGTTGCTTTCGTCAGCGATGTTCGAGATTCCGTCTATGCGTTTTTCATTCACAAGGGTGGAAATGTGTTTCGTAAGTTCCGATTTGTTTACCATGTAGGGGATTTCGGTAATTACGAGCTTTTCCCGGTCGCCGTCGTTTTCTATTTCGACTTTTGCGCGGATTACCACCCTGCCCCGTCCCGTGGTATATGCGGAACGGATGCCGGAATAGCCGTATATGATGCCTCCCGTGGGAAAATCCGGGGCTTTGATTATGGAAATAAGGTCGTCATCGGCAATGTCGTTGTCGTCTATGTATGCGATAATCGCGTCCACGCTGTCGGACAGGTTGTGCGGCGCCATGTTGGTGGCCATACCCACGGCGATACCGGTAGCGCCGTTTACCAACAAATTGGGTATGCTTGCCGGCAGGACAGTAGGTTCATCCAAAGATTCGTCGAAGTTTTTCGACATGTCCACGGTATTCTTGTCGATGTCGACCAACATTTCTTCGGACAACTTGGTAAGACGGGCTTCGGTGTAACGCATGGCGGCAGGCGGGTCCCCGTCCACCGAACCGAAATTTCCTTGTCCGTCCACTAACGGATAACGCATTGCCCAATCCTGGGCCATGTGTACCAATGTGCCGTATATTGAAGAATCCCCGTGCGGGTGGTACTTACCCATTACCTCGCCGACGATTCTCGCTGATTTTTTAGTCGGTTTGTCGGAAGTGTTGCCCAATTCGTTCATTCCGAAAAGCACGCGCCTTTGGACCGGTTTCAAACCGTCGCGGGCATCAGGCAATGCTCTCGAAACTATGACGGACATCGAATAATCGATGTAGGCCGTTTTCATTTCTTCCTCAATGTCTACCTTTATAATCCTTTCGTCTTCAATCATTTTTGATTTTTATCTATCTTTTTATACTTGATTATCCCCGTTTTTGCAGTTCGATTTGCAAATTTGGTCAAAATTATCGGTTAAAACAAACATAAATAGGATGAAAAAAATCATATTTTGGCATACGTTTTGCTGATAAAACATGACGAACAAACATAAAGAAAGGATAAACTATGGCCGCGAACATGAAATATTCGAATAATTTGTCCGACATACTCGGTTTTGCCGGCGAAGAAGCGCAGCGATGCGGCAATAATTATATAGGCCCCGAACACTTGTTGCTTGGCATAATAAGGTCGGCGGAAGGCAATGCCTACAATTATTTGGCCAATGCGGGCGTCGATCCCCTGAAACTGAAAAAGGACATCGAATTCCTAATAAGGACCAATAACAACATCGAAGGGATTCCCCCGATGTTGGGCAGTACTGAACGCATACTGCGTTTAATGGAAATAGAAGCAAGGAGTTTGCAGGATACCATAGCCGACTCGGAACACCTGCTGCTTGCTATTTTGCGCGAGCGCATGAACATGGCTTCTGACCAGCTGAAAAAATACGGAGTCACGTACAATCTTATGAAAAGCAGTTTCGAGGCCAAGGACAACGGCAATGAAAAGGCAAACGACGCGCCGGCTTACAACGACAGTTATGCCGATAATGAGGAAGACGACGAAGAACTTGCCGCAAGTTCGGTCGCGCGCGATGGAAAAACCACAAGCACGACGGCATATACGAAGAAAAAAAACGCCACGCCTGCTTTGGACAATTTCGGTACGGATTATACCAAACTGGCGGAAGAAGGCAAACTTGATCCTGTCATAGGAAGAACTGCCGAGATAGAACGTCTGGCACAAATCCTGAGCAGGCGCAAAAAGAACAATCCCGTGCTAATCGGCGAACCCGGTGTGGGAAAATCCGCAATAGTCGAAGGTCTGGCGTGCAGGATAATGCAACACAAAGCCCCGCCCTCGTTATCGCGGAAACGCATAGTCGGTTTGGATATGGCGGGCATCGTGGCCGGTACGAAATATCGCGGGCAATTCGAGGAAAGGCTTAATTCGATTATCAAGGAGCTCGAAAACAATCCGGACATAATCCTGTTCATTGACGAAATCCATACCATAATCGGCGCGGGAGGATCGCCCGGATCCCTTGATGCGGCCAACATGTTGAAACCGGCCTTGGCCAAAGGGCTTATACAGTGCATAGGAGCGACTACGTTGGACGAATATCGCCAAAGCATCGAAAAGGACGGAGCTTTGGAACGCCGTTTCCAAAAAATCATGGTGAAACCGACCACGAAAGAAGAGACCTTGGAAATCCTAAGGAATATAAAGGAACGCTACGAGGAGCATCACAACGTCCGTTATACCGATGCGGCCATAGAAGCGTGCGTGAACCTGTCAGACAGGTATATTTCCGACAGGCAATTTCCTGACAAGGCCATCGATGCCATGGACGAGGCAGGCGCGAGGGCGCATATACGCAATGTCGAGATTCCGAAAGAAATAATGGATTTGGAAGCCCAAGTCAATGATTGCCATGAGAAAAAGATGGATGCCGTAAGGCGCGAAGATTTCAAGGCGGCCAATGAATTCAAGGATTTGGAGCAAAAATACTGTTCCGAT
>JADIMR010000067.1 GCA_017694565.1 Candidatus Enterocola intestinipullorum | reverse complement strand
CGGCGGTGCTAATCTCCCGCGATAGCTTGCACTAACCTGCTCCGCATGTCCCGCATTGTCTCATCCCCCGGATTTAGCCTTTGGCTAAATCCTGCCCCCAGAGGGGGCGACCTTCCTTGAACCCTGTGCTTACACTAAAACCTACTTTCAACATAGTGCATACACTACGCGGTGCTCGCTGCAACTATCCACTAACCACTAACCACTAACCACTAACCACTAATACAAGCTGCTGATGTCGTCGAAGTAATTTATGCGCATGGCGCGGCGTACTTCTTCCATTGTCCGCATTCCGGTTTCGCGGGCGGCAGCCGTACCGCGTTTGAGCACTTCAAAAACATACGGGATGTCCTTTTGCAGTTCTTTGCGCCTTTCCCGTATGGGTGCAAGTTCCTGTTCCAAAACAGCCGTGAGGAATTTCTTGATTTTCACGTCTCCCAGTCCTCCCCTGCGGTAATGGTCTTTTAGTTCGTCCAAATTGGCATAATCCGGCAGGAATTTCGCGAAATCCTCGTCTTTACAAAAGGCATCCAAGAACGTGAACACCACATTGCCTTCAACTTTTCCGGGGTCGGACAACCTTATGTGTCCCGGATCGGTATACATCTCCTTTACTTTTGCCGCTACCGTTTCCGCCTCGTCCGACAAATAAATGCAGTTGCCCAACGATTTGCTCATTTTCGCTTTGCCGTCCGTTCCCGGAAGGCGGCAGCATACTGCATTGGACGAGAGCGATATTTTAGGTTCGACCAAAGTCTCCCCGTATATGCGGTTGAAACGGCGTACTATTTCCACTGTCTGTTCCAGCATGGGTGCCTGGTCTTCTCCCACAGGCACTTCGGTGGCCTTGAACAAGGTAATGTCCGCTGCTTGGCTGATAGGATATGTAAAGAAACCTACTGGTATGTTGGCTTCGAAATTACGCATCTTTATTTCGGTCTTCACGGTAGGATTGCGTTGCAGCCGCGATACCGTAACCAAGTTCATGTAGTAGAATGTCAATTCGCAGAGTTCGGGAATTTGCGATTGTATCAGTATGTGGGTCTTTTCCGGATCTATGCCGCAAGCCAAGTAATCCAATGCGACTTCAAGTATGTTGGATCGGACTTTTTCAGGATTGTCCGCATTGTCGGTAAGGGCTTGCGCATCGGCAATCATTATGAATATCTTGTCGTATTTGCTGGAATTTTGAAGCTCGACCCTGCGTCGCAAGGATCCTACATAATGTCCTAAATGCAAGCGGCCGGTAGGACGGTCGCCGGTAAGTATCACGTTTGCCATTTTTGTTTTTGTGTAAATCTGTATGCAAAGTTAAACTATCCGCCTAATTTCCCAAGTTTCTTTTTTGAAGATTTTATGCCGCCAATGTCAAAATTGATGTATCTTCGCGTGAATTTCAATCGGAAATTTTAAAAAATTTTACAAACAGGAATAATTCGATTATGGCAGAGCAGGAAATCAAAACACAAATCAAGGAAAAAATAATAAAGGCCTTGAACCTTGAGGATTTCAAACCGGAAGACATAGACAATGAAGAACCCTTGTTCGGCGAAGGTCTCGGTTTGGATTCCGTGGATGCCTTGGAAATCATTCTGATGTTGGAGCGCGATTACGGTATCAAATTCGAAACGGCGGTCGAAGCCAAGCCCTATTTGAAAAACATCGATACCATGGCGGAACTGATAGAGGAAAAAAACGGCAAGTAACCATTGGCCGGTATAATCCGGAATCAGCAAAATGCTTTCTTGCGAAATAAAACAAGAATTGGGCCGCTTGCGTTGCGCGGTCATTGTCCCCTTTTACAATAATGCTTCGACAGTGGAGCGGGTGTTGCGGGAAGTCTTGCAATATGCACCGTTGCTTGTAGCCGTGGACGACGGTTCAACCGATGGCAGCGGAAAATCGGCCGCCGCCGTGGACGGGGTGGATCTGGTATCTTATCCCGTCAACCGGGGCAAGGGACATGCTTTGCGCCAGGGTTTCAGGTATGCATTGTCCAAGGGTTACGATTATGCCATAACCATAGATGCAGACGGACAGCATTTTGCGGACGATATAGGGAACTTCGTTTTGCACGGTTTTTCGGAAAACACATTGCTTGTGGGCGAGCGGGTTACTCCGAGTCCCGACAAACCGTCGGGCAATTCGAAAGCCAACAATATTTCCAATTTCTGGTTCAAGGCGGAAACGGGAGTCGCTCTTGCCGACACTCAGTCGGGTTTCCGTCTTTATCCTTTGAAGAAAATCAACAGTATGCACTTCGTTTGTTCGCGCTATGCTTTCGAAGTGGAAGTTTTGGTGAGGGCGGTTTGGGCCGGTATCACGGTTGCCAACATACCGGTTAAGGTGTATTACCCGCCTGCGGGCGAACGGGTCTCGCATTTCCGCCCGCTGTTGGATTTCTTCCGCATATCCATGCTCAATACCGGTCTTTTCATTGCGGCTCTGTTGTATTATTATCCGAAAAGATTCTTTTGCAGGCTTCTTGGAAAGTAGTCTGCAAGTTCCGGCGATTACCGGCTTAGTTCCAATTCGGTGTCCCAGACGCGGCAATATCCCGCAATATCCGCGACGGTAACGGCCGGTATGTCTTCTTTTAGGGCTGTTTTTACGACTTTGCCGTCCGCGATTGAAAAGCAGCCGTTGTTTTGTTCGAACAAATCGTCTTTCACATTGAAAGAATTTACGCTCTCAGGATGTATCAAGGCGTAAGTTTTCAAATAGTCTTCAACGTGAAGTATCCTGCATAGGGCGATGTCCGAATTTTTATCACCCGTGCCGAAATCGAATTCGTCGGGAGCTTGTAATTTTACCGGGACTGGCGCGTATTCCCCGAAATCGAATATGCGTTGCCATGCGTTGAAATTCTTGTTCGCCTGTATGGTAAGGGCGATTGTGCAATTCCTTTCGTACGCAGCCTGTAAACTCTGCCTGATTGCTTCGACTGCCAAACCTTTGCCTCTCATTTCCGGCTTTACCGCCAAAGCATACAAATAAGCTGTTTTTTCGAATATCTTGCCCTTGAACAAGTGGATGTTGAACATGGCGTTCAAATGGCATTTGTCGTTCTTGTCGTGTATCAGGACGCGGTTTTCAGGTTTGGAAAAATAAAAAAGGTATTTGGTTATGAATTCGTCCTCATCTCCGAAGCATTCTTTCAACAACAAGAACATCTGTCCCATGCAGCTGCTTTTTTCCACTCCTGTCGGGTAACCGCGTAATTCAACGGGATGGTACGACAGTTTGGCTTTTCGCAAACCGGGAAGTCCCAAATCTTCTTCCCTGTCCATGAATTTTATTTCATCTGGCAATGATTTGGCCAATTCTCGGTTGATAAAAGCAAAAGCACCGTCATATTCCTTGTCGGCTTTCTCCATCATCACGTCGAAAGTGTCTTCATTTATTTTGCCCCCCAATGAAAAAGCCACGAGTTTTTTCCCGTCGTATGCCGCAATGCCGTGGATCATGCCATGCAAGGCTTCGAAGTTGTCGAAAAGCCTTGCCAAAAGCAAAAGTTCCCCTTCGGGGTATTCTTTGCTTTCCGCCCATTTCAATGTCAGATTGATGAAGTCGTCGCGGTCGCCGGCCTGCATTTCCCGCACTTTGATATCGGGGAACTTCTTAATGAATTTGTTCACGTGGTTGCGTTTGGCTTGAAGTTTCTTGCCTCCCAAGGTGGCGAGGGCTTCCCTTTCGTAGACATAGTCGCGGAAACTGCGGTTGTCAAGATATACGAAGTCGTCATATCGCAACCATTCGCCATACATGGAAAATACCACCAAAGGCATGTTGTCGGTTTTCGCTTTTTCCCTGAGCATGACCATCGCCTTGTCCATGTCGCCTTTGCCCACGGGACACAGGTATCCCCAGCTTTCGTTGTCGAAAGCCCGCGAGCGTAAGAACAGGAAACCGTCGCTTATGC
>JADIMR010000007.1 GCA_017694565.1 Candidatus Enterocola intestinipullorum | reverse complement strand
TCTTATTGCTACCGACAGTCCTTTTACCGTTGTCGACATAAAAGACAACGGCAAGGGTGAACCCGTGCCGTACAAATACACGAAATATCCCGATTTGAGACTTTGCTGCATACCTCCCGCACATTTGGCGGCAATAAAACCGGACAGCATTGCAGGCGCGGTAACGTCGCACGATGCCGATTTCGCATTCTTGCGCATTTACGTCTCCGACGACAACACTCCTGCCGTTTTCGACTCCTCCAATGTCGCTGCCAGGTTCGACCGATGTGCCGTCATATCGGTAAACGGCTACGATGAAAATGATGCCGTATTCGCCCTCGGTTTTCCCAACCTGTCGAGACGGAATATTTCCTCCGCCGCGCTTACGGAAGAAATCCGCATAAAAGACCGTATCGTCCGCGAAGTTTCCGAATTTACCGACAGCTTATGCCGCCGCGACAACAGCGCGGTACGCCTTCGGATAGACAACCGCGAAAAATACATCGAAAAGCAAAATACCATAGGTAAAAAAATAGCCGAAGAAGACAGCTTTACGGTTTGGGCCGCCAATCATCCCGATTTCGACACCATGTTGAGATATGCGAACATTGTTCCCCTGAGCCGCAAATATTACGAACGCCGCGCAAACGCTGCCGCGAACTACTACCGATTGAACGAATTGATCCGAAGCAACGACATGCTTTCGACCGCACAAATGATAGAAAGCCTGAATTACGGCAACGAGGCATACATCCTGCCCGAAATAAGCCGTTATTTTACCGACTTGGACCTGAACAGCCAAAGGCAGCAGCTGGAAGCTGTCCTGGACTATATCGAAAGCGAATGCGACAGTACCTACCAACCCGGCATTTTCAACCTCATCCGTGACAAATACAAAGGGAAACGGGACAAATTTTTCGACAAGATGTTCGCCAAATCCATTATTACGTCGGAAAAGCGTTTCGTGATATATTTGGACTCGTATTCCGAAGAGACCAAAGAAACGGATCTGATGTTGCAATTGTACCGCAGCATACTGCATGCCGCAAACAAGGCATACGCTTATTACATGCTTGACGACGGCAAAATAAAACGCTACATGCAACTTTACGATGAAGGCCGCGACATCGCCGATCCTATCCGCCAATTACGACCGGATGCCAATTACACCTTGCGCCTCGGCATGGGACGAATAGAGGGCTACGTTCCCACCGACGGCATTCTCGTTCAATATGCGACGAGCCCTGCGGCCGTTCCCGGATTGATAAACGCCCATGCTTCCGACAGCATTTTTACCCTGTATGCCGACAGTTTAGACGACATCAATTGCAACTTCTTGTGTTCATGCGACATGGCCGGCGACAAGGCCGGACATGGCATATATGACATACGCGGGGAATTTTTGGGAATGCTGCACGGCAACAATGCAGAATCCGTCATCTCTGAATACGCATTCGACGGCGAAACCGGCAGGGCTTTCGCAGTCGATATGGATTACATCCTTTTCATTTTGCGTAACTACATGAATGCCGGCAAGATAGCGGATGAGTTGGAATTCGGGGAACCGGAACAGACAATCAGCATACAATACGGCCAAAAGCCCGCATTACTAAGGATTCCCGTAATGAACGACTCCCTCACAACAATGAACGACTCGTTGATAACGGACTCGTCCACAGTTTGGAAATATGCTGTCTACGGAGACACGCTCATGCTTCAACACGGCGACAGCGTGGCATACGTATTGGCGGATTCGGCGTTCTTGCGCAACATCATGGTTGCCGACAGCATGGCTTTATCTTCCGGACTTGTACATAATACGGACATATTACAAAACGACAGCCTGCAAAACGCTGCCTCAACCATAAAACAAGACAGTTTGCAATGAACAAATACAAACCCGTAATCATTGCCGACAGTTTCATCCCATATCTGAAAGGATTGTTGGACGATGTTGCGGACATGACATACCTGCCGCCGGCAGGATTTACTCCCGATGCGGTAAAAAACGCGGATGCCCTTATAATAAGGACTCGCTGCAAATGCGACAAGGAACTTTTATGCGGCAGCAAGGTAAGGTTCATCGCGACAGCCACCATAGGATGCGACCACATAGATGATGAATACTGCAAAGCTGCCGGAATCGAATGGAAAAACGCTCCGGGATGCAACGCGAACTCTGTTGCCAATTACATATATCTGGCATTGGAACATGCCTTGACGCACGGCGTAAAGGCCAAGACAATCGGAGTGGTCGGCGTAGGCAACGTTGGCAAAAAGGTGGTGAAAGCCGCCACCGCCATAGGCTTGCGCGTGCTTGAAAACGACCCTCCGAGACAAGCGACGGAACAAGGCGGCGGGTTTTGCGACCTTTCCGAAGTGCAACGCGAAGCCGACATAATAACATTCCATGTCCCGCTCAAAGACGACACATACCATTTGTGCGATGAAACGTTTTTGGCGGCCTGCCGCAAAAAACCGCTGATAATCAACAGTGCACGCGGCGAGGTATGCGACAACTCCGCTTTGGAAAAAGCCGGAAACCGGATTATTCTCGATTGCTGGGAAAACGAGCCTTTGATAAACCGCAAGCTATTGGACAAGGCACTGATAGCCACACCGCACATTGCAGGATATTCGGCTGACGGCAAAGCCATGGGAACTTACATGGCAGCAAAAGCAATATGCGGATTTTTCGGAATCGACAAGCAGTTCCATATAACGCCTCCCGAAAGCAACGAGGACTACGACATAATGCGTGACGACAAGGCCCTGCGCGAAGACCCGTCAAAATTCGAATGGTTGCGCAACCATTATCCGCTCCGCAGGGACAAATACGATTTTTAAACCAATCCGCAGGAACATGCAAAGGTATTTTATGAAATTGGCCTACAACGGCACGGCATATCACGGTTGGCAAGTGCAACCTAACGGCATAAGCGTGCAAGGGGTTCTCGAAAACACACTTTCTACCCTGCTCCACCGCGAAACCACTGTCGTAGGCGCGGGACGCACCGACGCTGGCGTACATGCCGAAATGATGGTCGCGCATTTCGACACGCAGGAAGCCATACCGGACACTACCGCCCTCGTGCATCGCCTGAACGGTTTTTTGCCAAAAGACATTGCCATTTATGACATTTACCCCGTAAACGACGGGATGCATGCAAGGTTCAGCGCGAAATCAAGAACGTACCAGTACAGGCTTTGCACATTCAAAGACGTGTTCTCGGAGAAGTTCTCGTTACAAGTACATTACGATTTGGACTACGCCCTTATGAACGAAGCGGCCGCCAGACTGTCCGATTACGACGATTTCACGACTTTCAGCAAATTGCACACGGATACCAAAACCAATATCTGCAAGATAATGCATGCACGATGGGAGCAAAGCGGCACAGGTCGTTATACATTCACGATCCGCGCCGACAGGTTCCTGCGAAATATGGTACGGGCAATTGTAGGAACATTGTTTTTGGTGGGAAACCACAAAATGGACGTAAACGGATTCACCCAAGTCATAGAAGGCAAAAACCGCAACCTTGCAGGAAGTTCCGCCCCGGCAAAAGGGCTGTTCCTGACAGCAGTGGAGTATTGATTAGTGGTTAGTGGTTAGTGGTTAGTGGTTAGTTTTTAAGATTATAGGGATATTCGTAATGCACAAATTACTGAAACATGGTTTCCTGAAAGTTGATATAGTAATCAGCATTTTTAATTTTTAATTATGCATTAACAGGATTTACTGAAGCCTGTAACATGAAACATGTAACCTATGCATATGAAAAACAACATTGCAATATTATTCGGGATGGTTTTGTCGTGCATGGTTTGCTCGTGTACGAATGAAAACAACGGTAAGGAAAAAAGCGACGGCGGGTTCCGGGCAAAGACCGGGGAAGCCGTCCGCGACAGCAGCATAAGCCACGCACGCTATTTTGCCGTAAGCGAATGCGGCAACTATACGGCCGTGGACGTAAAAGACCCTTGGAACGGGGGAGCTGTCGCCGCGACATATTACGTCGTGTACAACGACAGCGTGCAAACACCCTCGGACGGATATAAGATAAAAGTGCCTGTTAAAAACATAGCATTGAATTCTTGCAGCCACATCGGTTTTACCGACATGTTGGGTTGCATTGACAAAGTAATAGGCATGTCATCCGCAAAATACGTATACAACAGCAATCTGCGCCGGCGGATTGCAGCCGGCGACTGCGTCGACATAGGCGACTCCTTTGCCCTGAACTTTGAAAAAACGGCGACCCTTCCGGTCGAAGCGGTCATGGTTACCTTGTACAACAATCCCGACAAGAACATAGACAGGTTGATTCAAACCGGCATTCCCGTGATATACAACGTCGAATGGATGGAGCCGGACATTCTCGGGCGTGCCGAATGGATAAAATTTTTCGGAGTTTTTTACGACCGCAGGCAAGAAGCCGACAGCATCTTCAACGATATTTGCAAAAGATACGAAGCCCTTGCAAAAAAAGCTTCATCAGTCGAATACCGGCCATCCATAATTGCCGGAATGCCATTCAAAGGCACGTGGTACATGCCTGCCGGCGACAGTTTCATGGCAAGGCTTTTCGAGACTGCTGGCGGAAGCTACAAGTATGCCGGAAGCGGCGGGACAGGCAGCCTGCCATTGAATTTGGAAACGGTAATGGCAGATTTTTCCGAATGCGACGTGTGGTTGGGAACCGATGCGGCATCGCTTGCGGAAATCGAGAACAGCGACGCACGTCTTACAAGCTTCAAGGCTTTTATGGACGGCAATGTATACAACCAGCGTAAACGCAGCACTGCCGACGGCGGCAATGATTTTTGGGAAACGGGAGTTGCCCGGCCGGACTTGATTTTGCAGGATTTGATCCGGATCCTGCATCCCGGATTATCCGACGACAGCACCGGGACGTTCTTCATGGAAAAACTAAAATGAAAGAAAACGGTAAAAATGCCATAAAATTCGCAGTTATCGCCCTTGTATTCGCAATAGCGGCAATGGCGGACCTTCTTTTGGGCAGCGTGGATATTCCGGCATCGCAAGTGCTTGAAAGCATAGGACTGCGACATGAAGCCAGCACGATATCCAACATAATAGTGAATTTCCGCCTGCCGAAAGCACTGACGGCGATATTGTGCGGCGCGGGACTTTCCGTTGCCGGGCTGCTGATGCAGACATTGTTCCATAACCCGCTGGCCGGACCATACGTATTGGGCATAAGTTCGGGAGCCAGCCTCGGCGTGGCAGTCCTTGTCCTCGCGGCAGGAGAAATCGCGCTTCCGGCCTTTATCGTGCAAAGCGGACTCGGGACGGTCCTTGCCGCAATAATAGGAGCAATCGCCGTAATGGCCGTGGTACTCGGCACATCTGCCAGAATAAAAGACTCCGTTACCCTGCTTGTAGTCGGAATGATGTTCGGCAGCCTTGCCGCCTCCGTCGTAAACGTATTGCAAAGCATAAGCAACCCGGATTCCCTCAAAGTATTCGTGGTTTGGACAATGGGAAGCCTTAGCTCGGTAAGTTGGGATCTCATGTACATCATGGCCCCGCTGACCTTAATCGGGATCATCTTGGCATTATTGCTGCAAAAGCCGCTCAATGCACTGCTTTTGGGAGAAACCCATGCTGCCGGATTAGGCATAGCCGTCCGTCGCAGCCGCGTATGGATCATTGTCGCGACTTGCATATTGGCCGGCGCATGTACCGCCTTTACCGGACCGGTTTCGTTCATCGGAGTCGCCGTACCCCATATCGCACGAGGAATTTTCCGCTCGTCGGACCACCGCGTGATATTGCCTGCCTGCATTCTCTGCGGCGCTACCCTGTTGCTCGTTTGCGACATCATATCACAACTGCCCGGTACGGGATATACACTGCCTATCAACTCCGTCAGCGCGTTAGTGGGAGTTCCGATAATATTATGGGTCATATTCAAAAACAAATCACTGGCAGCATGAATACGGGAACGGTAGCAAGCGCGAAAAAATTGAAGATAGGATACAAAGGCAAGAGCATTCACCCACCCTTGAACCTGAACCTGTACGAAGGTGAACTCGTTTGCCTGATCGGGCAGAACGGTTGCGGCAAATCCACATTGATACGTACTTTGGGAGGGTTGCAGCCACCGGTTGGCGGCCAAATAGAAATAATGGGCGTAAGAATTGACAAGTTAAAGCCCAAGCAAAGGGCCGGATTGATAAGTTTCGTGCTCACCGACCGTACGGCCTCCGACAACCTGACAGTACGCCAGACTGTCGAGATGGGACGGTTGCCCTACACCAACATGTTCGGGACTCTCAAACCTGCCGACAAGGAAATATGCGATGCCTGTATGACCGAGACCAATATCTCCCACCTACAGGACAGGCGTTTAGGGGAAATATCCGATGGAGAGCGGCAAAGGACGCTCATAGCCAAGGCGCTTGCCCAAACCACCCCGCTGATATTATTGGACGAACCATGCGCGCATCTTGACCTTCCGAATAAAATATCAGTGATGTGCCTGCTGCGCAAATTGGCAAAAAACAGCGGGAAATCCGTGCTTTTATCATCCCACGAGTTGGATATAGCGTTGCAGGTCGCGGACAAGATTTGGCTTATGGACAAGGATGGGTTGCAACGCGGCACTCCCGAGGATTTGATACTTGAAGGCAAAATCGAGGCAGCCTTCAACGGAACCAACTGCCGTTTCGAACCATCATCGGGAACTTTCAAGATAAACTACGGAACCGGCAGGAAGATTTCGGTAACAGGAGATGGGACTTGCCTTAGGACATTATGGACAAAACGTGCCCTTTCGCGTGCGGGCTTTGAAATATGCCCGGATGAAGAATTATTGAGCGTGAATGCCTCCGAAGATGGATGGATATTGCACGATGGAAGCCGGAAAGGAAAATTCCAAAGCATAGAAGACTTGCTCGATACCTTGGAACATGAGACCTCCTGAAATAACGACCATACGCGGCAATATGGAATCAAGGGAACACTTGCTACGGTCCTATCTTTTGCAGTGCAAGTCGATAACCGTGATTTCAGGCGTCGCGCCCAATCGGAACGGGACCACCCCGCCCAAACCTATGTTGACATAAAGATAACGACCGTCTTCTTCGTACAGCCCGTCGGTTTCCTTGAAAACCCAGCTGGCCGGCGTAAAACCGAAAATTTTTATCTGCGCGGCATGGGTATGCCCCGACAACGTAAGCGGGACACCGGTTTCTGGCAAAATCTCAGCCCTCCAATGCGTGGGGTCATGCGAAAGCAGTACCGTGAACACTCCGTCAACACCTTTCAATGCCTTCTTCAAATCACCATACTGCAAATGGCGGGTAAAACTGTAACTTTGGTTTTCAACCCCGGCAATCGCGATGCTGTCGTTTCCGCGCTTGATAACCCTGTTTTGATTCAGAAGCAGAACCCAAGCCAGTTCTCCGCGTACACGTTCCTGCAAAACCGAAATCTCCTTTTCCCGCAACGAATCGTCCATCTTGACATAAGGAGCGTAATCATGGTTTCCCATTACTGAAAAAACACCGTCCTTGGCCGACAATTTTTGCAATATGGGAGTCAAACCGTCCATTTCCTCGTGAGTTCCGGAAACCAAATCGCCTGTAAAACATATCGCGTCGGGGTTCATGGAATTTATTTCGTCCACGGCTGCCGACAAGAAATCCTCGCAACCGTGCATGAGACCCAAATGCAAATCCGAAATCTGCACTATGCGATAACCGTCGAACGCTTGCGGCAATGTCCCGAACTCCAAATCGACATGCTTGACTTCGTAATGCGTCCGTCCTGCGGTATAACCATACACGAAGACGCACAGGGACAAGGCTACCAATACGCAAGATGCTATTAAAAAGGGTTTGTATGCGACTCTGAATGCGAATATCTTGCCTGCGGCCCATGTCAGAAACCAGACAAGCTGCGGCAACAAAAACAAAGCCGCGACAAGCACGGAGCCGATCATCAAAAGGAATTTCATGTTTTCCGGGTATATGGACATGAAGAAAACTGCAAAATATATGCCAAATTATTCCCATTTGCAGATTTCCGATACGACCGTGCTTTTTTCTTCTTTAAATCCCCTCGTCCCGGCAATCCCGGAACCGCAAACCTCTTGACTTTGCGGGACAAAAAAATTTGATAATCGGGATTTTTTTTTGCTTCGAGCTGTTTTTTTGTAAAGATATTGAGTAATAGAACTTTCCATAATCCGACAGGATTAAATGTTAAAATCGTAACAATTTTGTAACAATCTAAACGCTAACATATTAGATGTTTGCGGAAATATTACTCACTGATAATCAATGTGTTATATTGAACTATTTTAAAATCAAACTGTTGTTTTATATTTCAAAAAAGCAAATTATCCGGCGTTTTTTTTTCTAAAAAATATGCTTCATATTTGCCATAACCAAAATTACCGCTATATAAAAAACATTTACAACAAAGAGGAGCAAGAGTGAGATGAGTGCAAGTTACACTGAGGTTTGGAAC
>JADIMR010000066.1 GCA_017694565.1 Candidatus Enterocola intestinipullorum | reverse complement strand
CGGCGGTGCTAATCTCCCGCGATAGCTTGCACTAACCTGCTCCGCATGTCCCGCATTGTCTCATCCCCCGGATTTAGCCTTTGGCTAAATCCTGCCCCCAGAGGGGGCGACCTTCCTTGAACCCTGTGCTTTCACTAAAACCTACTTTCAACATAGTGCTTTCACTACGCTGTACTCGCTGTAACTATCCACTAATCACTACCCACTACCCACTATCCACTAACCACTGAAACCTGTAACCTGAATTTGGGCAAAGCCAAACCTGACACCTCAATAAACTAATCAGCGTTTTTAATTTTTAATTTTTAATTATGCATTTGCGAGTTTCACTATAACCTGTAACATGTAACCTGTAACCTGCGGCGTTAGCCGCCTCTAACCACCAAGATAGTGCAAGGGGAATTGAATGCAAAATTGATTTTGCATTCAATTCCCCTTGCACTATCTTTGCATGGCATGGTTTTTGCGGTATTTTGATTATGACAAAACAAGACATATTGGACGAAAGATATATGCGCATGGCATACGTGTGGGCAGAGAACTCGTATTGCAAACGCAGGCAGGTCGGAGCATTGTTGGTAAAAGACAAGATGATAATTTCCGACGGATTCAACGGCACCCCGGTAGGATTCGAAAACATCTGCGAAAACGAACAGGGACTTACCAAACCATACGTGCTTCACGCCGAAGCCAACGCGCTGACCAAAGTCGCCCGCTCGCACAACAGCAGCGAAGGCTCCACTATGTACGTAACCACATCCCCTTGCATAGAATGCGCCAAATTGATGATCCAATCCGGCGTAAAAAGAGTGGTCTATGCCGAAGAATACCACGTAACGGACGGCATTGACCTGTTACGACGGGCAGGCGTGGAAGTTTGCAAACTCGAAGACATTCACAAACAGAACGAAGATAAACATTGAAATGAGCAAAAAAAACGCAATCTACATAGCCGCTTTTTCCGTATGTGCCGGCTTGCTTCTCGGCGCGTTCTTCGAGAAAAACGCAGCTGCAGCCAAATTGGCATCAACCACGCCGACAGCCACTGTATACCGCATTAGCGGCAACAATACGTATTCGAACGAGTTCACGAAACTGAACGAGGTATTGACGCTGATAAACACCTTTTACGTGGATACCATAAATGCCGGCAAGGTTACCGAAGACATACTGCCGCAAGTACTCCACGATTTGGATCCCCATTCCGTTTATATTCCTGCCGATGAAGTGGAAGAAGCCAATGAAGACCTCAACGGCTCGTTCAGCGGCATAGGGGTTTCTTTCAGCATACTCAACGACACAATAACCATTGTGGATGTCATAGCCGGAGGACCTTCCGAAAAATTGGGAATACTGCCCGGCGACCGTATCGTGCAAGTCGGGGATTCTGCCTTTGTCGGCGAATGGTTGAATAATACCAAGGTAATGAAGACTCTTCGTGGCGAAAAGGGGACGAAAGTCAAGATAGGAATCCTGCGCCACGGCTACGACGGCATACTGCAATTCGAGATTACACGTGGGGACATTCCTGTAAACAGCGTGGATGTGGCCTACATGATAAACGACTCTATCGGATATATAAAGGTGAGCCGTTTCGGTGCCAACACTTACACGGAGTTCGTAACCGAACTCAACACCCTGGAACGCGAAGGCTGCAAAGCTTACATTGTGGATTTGAGAGGAAATTCCGGAGGCTACCTCAACACGGCAATACAAATGATAAACGAGTTCCTCGGTCCGAACGAGCTGATAGTTTACACGGAAGGCAAGATATGGCCTCGCGACGACGCATACGCCGACGGACGCGGCAAGTTCAGCGATGCCAAAGTTTGCGTACTGATTAACGAATGGTCGGCATCGGCAAGCGAAATCTTCGCAGGAGCGATACAAGACCACGACCGTGGCTGGATAGTGGGAAGGCGTTCGTTCGGCAAGGGATTGGTACAACAACCCTACCCGCTCAAAGACGGCTCGGAATTGCGCCTCACCATAGCCCGTTACTACACGCCTTCCGGACGTTGCATACAGAAACCGTACGCACAAGGCGAAATAGACGCATACGATGAAGAAATAGTGGACCGCTTTGAAAAAGGCGAAATATTCTCTGCCGACAGCATCAGCTTTGCCGATTCCCTCAAATACCATACCGACAAGGGACGCACGGTATACGGAGCGGGAGGCATAATGCCCGATTATTTCGTGGCGGAAGACACCTCGTATTTCTCTGATTACTATAAAGAAGTATTGTATAAGGGACTTGTATACGAATACGCCTTCGATTACTCCGATGACAACCGCAGCTTGTTGGGCAAGTACCATGAACACGAAGAATTGGTTTCTTATTTGCATAAAGACGGCATTTTCGACAAGTTCAAGGCATTCGCTTCCGGCAAGGGAATATCCCCGAAAGCCGGGGAATTGGAAAGATCAAAAGCCGCAATCGACGAGCTGCTATGCGCTTATATATGCCGCAACATACTTGGCGACAAGGGCTTCTATCCGGTATTCAACCAAAACGACCAGACGCTGCAAAAAGCTGTGGAAGTCATTTGCACCGAAGTACGATGACCGATTGCGAAAAAATACTGCTCGAATATTACCGCCGGGACTCGCGCTTGTACGAAATCCTACTGACACACAGCCGATTGGTTGCTCGGAAAGCCATTTCCGTACTTGACAAACACCCGGAAATCGAAGCCGACCGCGACTTTGTTTACGAAGCAGCCATGTTACACGATATCGGCATATTCAAATGTGATGCGCCCGACATTGACTGTTTCGGCAAATATCCGTATATATGCCACGGCTACTTGGGTGCCGACTTGCTCAGGGAACAAGGCTTGCCCCGCCATGCCTTGGTTGCCGAAAGGCATACAGGAACGGGGCTGTCTGCCGCTTATATAAAGGAAAAAGACCTGCCCCTGCCATCAGGACGCATCTACGAACCGCAGTCCATTGAAGAAAAAATAGTGTGCTACGCCGACAAATTCTACTCGAAAACCCGCCCCGGCACTGAAAAGACAATCGACAAAGTCTGCAAATCATTGGCCAAGAAAAGCGAAGACTCCGTGAAACGCTTTTTGCAATGGAACGAAGTGTTCGGATAGGGTTTTGTTACTTTTCTGTTACAATACATACGGGCTGTATGCAAAAAGTAAACATACAGCCTTTTATTTTTTAATTTTTTTATACTTTTGCGCCCGTTTTCGGGACGGAATACGTCCTAAACTATCCTAAACCTAACAGCTGTCTGTACAGCTTATAAACAAAAACAAGCATTTAACGGACAATGGAATTACCAAAGTTCAAGTTCAGGCCGAAACTTGTCGAATGCCTGAAAAATTACGACAAACAGACATTCGCCCAAGACGCGATGTCAGGTTTGATAGTGGGAATCGTGGCTCTTCCCCTTGCCATAGCATTCGGAATCGCATCGGGCGTTTCTCCCGAAAAAGGCATAATAACCGCCATAATAGCAGGCTTTCTCATATCCGTATTCGGTGGCAGCAAGGTACAGATAGGCGGTCCCACGGGTGCTTTCATAGTAATAATCTACGGCATCATACAGCAATACGGCATGAGCGGGCTGATG
>JADIMR010000065.1 GCA_017694565.1 Candidatus Enterocola intestinipullorum | reverse complement strand
GATGAGCAAGATCGCATAGATTTTGAGATTGCAGAATTAAATAAAGAGATTGAAAAAAAAGAAAAAGAAAAAGGACTTCTGAAACTTAAAACCTTTGCTGCTTGGATGTTGATTACTAAACTTCAAAACTTGCAGACAAAATATTATTCGCATTATACCAATCATCTGTCATTGATAAACAATCTCAGATTATGGTACAAAGAATTACAAAATAACGAGGATAATCTGTCTCTTAAATCCAAATTTCCGTATAATTCGTTATTATCTTCGAAATTGCTTGATGATTTTTTTGAAAAGCACTTAAAAAATGACCTTAAATTGTTGATTGATGTTGGTGCTAATATTAACCAATATGAGATTAGCGCAAGATCATTCTCGGAATATAAAGAAACATTGATACAGAAAGTTATAGATGAGCTGTTAGCTTGCAACGAAATCCAAGACTTTAATATATCTAATCATATTGCCAATAATGCGTTTTCGGCTATCGCATTGGAAGTTGATAGAGAAATGATGCAAAGCATAAATGAACAATCAAGAATATTCTTGCGTATTAGCAGTACTGAACGGGGTATAATTGAGCCGTTAAAAGTTATTTTTGCTCCATCTTTGGCACAATATCGTGACACTATGCTTAGAAAAATGGGTAATCAATATGCGGGTTCATATTTTGTTGAATCAACTGACCGATACCGTTTGACTTTTCTAAAAATAGCAACAGTCAATTTTAGCGAATGTGTTGATTTTAAAGATATGAACTGAATTAATATTTAGAATAAGTTGATTACGTATTGAGTAAATATTGTGAGTTTTATGGACATTTTTAATTCCGTTTGTAATAAATAAAGTTGAAGAATTTATGTAGCTATGCAAATGTTATTATATGAGATATTTCATGTAAATATCATATTGCACCATCTCACTTTCTCTATTTTCGATGAAGTACTCTCGGGAACATCTTTCTGAATCTCATCATGTATTGGGGCAGGTTGCCGCCAGCGACTACTGCGGTAACAGCGATTATTATCATGAAAAGCCCGAAACTTTCCCGTCCTGTAAGTTGTTCCCCGAAAACGGCAACTCCTATGACTATGGCAGTGGCTGGTTCCAACGCGCCAAGTATGGCTGTCGGGGTGGAGCCTATGTACTGCACTGCAAGCGTGGTACATATAAACGAGATGGCGGTAGGCACCACGGCCAGCCCGAGTACGTTTCCCCACAAATACCATTGTCCGCTGTCCGGCAGTATTAATTCTTCGCCTGCGGCAAACCGTGCCACGAATACCGAAACGCCGAAAAGCAATACGTAAAAAGTAACTTTCAGTGTGGGCATGTGCTTGAAGATGGGACGGTTGATTCCTACAATATATAGCGAATAGGCGAAAGCTGCTCCCAAAACGATGAGAGTTCCCGTAAGGCTGAGGGTCGCTCCTTCTTCTCCTCCGTCGTATAGGAGAATTATGCCACCGAGAGCCATTATTATGCACAAGATGGTTTGCAAGGTAAGTTTTTCATGGTAGATTGCTGCCATTATTACCGCCACCATTATCGGGTAAACAAACAGGATAGTGGAGGCGATTCCAGCTTCCATGTAATTGTATGCGACGAACAATGCAAGTGAAGAAATTGCCACTATTATTCCCATGATTACCAATGGCACGATTTCGTTTTTGTGCAATTTGAAGTCGTGTCCGCGAAGTTTCAACATTATTCCCAAAATGGGGACTGCCGACAAATATCTGAAAAACAATACAGAATCAGGGTTCATGCCGCATTGGTACAGCGGTAGTGCGAAAAGCGGGTTTGTCCCGTATGCGGCAGCGGCTATGGCTGCGAGTATGTATCCTTTTGATTTGTTTCCCATGGCAAAGCGGGGCGGTTCCGGGTTTATTGTTTTTTTACGAGCAGCTGCAAGCTGGTTGAAACCACGTTTCCCAAGACATCGTTTTCCCCGTAGATGACGTACTCGGCGATATTGCGTTCGAGTAAAAGTCTGGCATATTCAAGAGGAAAGCCGTCTTTCCCGTCTTGCACGAAAAAGGTGTTTTCTCCGTTTATTTTATGCCGTATGCAGATTTCGCCGCACATTATGTTCGGTAGCGTATATACGAAAACGGCAGGGGATGCGGCTTCGTTATTGTCCAATGTCGCTTGGTGTTTCAAATCCGTGTCAAGCGATGCGCTGCGATTATATAGCACAACGGCGACTTTTGTACGGTCGTCCGGCAGTTTTATCCCTTTCAACAGTTTTTCGGCTGCGATGTATGCGGCTTTGCTAAGCTTGTCCATCTTGTAGAATTTGATGTCGGGGCGGTCAAGTGCGCGGAATTGTTCCAATATGTATTCGTCATAATTCTTGTTTTCCGGGATAGCCAGCTCCGATTCGGCAATACATGTTATTTCCGTACGTGCGTTATCCGGATCAATACCGGAACAATTGCTGTTTTCTTTGCCGCAAATTGAAAAAACTATCGCAGCGTTGCAGCCTGCAAAGCCGGAAGCGGTTTTAAGGCAGTTTATGGAACGGTCCAACCGTCTCGGACTGCTGCTGACGGACAAAGGGTAGGGGACTCCGCATTCTTCATACCCCGGTGTCGCGAATACTGTGGAATGTCTCAATTGCCACGCGGCAAGTATGCTTTCTATAACACCGCAGGCACCTAATGTGTGCCCGAAATACGGTTTCAGGCTGTTTAGCGGGCAGCCCGCCAAGCCCGCGAGATTGAAGGCCTTGCTTTCCATCTCGTCGTTGTATACCGTGGCAGTGCCGTGCGCCGATACGAAGTCCACATCGCGGGCTTGCAGCCCGGCTTCGCCGAGCGCGGCGCGTATTGCGTAATAAAGTCCGTCTCCGGTGCGGGACGGTCCGGATATGTGGTTGGCATCGTTGCTTACGGCCGCCCCTTTTACGCAAAGCGCCGCAGCGGGCTGCCTGTCGGGGTGTCTGTTGCCGAGCAAGACCGCACCGCAGGCTTCTCCTATTGAAAGGCCGTCGCGTGCCTTGTCGTAGGGTCGGCATATCTTGCCGCTCACCGACTTGAATGCTTTGAAGCCGGAAATGACGAATTTCGTCAGAATGTCGGCACCTACGACTAACATGTAATCGTATTTGCCGGCATTTATAAGCCTCTGTGCGACCATTATTGCGGACAAGCCCGATATGCAGGCATTTGAAATCACAATAGGTGAGCTCGCAATTCCGGCCTGCGTCGCCACACGCTTGGCCATGACGGGGAGAAAAACGGCTTCGTCTTCCAATGCGTTGCCTGCCAACAAATCAATATTGCCCTTGGTCGATGATATGACAAGTCCGAATCTGTCGGAAGAGAACTCCGCTTCCGGATTTGCGGTCTTTACATGTTCGATGCAATGGAGCATGAGATTCTCCAATTTGCACATTTCCGGCCGTTTTTCAATGGAATCCCAGTCTATCCGGCCAGCCAAAACAGGTTCTTCGCACAAAGCGTCGTCGCATATCATGCGGATTCCGCTTTGCCCGTCGGAAATAGCCTTGACATTGGTTTCAGTACCGCAGCCAAGGGCCGTTACCATGTAATCGTCTATCCAGTAGGTCATTTCGCTTCGCTCAATGACATTTTATTTAATCATCCGGCTTCCGCCGCCGGGCTGCGCCCGGTGCCTGCTTCGCAGGCTGCGATTGTCTTATCCCCCGCTGAAACCGCTTCGCGGTTTCAGCTGCCCCCAAAGGGGGCTTCCACCATACAAACTGCGCTGTTATTTTAATAGGTGCAAAATGTATACCCGCGTCTTTATCACGAGTCGCTGCTGCAAATGGATTCTTCCGCTTCGCTCAATGACATTTTATTTAATTATACGGCTTCCGCCGCCGCTTGCTTTGCAAGCGCAAGCATTGGCATTGCCGCTTCGCGGCAATGCCAATGCTTTTCATCGTCTTATCCCCCGCAAGTAATCGCTGACGCGATTACTTGCTGCCCCCAGAGGGGGCATGGGCATTTCCGCTTCGCTGCTTCGCAGCATTTTTCATTTAACTTACGCTTACGCGCCGGGCTTCGCCCGTTGCCTACGGCGGTGCGAATCTCCTGCGATAGCTTGCACTAAC
>JADIMR010000064.1 GCA_017694565.1 Candidatus Enterocola intestinipullorum | reverse complement strand
CAGCAAGCACCGCCGGAGCAATAGCGCAGGCACCAGCACGCAGTGCTGGCGGCGCAGCCGTATAATTAAATGAAAACGTGCAAATCAACAGTTTTAACTGTTGATTTGCACGTCTCTAAATCCTAAAAGATACAATATCCCGTCTAATCCGACGGTGGAAATCGATTGTTTGGCGTTGGCCTTTACTTTCGGTTTTGCATGGAACGCGATACCCAATCCGGCCAAGTTCAACATGGGCAAATCGTTTGCCCCGTCGCCGACGGCGACCGTCTGTTGCAGTTCGATTTTTTCGACTTGGGCAATCAGCCTTAAAAGTTCGGCTTTCCGCTTGCCGTCCACCACGTCCCCCGCAAATCTGCCCGTCAGTTTGCCGTCTTCTATTTCCAATTCGTTGGCATACACGTAATCCACGCCGAAACGCTTCCTAAGCCTTTCTCCGAAATATGTGAACCCGCCCGACAAGATGGCGATTTTGAACCCGCATTTTTTCAAAACTCCCATAAGTTTGTCCGCTCCGTCCATTATAGGCAGGTTGTCAGCAATTTCGTCCATTACCGAAACATCCAATCCTTTGAGCAAGGCCACCCGGCGGGTGAAACTTTCCACGAAATCGATTTCCCCTCTCATGGCACTTTCCGTAACAGCCCTCACTTGCGGGCCAACGCCGGCGCGGTCCGCCAATTCGTCTATCACCTCTGTTTTTATAAGCGTGGAATCCATATCGAAACATATCAACCGCCTCGTGCGCCGGTACATGTCATCAGTTTGGAACGATATGTCGATGCCTTCCTTTGCCGATAATTCCATCAGGCTGGTAGACAAAGCATTCCTGTCGGAAAGGTCCCCCCGCACCGAAATTTCGACACAACTGCGCAAGCTGTCGATGTCCTGCACATCCAGGGGCGGGCGTCCGGTCAGCCTTTTCATATTGTCTATGTTCAGGTTCTGCTGGTAAATCACGGATGTTACTTTCGACAATTGCGATGCAGTTATCACACGTCCGAGCATGGTAATTATGAAGCGGCCTTTGCCTTGCCGTTTCACCCAGTTTTCGTATTCTTCGGGGCTTACGGGTTTGAAGCGCACATGTACTCCCAATTCTGACGATTTGAATAGGATTTCTTTCAGGATATTACCCGATTCGCTGCCGTTCACGCGGAAAAGTATTCCCAAAGAAAGCGTGTGGTGTATGTCGGCCTGGCCTATATCCATGATAACGGCGTTGTAGCGGCCGAGAATTTCGGTTATGGAAGCTGTGAGTCCCGGGCGGTCGTTGCCCGAAATGCTGATTAGGATAAGTTCGTCGGACATTGCGGATGGTTTTTTTCTTGCATTACGGTAATCCTGCCGTCTTATACGGCAAAATCAATGCAAAATTCGTTACGAATACAAAAATACTAACTGCGCATCGATTTTGCAAACGTTTGCAAAACAAAAAAGGACTGACAGGCGGCATTCTTTGGTGAACGGGCATGATTGTTCAGAGGAATGCCATGGCGGTGTGTTTTTTGCCCGTCTGCCTTAACGGGAACAACAGCATAGAAAACAGGCAAGGCAGAAGCCTATCCTGCTGTTTAGCCGTGCAAGTAAAATTCTTCTATCAGCGGGGAGTGCAGAGTATCGGGTTTGCCGACATCAAGGAGTTTCAGCTTGTCATGGATGCTCGCGTACACTGTTTCTTCCTTGCAAGCATCCAAATAAAAATCGATGATGGAAAATTTATCAGGATATTTTGCCATCCGGCCGTAAAGGGACGGGGAGAATACGTGGATTCCGGAGAATGCGAAATCCTGCGTCAAACCGGGCGTTTTGTTCCCCCAAGGCAGTTTCGTCTCACCGGTGGTTTCGTTGCGCCAGCCGCACAATCTTCCATCGCCGGCAAACAGCAGTTTGCGCGAGGATTCCCGTTTGCTAACCAACAATAGGGCTGCGGCGTTTCTTGCGCGTTGCTCGTCGTACAATGCGGCAAGGTCGGCGTTGGACATTATGTCTACATTGTGTATCAGGAATGGAGAACCTTCGAATAAGGGGCAGGCTTTTTTTATCGCGCCGCCGGTATCGAGCAACATGCCGCTTTCATCGGATATTTCCACGTGCAGCCCGAAATTGTCGTTGGTACGGAGAAATTCTGTTATCTGCCACGCGAAGTGGTGCACGTTTACCACGATGAACCCGAATCCGGACTCTTTGAGCTTTAATAACGTATGTTCCAAAAGGGTCTTGCCCCCTGCTTCCACCAAGGCTTTGGGCTTGTTGTCCGTCAGCGGGCGCAATCGTGTACCCAATCCCGCAGCCAGTACCATCGCTTTTCTCATTTCCATCCTTCCGAATATTGAGCAATTGTCCTATTTTGCCTTATTCCTCTATTCCCAATTCCCTGTGGATTAACACGACTGTTGTTTGCGGGAATTTTTCGCGCAGGTGTTTTGCCAAGGCTTCGGCACCGTAAACGGAACGGTGTTGCCCCCCCGTGCATCCGAATGAAAACATCAAGTCCGAGAAGCCGCGTTCAATGTAACGCTTGACCGAACGGTCCGCCAAAGCGTATATATGGGTCAGGAAATCGAGGATCTCCCCGTCTTTTTCCAAGAACTGCTTCACGTCCGTGTCGCGCCCTGTCGAATTGCGGTATTGCGGATATTTTCCGGGGTTGTGGATTGCCCGGCAATCGAATACGAATCCGCCTCCGTTGCCTGAATAATCGGTCGGAATACCGTTTTTGTACGAGAAACTGTAAACTCTGATTGTCAGGAAGCCTTTTTTGCCCATCGGGGGAATCTTGAATCTCCGGGTGAGGTTTTCAAGACATGAACATAAGTAGGGGATGTGAGGATAACTATATGTATCCAATATGTCTTTGAGGTTTTTAAGGCCGGCAGGAATGCTTGATATGAAGTTGGCTTTGCGTTCCACCATTCCGCGAAAACCGTATGCTCCCAAAGTTTGCAGGCAGCGGAACAGCACGAAATCCGGAAAAACTTCGTTGAACACGTTCCTGTTTACCGGTATTTCGTTTTGCAAGGCATTGAAATAGCAATCTACCAGTTTTTGCCGTGTCGTATTGTCGAACCCGGCTTTGGCTTGGAAAACGAATGATGCAAGGTCGTAGCAAACAGGACCTTTGCGCCCTCCTTGGAAATCTATGAACCAAGGTTGGCCGTCGCGGACCATGACGTTGCGGGACTGGAAATCGCGGTACATGAAACCTTCGGGCAAATCGGATGAAGCCAAAGATTCTGCAAATTTTTCGAAGTCGTCTTCCAATTTGTTTTCATCGAATTCCAACCCGGACGGTTTCAGGAAATCGTATTTGAAGTAATTCAAATCCCAGAAAATGGTCCGTTTGTCGAATTCGGACTTGGGAAAGCATATTGAAAAATCCAAGTCCTCCGCCCCGTGAATCTGGATTTCCGGCAGGTACGAAACAGTTTTTTCCAATAACTGCCCGCAGTCTTTGTCCAATAGCGAGAAAAGCTGGATATCTCCCAAAT
>JADIMR010000063.1 GCA_017694565.1 Candidatus Enterocola intestinipullorum | reverse complement strand
CGGTCGCCTACGCAATAGCGGCGGAGTTGTTAGTGAATAGTTTCGGGTCTTGACATTAGTGCCGGCTGTCGCGGAAATTTAGCACCGCGTAGTGATAGCAATCAAGGTCAAGGTGCTTGCCCCCTCTGGGGGCAGCAAAAATTCCATAAAAGGAATTTTTGCGGGGGATTAGACAATGACATGGGCATGGACATTGCAGCGGAGCGGAAATGCCCATGCCCCCTCTGGGGGCTGGTTTTAGCCAGAGGCTAAAACCGGGGGATGAGACAATGACTTGCGGAGCGTTGCTCCGCAACGGGCGCAGCCCGGCGGCTTCGCCGTAAATTAAATGAAAAATTGCTGCGAAGCAGCGAAGCCTGGCGTTTACAAGGAAAATATTTATTTATCTCTTAAGGTTTATGAGTTGATTTGGTCGTCATTTAACTACCAAATCAACTCAGTTTTTTTCAAACGTTTGCACATTTGGACGAGTGTTGGGAATGTTAAAAATATGTTGGCTGCATAATTTTTTATTATGTAAATACGTAAAAAACAGACACATATTATAACAAACCATAAAAATAAAAGATATATTTGCGTGAGGTATTGTTGATGTATGTGCTTTCAAGACTACTTTTGTTGATGTGTCTGCACGGCGAAGCGATATGCACAACAACACTACAACAAAAACCTAAACCTTACAAAACTTTATATCATGAAAAGACTGTGTCCTAAATTCTTCTTTTTGTTCGGATTTTTTCTGCTTTTACCGCAGTTGATGTCTGCGGCTTTTACGGTTCATGTTTATCAAGAAGGGAAACCTGAATATGTCGGAGAGTTTTATTCGCTTAGCGGAGATGAAATGCAAGCGGACATTGTAATAGATGATTATTCTGGCAATGCCAACGCTTATAAATATTGGATAAGTGACTCGGATAAATGGCATGACGGACATTCCGAGAATTTCGAATTAGGATCTTCGAATAGTACATTGGCAGATGTGTCAGGAACTGATTGGTTACAGACAGGATGCAGTAGCGGTTCAATTATTTTGACGGTCAAGATATGGAGTGCTTCAGACGATAAAAAAAACTGGTTTCCTCATGATATATCATGTGAGGAATATGTTCCGGTATATATTTATTCCTCGACTTTTTATGTTGATTCAAAAATTGATGAGTTCGTCTTACAATCTTTTATAGAGGACAATAGTATCAAGGTTAGCAATTACAAGTGGGAATATCAGATCGAAGGAGAATCGACATGGAATTTGGTAGCTAATACGACTACTTCGCAAATAACGGTGAACCGGAATCAGTTTCCGGCTAAGACTTCTCGTTTCAGATTGACGGTTACAACCGATACGGGTGAGACTTTTGAGTCGGAAAATACATGGCTCATGGGATTTGCTCCTGTTTGTACGGGCGAAACGAAAACCGTGACTGTTTTTGAACAAGATTTTGGAACTGTTTCGTCTTACACAGGTCGTAAGGAATTGGAAGGAATGCAAGGCTACACCTATCGCCCATATCCCCGAAAGATTAATGACGGTGATTATGCGCTTGTGGCAGATCCTTATTGGTGCGGTTGCGGAGATGGGACAAACCAACCTGAAGAAAGTGTAGAAAATTGCACGGATAAAAATCGTACCACAAATGAGGGAGATGGAGGAAACTGGTATAGGGGCTATGTTTATCCGACACAAAGCGGTATTAAATTCAGAGATCATACCAAAAACGAACAGAGCGATCTTGCTACTGAATATGGGTTGGCTTTGATGATAAATTATGCCGAGAATGACGAGACATTGGCATACGAACACGTGCTTACAGATGAAGAAATGGTAAAGATGGTCCCAGGTTCAACAGTTCGCTTTTCTGCACATATCGCTTCTATTGCAAAATATTGGTCCGAAACTTCTTCAGGTGGACAGGGAGTCTCAATGACAATATCTATAGATTATAATCCGGTTTCCAATGATCCCGATGACGCTAATTGGGACACATGGGTATCGGCGACCCAGACAGTAAAACATCACGACAACTGGTATCCTATTGTTACAGACGAAGACGTGGAATTGCCTGATCGGGCAGGTTATTACCGAATTCGTATATATTCGGACGGAAGTACCGGTACAGGTTATGATATCTTGATAGACGATATACGTCTTGTGGCTTGCCAGCCGGTGATAAATGCGCATTTCGAGTACGAAGAAGGAGGATCTACTGTTACGGGTACAGAAGTTGTCATGAAAGATTTAAGCGATACGTACACAGTCGTAGTTCCTAAGTTTGATGAGGGTATGTTGGGAGCTGATCCGCAGGTGATGTTGTTCATATATGATGAAACAACTGGCAGCTATGATTATATAGGCAAAATGACTTATAATGAGACTAGTGAAAACTATACGTTTGTAGTGTCGGAAGATTATTTCGATTATATTCCGGATACTGTAACATTTGTCGCTGTTGCCACGTCGAAAAATACGGATGCAGATACTTTGGCGGAAAGCATTGAAAACAAACTTGTAGATCCAACTAATTCTTTGGAGTGTTTTAGGTCGGAGGAATTATTGACCATGAGTATCGATTGTCTTGCTGATCCGACAATTGAATTTGCTGAGGGTTCTGTGGCAAATATTTGTGGAGAATTGGATTCCGATGGAAAACCGATATTCGATTATCCGTCTGTACGAATAAGATTTGCAAATATTACAGATGCTGTTTTTTATTCGATTACAAGCAAATTTGCGATTCCTTCAGGTTCCTCTGCAACCGGTGCTGTTGAGTATACCAGCGATTTTGTTCAAATAAATGCGGAAGACCTTGCAAAAGGCTATGTAGATGTGGATTTGGAAACATTTAAAGACGGCTTGAACTGGATTCCTGGTGTAATATATACGGTAACTGTAAATGTAAAGGAACAGTACAAAGGCAAAGATGTCTGCCTTCGTTCTTCGGCGGAAGGTGTTTCTTTTAATATCCGTTATATGCCTTCATTCTCTGCCGATTTAGTTGATACTGATATGTGTCGTGGGCAGGAGAACAAGCAAATTATCGCTCCTGAAATATTATATGCAAACACTTATTTATGGCAGGTCAGCAAGGATGGGGGAATAATATGGGAGGATGCCGAAGGTGTGAATACAAATAAGGCGTATACTTTCCCGGCAGACGCGGAAGATGGATGGCAATATAAGTTGCTTATTTCGAGAGCGACGACTGATTTTACATGCGGGCCGGTTGAAAGCAACCCGATAACCCTTACAGTGAATGATTGCGACAGTTACCAGTTGACCCAGACGATTGTTGCGGATCATGCGTATTGTGTAGGAGAAGAGATTTCCCTTACGTGGACAATCAAGAATCTTAATTCAGTGGCAGATCAGGAGAATGTTCAAGTAAGTTCCGAGGCGTTGCCTGACGGAGTTGAGTTCTTGAGTGGTGATGCCGGTATCTCATATGATGAAACAACAAAGCAGATCTTATGGAATATTGGGACCATGCAGCCAGAAGATCAACTTACCGTATCATTGAAATTGCGTTATTCTTCGTATGTTACAGCAAGTGTAAATAAAATGTTGAGAATCTGGATTTCAAGTTCCAATAGCGATACATTTGCCACATTTGAAGATCAAACAAACGCTGGCTGGTACGATCGAGATCAGATTACTCTCAAAGGGCAAACACCCAAGCCTACGACTTCTTTGGAAGGGCAAAATTATGTGTCTTGTGCGGAAAGCGGGATTTTAGACTTGGAGACTTTATTGTCGGGCAATTATAGTGACGGCGTTCTTTCATGGTACACTGACGATGCGCTTACGCAGGTGTTGGATCCTGCTGAAATAGATAAGTCCGCCGTTTGCGATCATGATACTTATTATGTTACGTTTACCGATACGGAACACAATCTTTGCGCAAGCGATACTTTGCAGATTCATGTAACCATTAAAGGTATTTCAGCTTTGCCCGTTACTACTTCCGATGTAGTGGATGGCACGTATGAAATTTGTGCTGCGGAGAGCGGAACATTGTCGTTGTCCACATTAGTGGAATCTCCATACGAGATTTTGACATGGTACACCGATGCGGCACTCACGCAAGAGTTCGTGCCTGCAGAAATAGACATGACAGTCGCGCAAGATGTAACGTATTACGTAACAAATACCGAAACAGGCAAGTGTCCGAGTGCGGCGGTTGCGGTACGCATACTTATCAAGGCAAACACGGAAGCTCCCACAGTTATAGTGGATGCCGAGGGCTATGCCTACAACGAGTGCGCGGTAGTGGGCAGCAAGCCGCTTTCAGAGCTTGTGAGTTCGGACAAGTCGGGGTTGAGATGGTATGACGAGAGCGGAAACGAAATCGATAATCCGGTATTCGACACGGCGGCGGCAGGCGAGTACGTATGTTATGTAACAAATACCAAGCCGGGCGAGTGCGAGAGCGAGAAAGCGGAAGTAAAAATCAAAATCAAGGCCATATCCGCAAAGCCCACGGTAGATACCGATGCAAACGGCTATGCGTATAATGAATGTGCTGCGGAAAGCGGAACATTGTCGTTGTCCACATTGGTGGAAGCCCCATACGAGACTCTTACATGGTACACCGATGCGGCTCTCACGCAAGAGTTCGTGCCTGCAGAAATAGACATGACAGTCGCGCAGGATGTAACATATTATGTAACGAATACCGAAACTGGCAAGTGTCCGAGTGCCGCCGTTGCGGTACGCATACTTGTAAAGGCAAACACGGAAGCTCCCACAGTTATAGTGGATGCCGAGGGCTATGCATACAGCGAGTGCGCGTCGGCTGGCAGCAAAAGCCTTTCGGAATTGATTGTTTCGCATGACGGCACATTGCAATGGTACGACGCTGCCGGCAACCCGCTCGGAACGGGCGCGTCATTCGATACCTCCGAAGCTGGCGAAACGACAT
>JADIMR010000062.1 GCA_017694565.1 Candidatus Enterocola intestinipullorum | reverse complement strand
CTCGTATGCCGCAGCCAATACTACCAATGCCCCGCACTGTCCGGCAGCGGGGGTTATCGCCACGGGAACTCCGTTGACGCCGGTTATCTTCCTGCCTTCAATGCCGGGAATCCGTTCCAGCACGACCTGTTGTTTGCCGGCGGCATTTATGACAGACACCTGTTTGCCCGAACATTGATATTGCCGTTCAAGCAACAAATATTTGGAACTTCCCGTCAGACATGCCGAATTTACCGCGCTGTCGCCCGCAATAACCGAAGATTTTCCGCCCGACAAAGGCGCGGCGCACAAGTCGCGTTGCCACGAACCCGCCTGCGCCGTCTGGAAATACGTTTTCTGGCCGTCCACACCGTAAAAAGCCGTTACGCAGGATTTCCCGTCGGACACGGCGTTAATTACTTTTCCGTTGGCATTCAAACGATAAAGCGTGCGGATGCCGTCCTTGTCCACCATGAGCAATATATCGTCCTTGCCCGGAACTATTTGCAAGAATGTTGCCGACAAAGGAGAAACGAACGGCGTTGCCTCGTAATTGTAGATTGTCTTGGCCACCAAAGTAGACGCATTCGCTTTGAGCAAGCTGAACCTGACCTGTTTTTCGTCCATGCAGGCAAGTATTATGCTGTTGCCGTCGCTGCTCCACTTGGCATTGGTCACATAATATGCGTCCCCGCCCGATATGCTGATGCTTTTTGTCCATTTGTATTGCAGACTGTACAACCGTACCCCGTTATCCTTGGCAAACAGAAGATACATGCCGTCGGGGGAAAATTCCAATAGGAAATCCTGACCGAACGCCTCGCGGTAATCTTCACCGCGCCTGCCGTTGCACACTCCTTCGTCCCCGTCTTCCGTAACCCGTATCTCCGTATTGTATTCCAAACGTTTTACATATACGTCGCCGTCCTTGACAAATGCGATTTTTTTACCGTCAGGGGAAAACACCGGACAATATTGCCTGCCGCTTGCGGAAAGTGGATCGCAACGGTTGCTTTCAATGCGGTATACATAATTGTCGCCGCAGCCCCGCGACAACAGGATTCTCGCACCGTCGGGACTTATTTCGAATGATTCCACGCTGTCCAATGATTCTACCCGCATATTCTTGAACACCAGCAGGGTATCATCGGCCGCCGTTCTGAAATCCGTTTTCAACAAGGCTTTGCCGTCTTGCGACAAACGGCAGAAGTGGCCATCATCGGACGGCAGCACGAACGCGGAGCAAACACCGCCGTAAAACAACGCTGCGAACAGCAACAAACATGTCCTTTTCATATTTTTCATGTTGGAGGAGAAATACAAAGATACAAGATTTTTATTTAAACAAACTTTCGTAACCGTTTTCACCGATTAGCCCGGTCAGGTATTTTTCGACCTTGGGACATACCAATCCCGACACTTGTACGCCATCGCGGAGCTTGCGGCGTATTTCCGTGGACGAAACATCCATAAGCGGGTTGTCCACAATCCTTATCTGCGGAAATGGGGAGTTTGCATTCTCATAACCGGGACGACGGAATGCGATTATACCGGCCGTTTCGGACAGTATGCGCCCATAATCTTTCCAATGGTCGAACCTGCCGATGTTGTCCGCCCCCATTATCAACACGAAATCCTTGTCGGAGTACATCTGTTTCAGTTTCAGGATAGTGTTTATCGTATAAGACGGCCGTGGCAACTGCATTTCCACATCGGACACCTCGATACCGGGCGTGTCTTCCACGGCAAGGCGCGCAAGCGTCAAACGCAAATCGTCATTCATCAGTTCCGATTGCCGCTTGAACGGATTACGCGGCGAAACCACCAATAATATTTTCTGCAAATCCTCTTTTTCGAGCAAATAACTGCATAGCGCGGTATGTGCATTGTGTATCGGATTAAATGACCCGCAATATAATCCGATCCGCGCACGACCAGTTCCTGCCAAATCATCCAAGAAATTCGCGTACGACCTCGGCGGCGTGTTGTTCGGCAACGTGTAAGTCAGCATTTACTATGATTTTATCGAATCGGGAGGCGAAACTCATTTCATACTCTGCTTTCCGTACCCGTTCATCTATTGTTTCCGCCGAATCGGTTCCGCGTTTTTCCAAACGGCTGCGGAGCGTGGCGATATCGGGAGGCATTACGAAAACCGCAAGTGCGTTGTCCCCGTATTGCCTCTTGATATTCAAGGCGCCTTTCACATCGACATCCATGACAGTCGCTTTGCCGGATGCGGCTATACGGTGCAACTCGCTTTTCAATGTACCGTAATAACGGTCTTTATAAACCATTTCATATTCCACGAAATCCCCGGCATTTATGCGGTTGCGGAACTCGTCGGAAGTCATGAAATAATACTCCACGCCGTCGCGTTCGTTTCCTCTCGGCGGACGGCTCGTGGCTGAAACGGAAAACTCCAATGGAAGTCCGGCCTGCTCCATCAAATATTTTATTATCGTGCTTTTTCCCGCCCCGGAAGGCGCGGAAAACATCACTATTTTGACGTTTGGTTGCATAAATTGTCCTTAAATACGAATAATAGCCGATATATGCTTTATTTAACTACTTGCAAAAATAAGAATAATATGTGCATCAAGGCGGAGAAAGGGAAAACTTTGGCAGAAAAATCATAACTTTGCATTGCGAAAAGCGTTTGTAGCGTATGAGTAAGCGCGTACCTTTGTTTATAACACTTGTCTGTATGGTCTGCGGATGCGACAAATTGGACAAGATGATACCAGAGGCCATGTCTCCGCTGATTACCGTTGCCGAATATGCGGTAAACAGTTCGAAACCGGCCTGCGGCGACACTCTGTATGTGGGCGACACACTACAAATAAGCGTCGCGCTTGACCCGTTTTACAACACCATCCAGCATTTCG
>JADIMR010000061.1 GCA_017694565.1 Candidatus Enterocola intestinipullorum | reverse complement strand
GGCTCGGAGATGTGTATAAGAGACAGGCGTTACCCTGCTCAAAGACGGCGCGGAAGCTATGATACTGCTTCCCTCGCATCTGGCCTACGGAGTATCGGGAGACGGCAAAAAAGTAGGACCTTACACACCATTGGTTTATATCATACATGTTTTATCTGTCGAATGAAAAAGGCAATATTAAATCCGATAACGTTTTTTCTTGCCGTGATTGCGGCAAGTCTTGCGTCTTGCGCGACTGAAACTTACGCCGACAAACGCAAAGCCGAAAAAGCGGCGTTCGACAATTACCGCCAACGCAACAATCTGGAATTTTCCACTGATTCCGCTTATTGTTTTTCCCTGCCTGCGCCCTGGCCCGAAAACCTGTATTTCCAAACCCACAGGGGGGCTTACGTACGCCTGATAAAACACGACCCGGAAGCACGTCCGGTGGCGGAAGGCACGACTTGCGTAATGCGCTATAACTCTTACAACATGGACGACATACAAGTCGGGGGGAACACCGGGACAAGAGAAGGAGAAGTATTCGTTTTCACACCGGGGGGCACCGACCCATGCTCGGGTTGGAACGATGCCGCCGCATGCCTGCGCCACGGTTCGGAAGCCATGCTGCTGATAGATTCCCAGCTCGGACCGTCCGACCAATACCAGGCCGTGGAAACCATACGCATAGAAATAGTTGATTTCACGGTACGGAATTAGCAAGCGTCACTATGTGCCGCTTGCTAATTCCGCATTGCATTGTCTTATACCCCCAAGGGGGGAGTTCCAAACATGAGCATAATGCAGTCATATTAAGAGGTGCTTACTGTAACCTGAAAATTCGCGCAAACGAAAGCAGAACCACGCTTGCGTGGGTTATGCCGAAAAGCTGAGCAAATGAGAACAGAACCACGCTTGCGTGGGTTATGTCGAGTGCAGCCAGCTTTGGATAAAATCAGTGCAGCCGAATTTGGACGAAGTCAAACATAGACCTATAACCTGACAAAGTAATCATAATTATAAATTTTTAATTATTAATTAGTTGAAGTGAGTCTTATAAAATCAATCTCCGGAATAAGGGGAACCATAGGCGGAAAACCGGGAGATGGCCTAAGTCCGCTGGACGTGGTAAAATTCACGGCAGCCTACGCCGCATTCATCCGTAAGACGGCAAAAAGCAACCTGATAGTCGTAGGCAGGGATGCCCGCATGTCGGGGAGCATGGTCAAGAACCTTGTAACATCGACCTTGTCCGGCATGGGATTTGACGTGTGCGACATAGACCTTGCCACAACTCCGACGACTGAACTTGCCGTAACGGGGGAAAATGCCGACGGCGGAATCATAATAACCGCAAGCCATAACCCGAAGCAATGGAACGCACTGAAACTGTTGAACGCCGACGGGGAATTCCTGTCGAAAAAAGACGGGGAGGAAGTCCTGGCTATTGCGGAATCCGAAGATTTCGACTTCGCCACTGTTGAAAAATTAGGAAAGATCCGCAGCAAGGATTACACTGGCATCCATATTGAAAAAGTCTTGTCGCTGAATGCCGTTGACACGGAAGCCATACGCAAGGCCGGTTTCAAGGTCGCATTGGACTGCGTCAATTCTGTCGGCGGCATAATCCTGCCTAAACTGTTAGACGCTCTCGGTGTCAAGGACGTGAAAGTACTGTACGGGGAGCCGACAGGCAATTTCTGCCATAATCCCGAGCCATTGGAAAAGAATCTTGGCGACATAATGGGACTTATGGCAAAAGGCGGGCGCGACGTGGCATTCGTGGTGGATCCCGACGTGGACAGGCTTGCCATGATATGCGAAGACGGCAAAATGTTCGGAGAAGAATATACATTGGTATCCGTTGCCGATTACCTGCTTTCGCTGACGCCGGGCAATACCGTTTCGAACCTCAGCTCTACCCGCGCATTGAAAGACATCACCGTAAAACACGGCGGAGAATACTATGCGGCGGCAGTAGGAGAAGTAAACGTCGTTGAAAAAATGAAAGAATGCTCTGCCGTAATAGGAGGGGAAGGAAACGGAGGCGTGATTTATCCTGAATGCCATTACGGCCGCGATGCCTTGGTGGGCATAGCACTTTTCCTTACCCTGTTGGCAAAAAAAGGAAAAAAGGTGTCCGAACTGCGAAAAGAATATCCCGCGTATTTCATGTCGAAACAGCGTTTGGACCTGAAACCCGGTACGGACCCCGATTCGATACTCGATAAAATGAAAACGCTTTTCGCCAACGAACAAATCGATACATGCGACGGCGTAAAAATCGATTTCCCCGACAAATGGGTACACTTCCGCAAATCCAACACCGAGCCGATAATCCGCATATACAGCGAAGCCCGCACACAGGCCGAAGCCGATGCCTTGGCCGATGAAATGCGGAAAACCGCAGAAAAGTTGATTAGTGAGTAGTGGTTAGTATTGTAACCAGTAACCTGAAACCTGCAAAAATGATCTTAGTAAACAATCTTGCAATACAATTCGGTAAGAGAGTCCTCTTCCAGGATGTAAACTTAAAATTCACCGCCGGCAACTGCTACGGCGTAATAGGCGCGAACGGAGCCGGTAAATCCACATTCCTGCGCATTTTGAGCGGGGACCTCGACCCTACTCGCGGAACCGTGACGTTCGGGCACAATGAACGTCTGTCCGTATTGAAACAGGACCACTTCGAGTTCGATGAATTCTCTGTCCTCGACACGGTGATGATGGGACACGAAAAGCTTTGGAAAGTAAAAGAAGAAAAAGATGCCATCTACGCCAAGGAAGATTTTTCGGAAGAGGACGGCATCCGTGCCTCGGAACTCGAAGAAGCATTCGCTGAAATGGACGGTTGGAATGCGGAAAGCGACGCAGCGTCGTTGTTGAGCAGCCTGGGCATAAAAGAAGACTGCCACTACAAGCTCATGAAGGAAATGAGCGGTAAGGAAAAAGTGCGTATCCTTTTGGCCCGCGCACTTTTCGGCAAGCCCGACAATTTGCTGTTGGACGAGCCTACCAACGACCTCGACATAGACACCATACGGTGGTTGGAGAACTACCTTGCCGATTACGAAAACACGGTATTGGTAGTTTCGCACGACCGCCACTTCCTGGATGCTGTCAGCACCCATACCATAGACATCGATTACGGCAAGATACAAATGTTTGCCGGAAACTATTCGTTCTGGTACCAGTCAAGCCAGCTTGCCCTGCGCCAGCAACAGATGCAGAACAAGAAAGCCGAAGAGAAACGCAAGGAGTTGGAAGAGTTCATCCGCCGTTTCAGCGCGAACGTGGCCAAATCCAAACAAGCCACAAGCCGGCGCAAAATGTTGGAGAAGTTGAACGTGGAAGAAATAAAACCGTCCACGAGAAAATATCCCGGCATCATTTTCACACCGGACAGGGAACCCGGAAACATGATTTTGGAAGTAAAGGGGTTGTCTAAAACATTGGAAGACGGCACGGTACTGTTCAAAGACGTCAATTTCAATGTTGAGAAAAACGACAAGATAGCATTCGTTTCGCGCGATCCGAGAGCCATGACAGCACTTTTCGAAATCATCAACGGTAATGAACATGCCGACAGCGGCACATACAATTGGGGACAAACAATAACGACTGCATACCTGCCTTTGGACAATTCGAGTTTCTTCAACACCGACCTGAACCTCGTGGACTGGTTGGCGCAATACTCGCCCGACACCACGGAGTCCTTTGTACGGGGATACTTGGGCAGAATGCTCTTCGCAGGAGAGGAAATATACAAAAAAGCGGGAGTCCTGTCGGGAGGGGAAAAAATGCGTTGCATGATTTCCCGCATGATGCTCAAAAATGCCAACGCCCTCGTACTCGACTCCCCGGCAAACCATTTGGATCTGGAATCGATCCAGGCTTTCAACAACGCCCTTAAAACATTCAAAGGCATCGTGCTGATGGCTTCGCACGACCACGAATTCATACAAACCGTGTGCAACCGCATTATCGAACTGACACCTAACGGAACAATCGACAAGGTGACGGAGTATGACGATTACCTTGATGACGAAAACGTAAAGGCGATGCAGGAAAAACTGTATGTCTGAAAATCGATAGCCGCTTTGCGGCTATCGATTTTCAGACAAGGGCAGTGCCGCAAAACGGCACTGCCCTTGTCTTGTCTTTGTCCTATCCCCTCAAAAATCCCGTAAAAAGGATTTTTCCCGCCCACAGAGGAAATGTACCACCATAAGCACCGTACTTCCAATACGCGACACCTACCCTAACTAACCGCTATCCACTAAAAAAATTAAAAAATCATTTCTGCGATACGCTGAACGGATTTTTTAGTATATTTACGGTCGGTTAAATGCAGACGGGACCGCAAATGGTCCGGATAATACAACTAAGCTAAAATATGGCAACTCAATCTATTGGAAAAGTCACACAGGTAATCGGTCCTGTCGTAGACGTTTACTTCGAAAAAGGAGGCGACTCACTCCCCAAGATTTACGAAGCCTTGCAGGTTACCCGTCCCAACGGGCAAGTCCTTGTCTTGGAATGCCAACAACACATAGGAGAAAATTCGGTAAGATCGATTGCAATGGATTCCACCGACGGCTTGGTTCGCGGCATGGAAGTCAAACCGATGGGCAAACCCATATCCATGCCCACGGGGGACCAGATCAAAGGCCGTCTGCTGAACGTAACTGGAGATGCCATCGACGGCATAGGAGAAATCGACCGCACAAACGAATACCCCATCCACAGGCAACCGCCATCATACGAGGAATTGGCGACTTCCAAAGAAATCCTTTTTACCGGCATAAAAGTCATCGACCTGCTCGAACCGTACTTGAAAGGCGGTAAAATCGGTTTGTTCGGCGGTGCCGGTGTCGGCAAGACAGTGCTGATTATGGAACTTATCAACAACATCGCAAAAGGTTACGGCGGATATTCCGTGTTCGCGGGAGTCGGGGAAAGAACCCGCGAGGGCAACGACCTGTTGCGTGAGATGTTGGAGTCCAACGTGATGGACTATGGCGAAGAATTCAAAAAAAGCATGGAAGCCGGCGACTGGGATTTGACAAAAGTGGACAAAAAAGCACTGGAAAATTCACGCATATCCTTGGTATTCGGGCAGATGAACGAACCGCCGGGAGCCCGTTCTTCCGTAGCCTTGTCAGGATTGACTGTCGCCGAATCGTTCCGCGACGCCGACAACGGCAGCGGCAAAGGCAACGACATATTGTTCTTCATTGATAACATATTCCGTTTCACGCAGGCCGGTTCGGAAGTTTCCGCTCTGCTCGGACGAATGCCGTCGGCCGTAGGCTACCAACCTACCCTTGCCACCGAAATGGGACAAATGCAGGAACGCATAACATCCACCAAACACGGTTCCATCACATCGGTGCAAGCCATATACGTGCCAGCCGACGACTTGACCGACCCCGCACCCGCGACGACTTTCAGCCATTTGGACGCGACAACGGTGTTAAGCCGCAAAATAACGGAGTTGGGCATTTATCCGGCAGTCGATCCATTGGAGTCGTCATCGCGTATCCTCGACCCCAACATAGTAGGTCGGGAACATTACGAAACCGCAATGAGGGTAATCGCATTGTTGCAGCACTATAAGGAATTGCAGGATATCATCGCCATCCTCGGTATGGAAGAATTGTCGGAAGAGGACAAAATAGCGGTAAACCGCGCCCGCAGGGTGCAACGTTTCCTCGGGCAACCATTCCATGTGGCTGAACAGTTCACAGGACTGAAAGGCGCGATGGTCCCCATAGAAGAGACAATCCGAGGCTTCAAAATGATTATGGACGGCGAATGCGACCAATATCCCGAAGCCGCATTCAATTTGGTCGGAACAATCGACGATGCCATAGCAAAAGGAGAAAAATTATTGAAAGAGACAACCCAAGCATAACGGACTTAAATGCAAGTTTCAATAATATCACCGGAAAGTACATTGTATGATGCCGAAGCATGGTCGGTATCAGTACCAAGCAAAAAAGCACCTTTTACCGCATTGGACGGACATGCCCCGATAGTGTCGGCACTGGCTGCCGGCAAGGTGGAAGTATGCCCCGAAAAGGACGGGGAGAAATTGAGTTTCGCCATCAAGGGAGGATTCGCCGAGATACATGACAACAAAGCGGTGATTTGCATTGAACCTGCCAACTAAAAACAGCATAACGATGAAGCTACCCAAAATAATTGCAATTCTTGCCGGAACCATTGTCGGGACGGAAATAGTCATGTTCCTTGTCCATCAACTTTTAATGGGCTATCCGTACAGCCTCAATTTCCTTTCGATTCCTGCTTTTTTCGCGGCTTTTGAGGCACTATTCTGCATAATGGGGTACAAATCCCTGATGCACAGCAAGAATACACGTTTTTTCATGGCATTCAAGACCATCAAGATGCTTGGGGCTGTGATTTTCGTAGCGGCTTACGTCATGATGGTCAAGACGGAGGGAGCAAACAGCGGACTACTGATACGCTTTTTCGTGGAATATTTGGCTTTGATGGCTGCCGAAACATATATCGGCGCACGAGTAACCGTAACTATTTCTGAAAACGGGACTCTTTCGCACAAGGAGCCGATGAATACAGACAAAACGGAAAAATGAGAAACATCAGGAACATATTGTGCTTCGTTTTCCTACTGTTGCCGCCATGCGCGTTTGCAGCAGACCATGCCGCTGCAAATGGTGAGGACAACGGAAAAACATTTGATGCCAAGGAGGTCATTTTCGGACACATAGGCGATTCCTACGAATATCACATAACCGAAATCAACGGACACGCGGTTGCCGTTCCCCTGCCCGTAATAGTACATAGTGCTGAAAGAGGCTGGTTTGTTTTCAGCTCGTCGAAAGTAACCCACGGCGACACTTATAAAGGCTTCTTCATACAACACGGCGGACAGTACGACGGCAAAATCGTGGAATTGTCTTCGACGGGAGAAATCACAAGGCCGTTCGACTTGTCGATTACCCGCAATGTTTTCGCATTGCTGCTTTCATGCACCTTGCTTCTATTGATTTTCCTGCCGATGGCAAGGACATACAGGAAAAAGCCTTTGGCAGTCCACGGCAAGTTCCACAACATAATGGAAGTGGTGATACTGTATCTCAACGACGATATTCTAAAACCCGCGTTGGGAGACAAGGCACCACGTTTCGCGCCATACCTGCTGACGGTATTTTTCTTCATCTTGATTAACAACCTCATGGGACTTGTCCCAATTTTCCCGTTCGGTGCGAATTTGACTGGCAATATATCCGTAACTCTTGTATTAGCGTTATTTACATACGTAATCACCAACGTGTTCGGTACGAAAGGTTATTGGAAAGACATTTTTTGGGGAGATGTCCCGACTTGGTTAAAAGTCCCGATACCTTTGATGCCCCTGATCGAATTCATTTCGACGCTTACAAAACCGTTTGCATTGATGGTCCGTTTGTTCGCGAACATTTTTGCAGGACACATGATTATCCTTGTCCTTGTTTCATTGATATTCATATTTACCGCAATCATGGGAGTTGCAGTAGGCAGCGGAGTAGCGGTAGTGTCAGTGCTGTTCTCGGTGTTCATGTACATGCTGGAATTGTTAGTGGCATTCATCCAGGCCTACGTATTCACCATGTTGTCAGCGATATTCATCGGCTTGGCCCAGGTGGACGAACATAAAGAAAAGAAAGAAAGCGGTAAGGAAATCCAAGCGGCAGGGTAAAAGCCGGAATGGTCATTTAGTAAAAAACAAAATAAAAGTATTCACTTAAAAATAAAAAAGTCATGTTGTTATCAATTCTTCTTGACGCTGTAGCAAGCGTAGACTTGACAGTGTTAGCAAAAATCGGGGCTTGCCTCGGTGCAGGTATCGCAATTATTGGTGCCGGTTGGGGTATCGGTCGTATCGGCGGAACCGCCATGGAAGCAATCTCCCGCCAGCCCGAAGCTGCCGGAGACATACGTTCGAGCATGATTATTGCAGCCGCGCTTATAGAAGGTGTAACATTGTTCGCCATCATTATCTGCGCAATGGCAATATTATTATAACAATCCAGGACAAGTGCCGGCTTCCGACGATGCACGGTCCGGCACCCACTTAAAATTTTTTCGCATGAATCTTTTCCTCCCTGAATCGGGCTTGGTAATATGGATGCTGGTGGCATTTACACTTGTTTTTGCCATCTTGGCGAAATTTGCCTGGCCTTACATAATGGGCTCCATCGCAACCCGTCAAAAGCATATCGCCGATTCGCTTCAAAAAGCGGAAGAAGCGACCTTGGCTTTGGCCGGATTGGAGCAAAAAGGCAAAGACATAATCAATGCGGCCCAAGCCGAACAACTCAAAATGCTCAAAGAAACCAAGGCAATCAATGAAAAAATGATTTCCGAAGCCAAGGCGCAGGCAAAAGTCGAAGCACAAAAAATAATAGACGATGCCCACGAGCAGATTAAACGCGACAAGGAGCATGCGATTATGGAAATTCGCCAAGAAATAGCATCGTTGTCAATCGGCATAGCGGAGAACATATTGAAACGCGAACTGCAAGACAAGACGGAACAGAGCAAATACATCGACCGCTTGCTTAAAGAACAAACCGGAGCTACTCCGGCATCATAACTGAACCATGAACGACGGACTGATAGCCATACGGTATGCAAGGGCGCTGTACTCCAGCGCGAAGGACAAGGGCAAGGAAGACGCGGTATACAAAGGCATTTGCACCATGACTACCGCTTTTGAAACCGTTCCCGGTCTGAAACATGCCTTGTCGTCGCCTACAATAAACGATGACGACAAAATCAGCCTGCTTACGAAAGCTGCCGGCGACAAACCATCGAAGGAACTGAAATCGTTCATTGTTTTCGTCGTAAGCAAAAAGCGGGAAAGCTACATGGGGTCGATTGCTCGAATGTACGAACAACTCTACCGTAAGGACAAAAATATCGTAGTCAGTACCGTAACGACGGCTTCCGATATAAAAGACAAGTCTTTATCACGGATAGAAAAATTCGTCGAAAACATCTGTGATGCCGAAAAAGTCGAACTCAGGACGAAAACCGACCCCTCCATCGTGGGCGGGTTCATATTGGACGTAGAAGGCAAACGCATGGATGCAAGCATAAAAGGACAATTATCAAAACTTTACAAATATGCCGGACATAAAGCCAAGTGAAATATCGAGCGTACTGAAAAAGGAACTCGAAGGTTTCAAAGACAAACTCGAATTTGAAGAAGTGGGCCAAGTGCTTCAGGTAAGCGACGGCGTTGCCCGCGTTTTCGGGCTGAACCAAGTGCAAGCCAACGAGCTTGTGGAGTTCGAAAACGGGCTTATGGGCATTGTTCAAAACTTGGAAGAAGATAATGTGGGCGTTGTGCTGTTGGGTCCCACACAACTCATAAAAGAAGGATATACTGTAAAACGCACGCACCGCATCGCTTCGATAATGGCAAGCGAGAGCATGTTAGGCAGGGTCATAAACACCTTGGGCGAACCGATCGACGGCAAAGGCCCGATTACTGGCAAGGCCTACGAAATGCCGTTGGAAAGGAAAGCTCCCGGCGTATTGTTCAGGCAACCTGTGAACCAACCCTTGCAAACAGGTATCAAGGCCATCGACGCGATGATTCCAATAGGCCGCGGACAACGCGAACTTATTATCGGAGACCGTCAAACTGGCAAGACCGCGATAGCGATAGACACTATAATAAACCAAAGGCAAAACTATTTGGACGGGAAACCCGTATACTGCATATACGTCGGTATCGGTCAAAAAGGGTCCACGATTGCGAATCTTGTGGATACTTTGGAGAAACACGGGGCAATGGATTATACCATCGTCGTTTCCGCGACGGCCTCAGACCCAGCAGCCATGCAATACTATGCACCGTATGCTGGCGTGGCCATAGCCGAATATTTCCGTGATACAGGCCGCGATGCCTTGATAGTATACGACGATTTGTCAAAGCAAGCCGTCGCATACCGCGAAGTATCCTTGATCCTGCGCCGTCCGCCCGGACGTGAAGCATACCCAGGCGATATTTTCTACCTGCATTCCCGTTTGTTGGAGCGTGCCGCGAAAATCATCAACAACGATGACGTGGCCCGTAAGATGAACGACATTCCCGAATCCATAAAAGACATGGTGAAAGGCGGAGGTTCGATTACAGCATTGCCGATTATCGAAACACAGGCCGGCGACGTGTCGGCTTACATTCCGACAAACGTGATTTCTATCACCGACGGACAGATATTCCTGGAATCGGACTTGTTCCACGAAGGAGTGCGTCCCGCCATCAATGTCGGAATATCGGTATCCCGCGTAGGTGGAAACGCCCAAATCAAGTGCATGAAAAAAGTTGCCGGGACACTGAAACTCGACCAGGCACAGTACCGTGAATTGGAAGCTTTCACCAAATTCGGCGCCGAGATAGACCCGACGACCCAGGCCATATTGGACAAAGGCGCGAAGAACGTGGAAATCCTGAAACAAAACCAGTACACTCCCCTGACGGTAGAGAAACAAGTCGCAATCATATTCTGCGGCACAAACGGCTTGTTGAAGGATGTACCCAAAGACAAAGTTGCCGATTTTGAAAAGAATTTCCTGCAACTGCTGGAAACCAAACATGCCGAGGATGTTTTGGCTGTGCTTAAAAGCGGCGTCATCGACGACAAAGTGAAAGCAATCCTGACCCAAGAGGCGGCTGCAGTCGCGGCACAATACAAGAGTTAGCAGTTAGTGATTAGAAAAATAGCGGTCATGAGTATCGCTTCCGAATCATTAAATTAATTATAAAATAGCCGGATGTCTTCATTAAAGGAAATAAGGGCAAGAATCGCATCGGTATCTTCAACGAGAAAGATAACTTCGGCGATGAAAATGGTTTCCGCAGCAAAATTGCGGAAAGCCAGCGACCGTACCCTGCAATTTGTACCGTACAAGGACAAATTGGGTGAAGTTCTCGCCCGTTATCTCGGTTCGATGGATAGCGAAGAACTGCATCTGCCTCTTGCCACGCCCCGCGAAATAAAAAAGGTGGCGTTGGTCGCCATCTCGTCGAACAGCGGTTTGTGCGGAACATACAATTCGAATATCCAACGTCTTGTAAACGCCGCATACGAAAGGCATCAAAAGGCAGGACATGAGATAATACTCATAACAATAGGGAAAAAAATCAGCGAATATGCCCGCCGCAGTGGAAAAAACGCAATCCGCGATTACATGATGCTGGCAGAAAAACCCGATTACGCTTCGGCTTCGGATTTCGCCCTTAAACTATCTGAGATGTTCCTTTCCGGGGAAGTCGACAGCGTGGAAATACTTTACAACCATTTCCGGAATGCCGGTGTACAAGTGCCGACTACCGAACAATACCTTCCTCTTTCGATAATCAAGGACGAAGGCAAAAAGGAAAACACGCTTTATTTTGTTGAACCCGATCCGGAGACATTAATAAACGACTTGGTTCCCATCGTGGTCAGAATGAAGATGTACGCTACATTGCTTGACGCATCCACTGCCGAACACGGCGCACGTACCACGGCAATGCAAATCGCATCCGACAACGCCGAAAAGATGATTTCAAGCATAACGCAGCAATACAACCGGGCCCGCCAAGGAGTCATAACTTCGGAACTGATCGACATAGTAAGTGGTTCGGAAGCACAGAAATAAAAATGAGGACTTTGGTCCTCATTTTTATTTCTGTGCTATCCTTTTACCCCCCGCTGCTCGGCAGCGGCCCCGATGGGGCATTGCGGCACTCCGTGCCGGCCGCCTTTGGCGGCTACTCCAAGCTCTCTTAACGCTCTTGCATGCCGACTTTT
>JADIMR010000060.1 GCA_017694565.1 Candidatus Enterocola intestinipullorum | reverse complement strand
GCGCGGTCGCTTGACGGCCGGCATGGGATACCGAATACGTCATCATAAACATAGCCCTTCCCGATTATAAGAAAGCCTGCTTGGGCATAACCTCCATGTGAAAAGAAAAATTGCCCGCCTTGCGTGCGGTTGAACCGGTCAAAATAATATTCCGCCTGCACCATGAAACGCGAAGAATGCAGAAGGAATTCCACCGCCCATTTAAACTCCTCGGCAGCGTTTGTAATTCCGGCCGATAACATCGTCGGCAACATGGCGGAAACTCCGGCACTGGACAAAGTGCGGGTTACGTTTTTGTCTCCGCTCAAATCGGCTGAACGGAAAGAAAACGCACCTCCGGCATGTACCAATCCGTATTGTCCGAATCTGGTACGCCAAACCAACCTTGAAGTCGATATAACGGAATTCTTTTGTCCTCCATTCCAAAAATTGTTGATGTCGTTGTGCGTATAAACACCTGTGGCGGCATACCAGTTGTCGTTATGAAAATGTCCGGTTATCCCGAGCTTACGGCTGTCTCCAAAAGCCATTGCGGAAGATGCCGACTGGTTGAACATCATGTCGGCCGAACTCATCAGCATCTCCAAGGAAAACGGCTCGAACGCATTGCCTGCCGATATTACGAAGTTCTTGAAACTGTAATTGAAAATTATGTCTTTGACGGCAATTTCTCCTCCGGAAAATCCCACATCGGCCGTCGCGCTTATTTTATCATACGTTATGTTGGCTCCCAAACGCAAATCTTCCACACGGAAATAAGCTTTCGCGTTTTCACCGGGCAATGCCGGAACCGCACCGTCAAGCAAGGCCCTTGAACGGAATTTTATCTTGGCTTTCTGTTTCCCTTCCTTATCCTGCGCGGACAATGCCATAGTGGAAGACCCGAACAGCAACAAGAAAAAGACAAACAGGAATCTCATGAGTTTCACAATTTACAATGAACAAGGACGGTTGTGCTTGTTTTTATAAAATCGTCCCAAAAATAACACTAATATCTTTATCTTTGTAAAACAGATGTAGATAAAACATACCTGCACCGCCTTGCATAAATGCGCGCTAAAAAACTTGCCACATATTGTTGTTTCCTATTGTTGCTTTGCACAGCGTGCAGCACGACCAAATATGTGCCGGACGGAGACTACCTGTTGAACAAGGTAAGTTTGAAATGCGACAACGGCGACATAAAGCAAAGCGAGGCGATGACATACCTACGGCAGACCCCGAATCCCAAACTGTTCGACTTCATTCCGTTCAACCTGTCCCTTTACAGCCTGTCCGGTCCCGACACCACATTATGGATAAACCGTTTCTTGCGCAAGATAGGGGACGCTCCTGTAATTTACGACTCCGTCGCTACCATGAATACCGTGACCGAACTTAAAAAATTCATGGTCAATAAAGGTTTCCACAATGCCGAAATAAGTGCGATGGCAAGCTTTAACGGCAAGAAAGCAAAAGTCGATTACAGTATCACGGCACACGAACCGTATAGGATCAGGAATTACGAGTATGCCGTTTTGGAAAAGAACCTCGCCGCCATAATCGAAGCAGACAGCAGCAATTCTCTCGTCCGGGCGGGAGACCGTTTCGACACGGACGTATTGGAAAAAGAACGCAAAAGGATCAGCGACCTGCTACGCAACAACGGTTATTACGCATTCGACGAAAGCTATGTGGGCTTTGTCGCGGACAGCACGGTAGGCCCCCGGCAAGTGGACGTGGCCTTGGTCGTCCATCCCATGCAAACAATCGATGCAAACGGCAACAAGGTGAACAAAAGGCATCAACGTTACGTGATCAAGAACGTGAACTACATCGCTGTCGATGAATTGTCGGACCTGCGCGGAGATTCACTGCGCAAGACGCTCACGGTTGAAAAAGGCGAAGACCTTGACTATTACTACAAGACGAAATTCATGCGGGAAAGCACACTTGCCAACAATACATACATCGAAAAAGGCAAACCGTTCTCGCAACAAGCAGTGGACCAGACTTACGCCAAACTTACCGCATTGAACGTATTCAAATATTTAAACATAATATTTACCGAGGACAGCCTTGCCGCCGACAGTACCGGCAACCGCAACCTCACTTGCGACATAATAATCTCACGTTCGAGGATACAGAATTTCAGCGTGGAAATCGAAGGCATAAACAACGAAGGTGATTTCGGCATAGCGGGCAAGTTCAACTATGCCCACGGGAACATCTTCCACGGCGGGGAAAAATTCAAATTCAGTATAGGAGGATCTAACGAATCCATTATAGGCAAGAGGTCGATTTGGAACATAAACACCGAATTGGGACTGGAATTCCCGAATTTCTTTTTTCCTTTCCTCAAAGAGGATTTCATACGCGACAATCCTGCACAAACCGAAGTATACGGAAATTTCAACTATCAAATACGCACTGATTTGTCCCGATTGATTTTCGGTGTAGGTATGCGTTACAGATGGCAAACCCCGCAACGCATCAACCACCAGGTAGACCTGATAGATTTCAACTATGTGTACATCCCGTTCATTTCCGACGAAATGGTGCAAAGCATTCAAAACTCCCTGATACGTTACAGCTACGAAGACCACCTTATAATGCGGACTGGGTACAGCATAAACTACTCCAACGGACATTTACACCCCAACGGCAGCGCGTATTCGGTGCGCGGCGCGATAGAAGTCGGCGGCAACCTGCTATATGGCATAAGCGCGGCAAGCAACGCGGCCACCGACAGTACCGGCGCGTACCTTGTCGGAGGCATCCCGTTTGCGCAATATGTAAAGGTGGACGGGGATTTTTCATACAACATGCGTATAGACGAACGCAACTCGTTAGTATTCCACGCGGGCTTGGGAGTCGGCGTCCCATACCTGAATTCAACTATTCTCCCATTCGAAAAACGTTATTATGGCGGCGGTGCCAACAGCGTTAGAGGATGGTCTGCCCGCAGTCTCGGCCCGGGATCATACAATGCCGGCACGACAATAGACTACATGAAACAATCCGGCGACATCAGCTTGAATCTGAACATCGAATTCCGCACGCATTTGGTCTGGTATTTGGAGTTGGCCGCATTCATAGATGCCGGCAACATCTGGACTTTGGCCGACGAGGGGACGGCAGGAGGGCAATTCCGCTTCGACACATTCTACGAACAAATAGCACTCGGCTACGGCATAGGATTGAGGCTCAACTTTGATTACTTTGTCGTAAGATTGGACTGGGGCTTAAAAGCCTTTGACCCGGCACAAGTCCCCGGCCAGCATTGGAGGTTCACCAACACGTGGAACATAATGAAAGATACCGCCTTGCATTTTGCAGTAGGTTATCCTTTCTAAAAGGATAACCTACTGCAAAATGCAGAACCTTGTCTTATCCCCAGTAAAGAACACTCTGAAACTATCCACTAACCACTAATCACCATCCACTGTCAAGCAAAGCCCGTCGTATGCCAAGTGCATTCCTTCGGGAAGTCCCGGGTCCACTGTCGCGTGCAACCCCATCTGGTGGGCTATATGTGTAAAATAAGTCCGGCGCGCATTTACCATATGCGAAAAATCAATCGCCTGTTGCAGCGAGAAATGCGAATGGTGCGGCTTTATACGCAATGCGTCCACTACTAAAACGTCCAAATCCTTTAATTTCTTCATTTCTGAATCGTCCACAAACGTAACATCCGTCAAATACGCGAATTTTCCGACCCTGTACCCGAGTATCGGCAACTTGTCGTGCAGACAAAGCACCGGGACGACTACCGTAGACCCTATATTGAAAGGATTCCCGTCAATTTCATTAAGGCACAAGGACGGCACGCCGGGATATGACCCGTCGAAACAATAAGGCATGTTACGTCGTATGACAGCGCATACACGCGGCAGGGCATATACCTGCAAATTGTGGAACGGGCGCAAATCGTCCAAACCCGAAACATGGTCGTAATGTTCATGGGTAAGCAAAAGCCCGTCGATATTCGGTGCAGGATGCGCAAGCAGTTGTTCCCGGACATCCGGCCCGCTGTCTATCAATATGCGATTCCCCTCATCGGTTTCCAACATCACCGAAGAACGCAAACGCCTGTCCTTTGGATCGGAAGAAGTGCAAACCTCGCAATCGCAATTTATGTATGGGACTCCTGTGGATGTTCCTGTACCGAGAAAAATAACCTGCATGGTCGTATATTGATTTTAATTCGCCAATTTTTCGGATATTGGTTATTTGCCCGCTGACCGATGTTCGTAGTCCATCCCAAAGGCAAAGACCCGTAACAGACGACAACCCTGCCCTTCCCGATGCCGGGCATTTGCAGGCATTCGCCTTTCAAATATGCAAGAGCCTCGGACAATGAAACCTCGTAATGCGGCGAGGTTTCCTTATCAAAAACCTTGCTGAGGGCAAGTGCCGGCAACGGATTCTGTTTTGCATCCGAAGCCGCGCACAACGGTATACCGGCTGACAACACGCGCAAATTTTTCGACATGAACGCGATTTCCTTTGCGTATTCGCATGGTACTGCGCAAATATTGTCCCCGGCTATAACGGCCTCGTAATCCTCCGGAGCAGCAATGTGTTTCAAAAGCGGGGTTTTGAAAACTTTCGTTTCCTTGATACCGCGTAATCTGAATGACGGGGACGCGGAACTTTTGCGCAATGCCGCCATAAACAGCCCCTCCCCACGTGTCTCATGGAAATAAAAATGCCTGCTTTCCAATATTTCAGCACCGAGAGTCCCGGCAATCCATGCAACATTCTCTTCGTTCTCATAAGGATTGAACGTACACGTCGAATATATCAACAACCCGTTTTCACGCAAGCAATCCCAGACGGACTCCATTATATTGCGTTGTTTTTGCGCGCAACTTCTGGCAAACGCCAACGACCATTGGCGCAGGGCTTCCGGCTCTTTCCGGAACATACCCTCGCCGGAACACGGCATGTCGCATAACAATACGTCGAAAAAGCCGTCCATACATTTAAAATCTTCCGTCGCGTTATTGCAAACCACAGTCGAGGGGGTTCCCCATTTCAGACTGTTCTCGAGCAACACCGCTGCCCGTGAAGGGATAATCTCGTTCGACACCAACAAGCTTCCCTTTTCCATGAGATTGGCAACATGCGTCGATTTCCCGCCCGGTGCGGCAGACAAATCGAGAATACGGACCTTGCCGCTCACGTATTTCTTGTACAACTGCTCCAAAAACATGGACGATGCCTCTTGGACATAATACGCTCCGCAATGCCACAACGGATCAAGCGCGAAGACAGGACGTTCAGGCAAATAAAAACCCGAACCGCACCACTCCACAGGGGTGCAGGAAGAATCCACCATGATTGCGGATTTGTCATTGAGGCGCACGCTCACGGGACACGGTTCGTCGGCAGCGGCAGCGAATCTTTCATAAGACTGCCCGAGTATGCCGCGCATCATCATTTCAAAATCGCGAGGGAAAAGCATTTGTTTTCAAGTATCTATCGTATGGGGACGGAAAATCGTGGTTTTCCGAAATTGTCATTTGTACAACAGGAATATGCACGCCTGTTTGTTCAAATCAGGCAACGATTTTTTCCATTCCGCCAATGTCTTGGTCCGTATGTATTCATTGGCAAGGGTAATGTTGGCAGCCACGCACAATTTCAGGTCCTTGCGGCAAACGGAAACTATTTCCGACAAGAGCGCGTTATTGCGATACGGCGTTTCTATGAATATCTGGCTCTGGCTTTCTTCAAATATGCGCGACTGCATCCTTTTAAGCATTTTCGCCCGTTTGTCTTTTTCAATTGGCAAATAGCCTAAAAAGGCGAAACTCTGTCCGTTGAACCCGGAAGCCATCAACGACAACAATATAGATGAAGGCCCTACGAGCGGCACGACTTTGCAGCCACGGGACTGCGCCAATGCGACAATTTCCGCCCCCGGATCGGCAATGGCCGGGCAACCGGCTTCGGATATGATTCCCATATCCTTGCCTGAAAACAATATTTCCGCATACCGTGAAATCTCTTCCGGAGCGGTATGTTTGTTGAGGGGGTAGAATTCCACCTCGTCCAAATCCATGTCTTTTGCAATCTTATGGACAAAACGACGGCAATTGCGAACGTCCTCCACAATAAAATGCCGTAGCGAAGAAACCACTTCGCGTACACTTGGCGGCAACACATTGTCAAAAGGACAATCTCCCAAAGTATTAGGTATAAGATATAATGTTCCCATTTCGTAAACTAACATGCAGCACGACGTGCCGCCGACTGACCACTAATTCAACCTGTCCTGCAATCTTGTTATTTCATCAGCTGTCAATATGCCGTTTTCCGTGAAATGCCGTATTATTGCGGATTGCAAATCTTCAACTTCCGACACATCGCATCCTACCAACTTGTCCAAACTGTATTTTAACAACAACGGATCCCTGTAATCACCTATGCCCATTTCCGAAGATTCCGCATAGTCTTTTGCTATATCTTCCCATTCCGCTCCGCAAATAGCGGCAATCACGGCACAGAATACACCCGTGCGGTCCGTCCCTAAACGGCAATGTATGCTCATGGGAACCGGGTGTTTCTCGTCGATTATGAACGACACCAAATCCTTCACCCATCTGCTGAACAAATCGGAATCACTCTTGTAATAGACCACCTGGTAATCGGGGATGGCGTAATCAGCACCCAAATACAACACGTCCCCTTTTTCCATTATCGCACGGTAATAGTCCGGGATAGTTTCGAAAATTTCGGTCCTGTTTATTTCGTATGATTTCAGGCTGTCGGTTTCATCTCCGCTCAAACAGATGTCGGATGCGATTCCCGCCTCCGCCGAAAGCCCGGCCACGTATCTCAAACGCATGACATCGGTGGAATTGTCGGGCCGGCTTGCTTTGAACGGATGGTACGACCTGTACAAATATGCAGTACCCGGGACAAGCCTGAAATTGCATAATTGCCTCATGGCTCTTTTGTCGGGCAACTTGAAATCGATTATGTTTTTGATTTTGGATGCCTTTTTGTTGGCCGAAGCGACGGCTTTTGCATCTTTTTCGTCCGTTGGAATCACGAGGCACGGCTGGGAATTGTCAAAACGCCAACCTTGCGGCACGAAATCCGGGACATCGAGGAACTTGCCGTCGGCGACGAACTTGTATTCGGGCCTGCCGCAGTTGCCGGGTACATCAACGCTGTCTACGGGCAAACGCAACTTCCACTGCCCGCTGTCGAACGACATGCGATACCCTTCCGCGTCAGCGTCCCAGAAATTAAACGTTCCAGCCACGCTTACCGTTGCCGCCTGCCGTAATTGCCACAATGCGGTATCCAACACGAAACAAACCGAGGAATCCTTCTCGTCGAATACTACGCAGCGCATTTCGGGGGTTGCATCCTGCGTTGTCCTGGCAGCGGCAGCCACGACAGGGAACACGACCGGCAACATGGCGGCAAATAAAAAACAATGCAATTTCATCACTTTCTTTTTTACTTATGCAAATATAACCTTTTTAAGACAGACTAAGGAAGCAAAAAAACGCATAAAACATAGGCAGCATTCCAACTTGTCCTTTTATTTAATAGCTTCTATTAAAAAATAAGCTATATTTGTTGCATAATCCGCTCACTATGGACTTGATTGAAGGAAAAGTCCGTCATTGAAAAACCGGAGAAACCATCGGTTTATCATTGAAACTATGCCCATGAGCCAATACGACACACCCATACACTACGAATCGTTCGCCGATTATCCTGTTTATGACGGCTCTGATTTGGAAGTGAACTATACACGCGCCAAAACAACATTCAAATTGTGGTCGCCGGACAGCGATGATGTAAAAATCCGCATCTATCGCGATTGTGAAAGCGCAATTCCCATAGAATCCCGAAACATGCAAAAAAAAGACGACGGGATCTGGGAATATTCGTTCTCCGGCGATTTGAAAGGCCGCTTCTATACTTTCCAAATATTTTTTAACGGGGAATGGCTGCCTGAAACTCCCGGAGCATACGCAACCGCAGTCGGAGCGAACGGCAAACGGGCAGCGGTGGTCGATTTCCGCGACACCGACCCGGACGGATGGGAAAACGACCGCCGTCCAATCCGCAAAAGTTTCTGCGACAGCATCATATACGAACTTCACATCCGCGATTTTTCCATGTCTCCCGATTCCGGAATAAAAAACAAGGGAAAATATCTTGCTTTCACAGAAGAAGGGACTGTGAACTCACACGGGCAAAAAACAGGAATCGACCATTTGGAGGAATTAGGCATAACGCACGTGCATATCATGCCCGCATACGACTTTGCGACCATCGACGAGCTGAAACCGGAAGAAAACCGCTACAACTGGGGCTACGACCCGCTAAACTATAACGTGCCGGAAGGCAGTTACAGCACGAACCCGCGCAATCCCTGCACAAGAATCCGCGAATTCAAACAAATGGTGCAGGCATTGCACAAGAAAGGCATTTCAGTAGTAATGGACGTGGTGTACAACCACACTTACATGTGGGAAAATTCCAACTTCACACGCACCGCTCCCGGCTATTATTACAGGCAGTACCCAGACGGCACATACGGCAACGCTTCCGGCTGCGGCAACGAAACCGCTTCGGAACGGGAAATGGTCCGCCGTTATATCATAAATTCCATTTTGCTTTGGGCAAAAGAATACCACATCGACGGCTTCCGCTTCGACTTGATGGGCATTTACGACATCGAGACCATGAAACAGATACGTGCCGCATTGGACACGGTCGACCCTTCGATTCTGATGTACGGCGAAGGCTGGACAGGCGGGGACTCCCCCCTGCCTTACGAACAGCGCGCCGTGAAAGCCCACGTAAACATGATGGACGGCGTGGCGGCATTCAGCGACGACTTGCGCGACGCGCTGAAAGGGAATTGGGGGAACATCCACGAACCGGGGTTCGTCTGCGGAAGGCAGGGGTACGACGAAACGGTAAAGTTCGGGGTAACCGGAGCGACCAAACACCCGCAGATACATTACGGCCTGGTCAATTATTCAAACGCCCCTTACGCCAACAGCCCCGCGCAAGTGGTGAATTATGTATCATGCCACGATGATTTGTGCCTTAACGACAAACTTGCCATTTCAGCACCGGGCGGCTCGTCCGAATCGGACATGATACGTTACAACCTGCTGGCGCAGACGATTGTCCTGACATCCCAGGGCATACCGTTCCTGTACGCTGGCGAAGAACTTATGCGCAGCAAAAAAGGAGTCCACAATACATACCAGTCGCCAGACAGCATCAACCAGCTGTATTACGACAACAAATATGCGTATAAACACGTATTCGAATATTACAAGAACCTGATTGCGCTGCGCAAAGCCCATCCTGCATTCCGCATGGACAACCGCGAAATGATGGACAACCATCTCCATTTCCTCGACCCTCGCCAAGCCTGCGTAGTGGCATTCATTTTGGACAACAACGCGAACGGCGATTCATGGAACAGGATTCTGGTAGTATACAACGGCAACCGCCACAACATAGGATTGGAAATCCCGAAAGAAAACTGGTGGGTGGCTTGCAACGGAAGCCAAATCAGCCAAAAAGGACTGTTCAAATGGAACAATGACTATCTCAACGTGCCGGCAAATTCGGCAATGATACTATTCAAACCGTGACAGCGCGCGACATAGCAGCCATAATCGAAGATTTCGCTCCTCCCGCCTTGCAGGAAAGCTGGGACAACAGCGGTATGCAAATAGACAATTCCGGGCGTGAAATAGCCGGAGTGTTGGTTTGTTTGGATGTTACCGAAGCCGTATTGGACGAGGCTGTCGCGAACGGTTGCAACATGGTCGTATCGCACCATCCGCTTCTTTTTGCCGGATTGAAGCGCATAGACGACAGCAATTGCACCGGGCGTTGTGTGGCAAAAGCCATAAAAAACGACATTGCGATATACTCCTCGCATACCTGCATGGACAAAATAGCGGACGGAGTGAGCGGCAGGATGTGCCGGAAACTGGGATTGCGCGACTGTTCGATATTGGAAGAACACGGCCCCGGAACCGGGTTCGGCATGGCAGGCCTCCTGCCCGACGCCCTCAGCGGACACGATTTCCTATCCTTGGTAAAAAATATTTTCCATGCCGGCAGCATACGTCATTCGCCGTTTACAGGCAAAGCGATACGCAAAGTGGCGGTTTGTGGCGGAAGCGGGGCGTTTCTTATAGACCGGGCCATTGAAATAAATGCCGACGCTTATATATGCGGAGACATAAAATACCACGATTTTTTTAAAGCGGAAAACAGGATTTTGCTTGCCGACATAGGGCATTACGAGTCGGAGCAATATACAAAAGAGATATTTTTTGAGTTACTTTCAAAAAAAAACGATAAATTTGCAGTCCGGTTTTCGGAAAGAGACCGCAATCCCGTCTTTCGTTTTTAACAAGCACGAACATTATGACAGAAACACTGGAAAACAATTCCGAAGCAAAAGACCTTTCAGTAGAGGAAAAACTCACGGCTCTCTACAAATTGCAATGCACCGTATCCAAAATAGACAGCATCAGGGCGTTGAGGGGAGAATTGCCATTGGAAGTCCAAGATTTGGAAGATGAAATAATGGGGCTTCAAACCCGTATGCAATCCATCAAAAACGACATCGAAAAGTTG
>JADIMR010000059.1 GCA_017694565.1 Candidatus Enterocola intestinipullorum | reverse complement strand
CACTTTCTTCGCCATATCGCCTGCAATAACCACGTAAATTCCATGCAAGCTGCCGTTCCTTGCGGTAACATCCTGGCCGGCAAGATCGATTATGGTGAAAACATCCAAAACATCGCAATACATGCGGCCGTTCAGTGCATGAATTCGTACTGCGGGAGTTTCCTGCACGTCTGTCGATGCCGACACTTCTATATCCACATCGGTTTCGACAGTCTCGTAATTATCCAAATCATCGGGAGTGAACAATGCCTTGAAAGTATTCGTACCAACTTCACCGACGGATGTAGATAAATTATCAACCCAAGCCCAAGTGCCTCCCTCTACCGTTGGCAACGCCACATCGGCAAGCGTCTGACCCTCGCGGGCGGTCAATCCGGAAGGAGTTTCCACCGACGGGACGGCTTTGGCTATGGCAACCGTGAAATCCACGGTTTTTTCTTGATACCACATCTTGTTTACGCCATCGATGAATTCAACAAATGTGGCAGTCATAGTATGAATGCCGGAATTTTCAGGCTTCTCGGAACTGTAACTTATTTCCCTTCCTGCCGGTGTTACGACATACTCGTAATCCCTGCCGTACACGGTTACTACATCATCGACCGAATAATCATCCGTACTGCCTATCGTGTAAATCGCAAAATCGTAACCGTCCACATAATCCTCATCGCCGTAATGCTCTTCCGCCGACAACTCGACAACTTTGTAAGTTTCAAGATCTACGTAATATCCCCAATCAGTAACCGGTTATATAAAAGCAAACAGCTGTTTATGAAATCCAAGATTTTATGTTAAAATAATAGATTAAAAACTACATAACAAGGCCTTGAGGCAAGTTCATTTCTATACGTTTGTCGTCTCGATCGACAGACATCACGAAATCCGGGTGAAACGGGATGATACAGGTATCACCATCAGGAGTCTTGATCTCTGCAAGCACGTTCGCTGTCCTGCAATCAAATGCGCTGATTGTTCCCACAAGTTTCTCTCCCTCATATATTCGGAAACCTAAAAAGAAATCGTATGGCAAATCATCATCTTCGACTTCATTCACCAAATCACCATCAATAAACACTTCCGTACCACAAAGTTTTTCAGCGTCAGTGATACTGTCAATGCCCTCAAACTTCACGATGTTGCCATTGGCGGAACGATGCCCGCCCTGCTCGATGTAAAACGGCACGAACAGACCGTCTACGCGGCAAATCAGGTATTCGTAGGCATTTGCATCGCCGCCTTCCAACGACAACTTCACTTCACCGTTCACCCCGTGGGTTTTAACCACTTTTCCTATCCTTGTCAAATCCGATTCCTGTATCATCGTTGTTAATGTAAAATTTAAAATTAAAAATTTATAATTCTGATTACATTATAGGTTACAATACTAACCACTATCCACTATCCACTATCCACTAATCACTAACCACTAAATATTGTCCCTCCGCATTTGCGTTTTTGGAGGGGTCGTATTGGCATTGTATCTGTGCTGGTCCGCAGTTGAGTTTCCCGCCCGTACCTGCGTACAATTCATACTCCACTACGTGCGTTCCTTTTGGCAAATTATCGAAATAAAAACCGCAACTGTCGTCTTGCACATCGTAAAAATACCACAACCCGCCCTGACGTACTTGCCCGGACTTTTGCATGACCGGTTCCATGCCTGCCGCACGGTAGTCCTTCAAGTACACGAAATCCATTTCTTCGGGAGACTTGATAACAAGACGTATGCGGATTTTGTCCCCGGCGCGTAAGGTGGCACTGTCTTGCAATGCAGACAATTTGCCGTCCGGCTGTACAAGATACGATTGTTTTTCCACTTTCAAACCGGATGCGGAAGACCTTACTTTGTCCGCGTCCTCGGTGTACACGAAGTATGCCGCACCCCATGCCGGCGTACTGCCTTGTTTTTCCACTTCTATCCTGCAATCTTGCAGGTCTATTTCCGATGACTTGAAAACCGCATTGAAATATCCCGGTATGGAATTTCCATCGCGTTGCAGGGGTTCGCCGTTAACTTTCACTTCCACGCTTCCATCCAAATCGAACAATGCCGTTCCGTTCCCTCCGAGCAACATCGATACGGCTTGCGCTGTCGTGGGTGCATCGTCCCATGAGTTACAACGTTTATGTCTTAACAGATGATATCCCATACGTGACAGTTCCGCGTCGCGTGGGTCGATTCCGGCAAACGCCTGCATTATGGCAAGATGCTCCTGCAAACTTCCTCCGTTCGGCCAATACATCTCATAATCATTATCAACGGCATGTTCCCTCAATGATTCGAGAGCCGCGTATGCTTTTTCATTTTCACCTGCCCTGCGGGCTGCAAGGGCGGCCAAGGCCTTGTTGGGATTGGACAATTTTGACAAATCAGAAAAAGCCGCTTGCAAATAATACCGGAAAGCGGCAGATTCCGTGTCTGCGCAATGCTGCATGATTTGCAGGTGAGCGGGACGAAGCGTTTGCTTTTCAGCCATGTCCTTGTCAAGAACGGATGACAAATACCCCGACAGTTTATCGTACATGGTCGCAAACCGGGGCATATCCTTAATCATGGATGCCACATACAAACTTGCATGAAGATTTTCCCGGCCGTTTTCGAACCATGGGAAAGCCCCGGACGGCAACTGCATATTCTCCAACTTGCCGCCATAATAAGAAAGAAGCCCCGCTGCTTTTTTACTGTCGAGAATTTCCGGCAAAAGAGACAATTCCAATGATTGTCGCAACCAAGGCGTGGCGGAAATATCGGCTATTTTAACCTCTTCGTTTGCTACCAAGGATGGACTTACGTGTAAATCACCGCAAACTTTCAGGAAACTTCGGAACTGCACGTTCTCGCTATAAATTTTTATCAATTTGGCATTCGCGAAAACCGCTGCGGCCGTCTCTATGCTGTTGTCCGAAGCGGCAGTGGCAATGTAGGGTAATGACAGCAATGCCGCCCATGCAGGATTGGAGCAAAACTCCATCGTTATCGTTTTCGGCTGCATGGTCGAGGATTCCGCGCCTGCAAAGCCTTCGAGTCCGAAATCGTAAGAGCCGTCCCGCACCATATTGAACTCCTTGCTCTCCGTAACCGGTATCTGACGGGGCAGGACTTGCAAATACCTGCGCTCCCCGTCCGAAAAGCCGTCTCCCGACAATCGGGACTCCAAAATGAGGAAATCCGTATTTTCCGGAACCGGAAAGCCGAATTTTAACGTTTGCTGCCCGCCTGCATCCAAAATGAACGTGCTGTCCGCCGTTTGAAGCACTGTTCCATCGGGGACGGAGATTTTCCAAGACAAAGCGGATTCCACCGGTTTGTCCGACAGGTTTGCAGTTTGCACGGCAAAAACGATTTCATCCCCCTCACGCACGAAGCGCGGCAGTTGTTGCACGACTGAAAGAATCTTGCGGCTGATTACCGTATCGGCGAACACTCCCGTTTCAAGTGTTTCGGTATGCGCCACGGCCATTATCTTCCATGAAGTGATGTCCGCCGGCGTGGTAAAGTCGAACTCGGCAATTCCTGCGGAGTCGCATTGCAATTGCGGCAGGAAAAATGCGGTTTCCGCAAAATCTTCCCTCATCGTTACTTCTTCACTTGGCATTGCACCGCCTGCCGCGACTGCCGTTTGTGAAGACTCTTCCGCAACAGCCATGTCTTTCGACATAATCATATCAGAAGACGCGCTGCGCCGGACGGAATTCAAAACCGGCATTGCCAAAGTTCCGTAACGATACGGATAAAGGGAAAAACCGAAATCCCTCAACTCGGGGAACTCGAAATTGTACGAAGGTTTGACGTAGCCACTGAAATCGATGTAATTGTAAACACGTCCGGACTGCCATCTCCACGACGGAAAAAACATGGAAAAATAACGGCCGTTGTTCCAACGCCATACGTTTGGAGCAAGGCGGTCAAGAGCCAAATCGTACATTGCCAACAAAATTTCCGCCCGGGCAGCTGTCCCATCGGCATATTTTGCACTGATTTTCCATTTTTCATGCGTTCCGGGTTCCACGAAGTCGCGGAATGTGGAAATATCCAGCGTCAAACTTCTTTGCCCGGGAACAGTATTGAAATCGATTTGATCCACAAGCGTTTTCCCGTTGCACACGGCAACTACCTCAAAGCGGAAAACGGAAGGGAACCATTCTTCCTTGCGTATTTCATAATGCCTTACGTTATCGAAAAGGTTCAGTGAAGATTGGTTTATAAGACCGTTCGGTCCATAAAGATTGCACATTACCGTAACCTTTTCGGACGAACCGATTGCGAATTCGAACGATTCCGCATCCGCATAATCCCGGGTCAGGGGCTGCAACCAAAGCAAGGTATCGACAGGCGTTTTCTTAGCTTTCCGGTCGAACAGCAGGAAGCTGCGTGAGACCTGCACTTTCCTGCCTTTTTCATCAACGGCTTCTATTACAAGGCCGTACCTGCCCGGACGCATCCTATCTACTCCGTCCATAAACACTGTCGTGCCTGTTGACGTTTTTCCCGATTGCAATGTGTCCCCATCCTGCATAATGAAATAATCCAAATCCGCATCCACCTGTATTCCATCGTTGTTTTGACATCGCGCACTGAAACTGATTCCTTCCGTCTTGTCGTAAATATCGTTCCATTGAGGCAATATTTCAAAGGGGTGGAGTCCAACCGATATTGTTTTCACGGCAGTTTGCGTTTCCCCCGCAGGAGACGTGGCGGCCACGGTAATCTCGTAAAGCCACGCAGTGTCGCCGCCCTCGCAAGCGAGGGCCAAGGCAAAGCGGGCTTTGCCTTCGCCGTCCGCTGTCAGGGTATCGGCAAAGACCTGCACGGCAGAACGTTTTCCTACCGGCGCGCGCCACAACGACAGCGGACGGCGGGCGACATCCACTACCAACCTGGCTCCCGCTACCGGAATCCCGGAATAGGCATCCACGCCTACTCCTACCTCTACCGTATCGCCTTGACAATAAGAGCCGCGTATGGCTTCGATATATGGATTAAATCCCGCGCGTTTGTATTCCTGCACTTCAAAGTCGCAGTACGTCCCGCCCGCAGTAATCAGATACCTGCCGCTTACCGACTGTTCGGGAATGGCATAAGAACCTGCAAACGAGCCGAAACTGTTGCTCCGGTATGTCTGGCGCATCACTTCCGAGCGTTGGGGATTGGAAACATAAACATCCACGTTTTCATCCGCCAGCACGTTCTTGCTTTCCAACCCCTCGTCGTAAACCACGCCTTTGAAATAAACTGTCTGACCGGGACGGTATATCTTCCTGTCAGTAAACAATGCCATGCGGCGTTCAGTTTCGGGAACAGTGTTGGCACGATAAACCGACACCCTTTCCGGAATATAAAAACTGTCTGCTTCTTGGGTAAGGAACATCCTATACGACTCTGCCGTGGACAATCCTTTGAACTCCGCCGCGCCCTTGCCGTCGGAAACACCGTTGGCGACCACGTCGCCGTCATTGCGGAGCTGCATACCCACGCCTGCCACCGGTTTGCCGTCCTTGCGGTCCACGACTTTGCAATATAATACCCCGCCCCTGCTTTGGCTCAACAGCTCGAAACGCGACACGCAGACGGTACCGTGATCCATTCCCGCATGTTTTTCACCGGGCACTGACAATTCATAACGATAAAGCCCGAAGCCCGGGAGATCGAAATAAAGCACAGTATCTTTTTCTGCCGCGCCGGATGTGGCCGGAAGAGGGTAATTATATGTCGCCACTTTCGCCTTCAACCCGTCGGGGATATCCGCGTACCTGTATTTTCCGTAATCTTCGCGTGGAACGGAAAGCTTGTACACATCCAAACTTATGCCCTCCACGTTGCGCCATGTAACATCCAACGCTATGCGGCTTCCGGGATAAGCGTATGTCGATGTTTCCGCCCTTACGAAGGGATTGCTTAACGAAGTAAGCAGGTTTTCGATGAACGGCAGATACCTGTTGCCGGCGTATGCGGCGGCAACGTTTTCACATAAGCGGAATGCCGCGTGGCTATCCTGCATTTGAAGAGCTTTCAGATAAAACGCATACACGACAATGTCCTTATCCTGATTTGCGGCGATGAAAGAATCCAAATCCTTCCCTCCGTATACCTCTTTTTCCAAGACTGCCATGGCGTATGCTTCATCACGTCCCCTCTCCGATGCTATAAGGCTGTCATACAATGCGGAGACGTTATCCGAGCCGTTTTCCATTGACAAGTCGATTGCCTTATGCACCAAAACATTATAGACGGACGGACGTAAAACATAATCCTTGCCGCTTTCAAGCAAGGCAAGATATCCGCCCACGCCGGTCTTGCTTAGACAACGGCCGTGTTCCACCGCCCGGGCCACGTAACTGCTTATCGTGTCGCGGAACATCCCGACCGACCATTGTTCTACCGGCAGGTTATCCGCTCCTTCCGCAATATTGCCATCCGGCAGCTTGTTGCGCCATAAATCCATCAGCCGGGAATACAATTCGGCCACTCGCATGTCCGCTATCGCGGAAACCGCAGTATCGGGGCAAGAGCGGGCAAATGCAGCAATCGCCCTTATATTCCCCGGCAGGGACGATTCATCGATTGCATACGAAGATTTTGCCTTATAAATCAAGGCTTTCAATTGTTCTGCATGATTACCGTCCGAGAATGCAAGATTGGCGATACTGTCGGCTTTCGCGGAAACCGAACGCGGCAACCCGCTTTTTTCCAAAGTTTCGACCTCTTTCCATAGCTTGCCGTAAGGTACGGCTGCCTGCATTGCAAAAAATATCACCGCAGGCAAAAGCAGCAACAATGTTTTCTTCATGACAAAGTTTTTATTTTATCGACACATGCGGGAATTTCTTCCTTGTAATGCGTTACGAATATCAAGGATTTGTCCTTGCCATGCGCGAATTGGTTTATCAGCGACAAACAGAGACGCTTGTGCTTGAAATCCAAACCATGGAACGGCTCGTCCAAAATCAGCAGCAAGGGGTTCTTTACTATCGACCTCGCGAACAATAGCAAGCGTTGTTCTCCAGATGAAACTTTCAGGAACGACCTTCCGGCCAAATGGTCCAAGCCCAAATATTCCATCAAAGCGACAGCGGCCTTTTCCTGTTCCGCGTTGCATTTGCGGAACAAACCGACACTGTCGAAAAATCCGGACTCCACAACCGCAAGGCAGTTCGCGTTCTCGCGATAATACAGGTGCATTTCGGAGGAAGTGAAACCTATGCGCTTCTTAATGTCCCAAATACTTTCTCCGCCCCCGCGCTTTTGACCGAACAGTCGTATGTTTTTGCTATACGCCTGCGGATTGTCCGCGAAGATATAGCTAAGCAACGTGGATTTGCCCGAACCGTTCGGACCTTGCAACGCCCACTTCTCTCCTTTGCGTATAGACCAATGTAACCCCCGTTGGTAAAATCTGTCGCCGTAAAAAATATCGATGTCTTCCATTTCCACAAGCTCGTCGGGGCAGGAAGCGTATACGTCCGCATTGTCTGCAAACTCGAAGGGCGCTATCTCCGCAATGTCGGAATCAGTGAATTTTTCCTTGAAATCTTCCACCCGACCGGCATAAACAGGCGCGCAATCTTCCAAATACAAAACATGCGTCGTACACGAGGGGATGTCCCTCATTGTAGGAATCAAAAACATCAGTTGCACGCCGCGTCTCATTATGTCGCGGAACACGTCGACCATCACTTGCCGCGTTTCGTAATCCAAGCCGATGTAAGGATTGTCGAAAATCATCATTTTAGGATTTTCGAGCAAGGCACGGGCGATTATCATCCTGCGCAATTGTCCGCTCGACAAACTAACAATCCTATGCTGCTGCAAATCATCAAGGCGCATAAGCTTTATGCAACGACGCAGTTCGTCCCCGTCCTTGCAATTGCGCGACAACACCTCGGCTACCGTCGGGTACATGTCGGCATCCTGCGAATTGAAACGTTGTTGGTAATAAGCATCGCGGAAATCAGACAGGTCGTAGGTGGATTGGAATCCTACCGTATGGATATACCGGCGCGGATAAACATATTCCTGCGCAGCCGTCCGCAAATCCTCCAAAAACGGATAATCGATGCTGCCGGCTTTGAGCAAATGCCTGCCGCACAAAACTTCCGACAGCAAAGTCTTGCCGCTGCCGTTAGGTCCGTATATCGTCCAGCATTCACCTTCCTTTATCGTAAAATTTATGGGACTTTTAAAAAGCGTTTCGCCCACCTTGGGCACTATGCCTTTTACGTCTATGAAAATTTTGCCTTTGTTCATGTTTTTGTAATATTTGCGTGTCGTTTACAAACTGCAAATTTACCGTTTTTTATGCTTGATATGTTAGTGGATAGTGAGCGGTGCGTTGCACAGCAGGTTTGGCTTCGCCCAAATTCGGCTGCGCCTTACCATAATCTGAACAAGTTCAGCTTCTGGCGTTGAAACATTTCCATTTTCGGCTGTGCTGATTTTATCCAAAGCAGGCTGCACTCGGCTATGAACAAATGAGTTTGTTCATGCTCTCGCTTGCTCAGCTTTTCGGCTATGAACAAATGAATTTGTTCATACTCTCGCTGGCACGAAAATTCGGCTTGCGCGAATTTTCAGGTGCCAGGTTTCAGTGGTTAGTGGGTAGTGATTAGTGGGTAGTTAGCCGCTTCGCGGCAGTGGATAGT
>JADIMR010000058.1 GCA_017694565.1 Candidatus Enterocola intestinipullorum | reverse complement strand
TTTTCTTCGAAAATGCAACATCCTCATTTCCAGACTTGACAGTATCTGTAACAAGTCTGCAACATTTAACACAAATTCAATAAACCAAAGAAGCCCGCATGTGTTTGCGGGCTTCTTTGGTTTATTGAATTTAATCAATTACTCTTCAACTGCGGCTTGCGCTGCTGCCACGCGGGCAATAGGCACGCGGAACGGAGAGCACGACACGTAATTCAATCCTACTTTGTGGCAGAATTTGACGGACGATGGTTCTCCACCGTGTTCGCCGCAAATACCGCATTTCAAATCAGGACGGACTTTGCGACCTTTTTCGGTAGCCATTTTTATCAACTGCCCAACACCGTTTTGGTCAAGCACCTGGAACGGATCGTTTTTCAAAATCTTCATATCCAAATATGCAGGCAGGAACGATGCGATATCATCACGGCTGTAACCGAAAGTCATTTGCGTAAGGTCGTTTGTTCCGAACGAGAAGAACTCGGCCTTGGTCGCAATCTTGTCGGCGGTAAGGGCTGCACGGGGAATTTCGATCATCGTGCCGACCTTGAAGTCGATGCTGTCGCCTGTTTCTTCGAACAATTTCTTGGCCTCCTCACGAATAACTTGTTCTTGTTTCGCAAATTCGTAAAGTATACCTGTAAGGGGCACCATGATTTCGGGATGCGTTTCTATGCCTTCCTTTTTAAGTTCAAGAGCTGCACCAAGAATCGCACGTGTCTGCATTTGCGTGATTTCAGGATAAGTATTACCCAAACGGCAGCCACGGTGTCCGAGCATGGGGTTGACTTCATGCAAGGATTCCACCCTTTGACGGATGTAATCGAACGAAACGCCCATGATTTCCGCCAACTCGCGTTGTTCTTTCTCTTCATGAGGGACAAATTCATGCAATGGGGGGTCGAGCAAACGAACCGTAACGGGATATCCCGCCATGGCTTCGAATATCCCTTTAAAATCGGCTTGCTGGTACGGCAATATCTTGGCAAGCGCCTTACGGCGGCCGTCGGCTGTTTCAGCAAGTATCATTTCGCGCATTGCACGGATTTTGTCGCCTTCGAAGAACATGTGTTCCGTACGGCACAAGCCTATGCCGACTGCACCGAATTTACGGGCTACGGCAGCATCATGTGGCGTATCAGCATTGGTACGGACATTCAGGCGGGCATACTTGTCCGACAATGCCATCAAAGCCGCGAAATCTTCATTAAGTTCCGCATCTTTGGTCGGCACGGCACCCAAATAAACTTCCCCTGTGGTTCCGTTTATGGAAATACTGTCGCCTTCTTTCAGTGTAGTATCACCCACGGACACGGTTTTGGCAACATAATCTATTACCAACGAACCTGCACCGGAAACACAACACTTGCCCATACCACGGGCAACAACCGCCGCGTGGGATGTCATACCACCTCTTGCGGTCAAAATTCCCTCGGCTGCGGCCATACCTGCAAGATCTTCGGGAGAGGTTTCGATACGTACCATTACGACCCTTTCTCCTTTTGACGCCCATAAAGCGGCATCTTCCGCACTGAACACGATCTTTCCGCATGCTGCACCGGGAGAAGCTGCCAGACCTTTGGCAAAAACCTGGGCTTTTTTCAAAGCTTCCTTATCGAACACGGAATGTAAAAGCTCGTCGAGCTTGTTGGGTTCTATGCGTTGAAGTGCAGTTTTTTCGTCTATCATTCCTTGACGGAGCAAATCCATCGCTATTTTAACCATAGCCGCTCCTGTTCTTTTGCCGTTACGAGTTTGCAGGAACCAAAGTTTGCCTTCTTGGACTGTAAACTCCATATCCTGCATGTCGCGATAATGGTTCTCCAGTTTGGTTTGCAACTCATCCAACTGTTTGAAGATTTCCGGCATCGTTTCTTCCATCGAGGGATATTCCTTTACGCGGACTTCTTCGGGAATGTTCGCAAGTGCCGCCCAACGTTGGGATCCGATTTTGGTAATCTGACGGGGTGTGCGTATGCCTGCAACCACGTCTTCACCTTGGGCGTTGATAAGATATTCGCCCATGAACAGGTCCTCGCCGGTGGCTGCGTCGCGGCTGAATGCGACCCCGGTAGCAGAAGTGTCGCCCATGTTGCCGAACACCATCGCCTGCACGTTTACGGCAGTTCCCCATTCTGCGGGTATGCCCTCCATTTTGCGATAAAGGATGGCGCGTTCGTTCATCCAGCTGTCGAATACGGCGCAGATGGCTCCCCACAATTGTTCATACACGTCTTCGGGGAAGTCCTTGCCTGTTCGTTCCTTGACGGCAGCTTTGAATTTGGCCACGAGCTGTTTCAAATCGTCCACATCCAATTCCGTGTCCAATTTGACACCTTTTGCCGCCTTTACAGATTCTATGATTTCCTCGAAAGGATCGATATCCGTTTTCTTCGCCGGTTTCAAACCCAGGACCACATCGCCGTACATTTGCACGAAACGACGGTAAGAGTCCCAAACGAAACGGGGATTGTTGGTCTTCTTTACCATGCCTTCAACCACGGTATCATTAAGACCAAGGTTGAGAATAGTATCCATCATGCCCGGCATTGACGCGCGCGCACCTGAACGTACCGATACCAAAAGAGGATTGACATTGTCCCCGAATTTGGAATTCATGAGATTTTCGACTTGCGCAAGGGCTTTCTCGACATCACTTTTAAGCAGCTCCACAACTTTGTCCTTGCCAACCTCGTAATACTCGTTACAAACCTCGGTGGTAATGGTAAAGCCGGGAGGAACCGGCACGCCGATCAAATTCATTTCCGCCAAATTGGCACCTTTTCCACCAAGGAGGTTTCTCATGTCCGCCCTGCCTTCGGCTTTACCGTTGCCGAAAGTGTAAACACGTTTTTTCTCGCTCATAAAAAATAGATGTATTATGGTTATAAAATGATTTAGGCATAAAATGGCTATCTACTGGCAATTTATAAAGTTTAGGCGGGTTTAGGTGTGCGTATAATGCCATTTTTGTCTGAAAACTTGAGATTTACGTTTTCGCGTTGCAAATTTAAGTCTTATTTAATATCTCTACAAAAAAATCGTCATAAATAATATGGGAATTTTATTGCGGCGGCTCTTTCGGGTTTGTTACAAAAAACACTAAATTTGCGGCTCGACATAATATACCTAAAATGAATATTTCTTACAATTGGCTGAAAAAATACATTCTTTTGACTCTCAGCCCCGAGGAAACCGCTAAAAAACTCACTTCCATAGGCTTGGAAACAGGGAAAGTCGAAAACGTGGAATCAGTGCCGGGAGGTTTGCGCGGACTTGTAACCGCTCGTGTAGTGGAATGCCATGACCATCCGGATTCCGACCACCTGCATGTTACGAAAGTGGACAAAGGTGACGGAGAGTTGCTGCAAATAGTATGCGGCGCGCCCAATTGCCGGGAAGGGATAATCACGGTTCTTGCCCCGATAGGCACCAAACTTTACGGAGGAGAGGAACCTTTTACCATAAAAAAATCCAAAATCCGTGGAGTCGAATCTTTCGGGATGCTATGTGCCGAAGACGAGATAGGAATAGGCACGAGTCATGCCGGCATTATCGAACTTCCGTCGGACACCCCGGTAGGAATGCCCGCGAACGAATATTACAATATCGAAAATGATTATGTAATGGAAGTGGACATCACTCCAAACCGGGCCGATGCGATAAGCCATTTCGGTGTCGCGCGCGACCTCGCAGCCGCTTTGGGGCTAAAACTGATGAAACCGTCCGTAGAGGGGTTCAAAGTCGACAATAACAAGTCCCGCATAAGCGTAAGCGTTGAAAACACGGAAGCTTGTCCCAGATATTCCGCATTGACCATCAGCGGCATAACCATAAAGGAATCTCCTGAATGGCTGAAAAACAAACTTACAGCCATCGGAGTCCGCAGCATAAACAATGTAGTGGATGTAACCAATTTCATATTGCACGAATTGGGACAACCGTTGCATTCGTTCGATGCCGACAAAATAAAAGGCGGCAAAGTTATCGTGCGCACATTGCCGGACCAGACGAAAATGACGACTTTGGATGGAGTCGAACGCAGCTTGTCAGCCAACGACCTCATAATTTGCAACGAAAAAGAAGGCATGTGCATAGCTGGGGTTTTCGGCGGCATGGAATCGGGAATCACGGACGAGACAAAAAACGTATTTTTGGAAAGCGCGTATTTCAATCCCGTATGGATAAGGAAAACCGCACGCCGACACGGATTGAACACGGATGCCTCTTTCCGCTATGAACGTGGTTGCGACCCTAACAATACGGTTTATGCCTTGAAACGCGCCGCAATGCTGATAAAGGAAGTGGCCGGCGGGGAAATATCGAGCGACATCATCGACATATACCCGAATCCCATAAATGATTTCAAAGTACACCTCAGCTACGGCAAGGTAAATTCGTTGATAGGCAAGGAGATTCCAAAAGACGTCGTAAAAGACATCCTGTCGCGTTTGGAAATCAGGATTTGTGCCGAAAGCGAAGATGCCCTGGATTTGGAAGTTCCACCATACAGGGTGGACGTGCGCCGCGATGTGGATGTAATAGAAGACATCCTCCGCATATACGGATACGGCAACGTCGTGCCCGGAGAAAGGTTGGACACCTCCATTTCTTATTCGCAAAAACCTGATCCCGCAAAATTGCAAACCGCACTGTCCCGGCAATTGACAGGAGCGGGATTCAATGAAATACTGAACAATTCGCTGACCAAGCTTTCTTATTACAACGGATTGCAATCATATCCGGTTGGGAGAGCGGTTAAAATAATGAATCCGCTCGGCTCGGATTTGAGCGTAACCCGCCAGACATTGCTTTTCGGAGGATTGGAAAGCATCGCCCATAACCGCAACCGCCAACGCGCCAACATCAAATTTTACGAATTCGGCAACTGCTACCACTATAATGCGGAAAAGTCAGGCGGCGAAAATGCTTTGGCAGCATATTCCGAAGAAATGCACCTCGGTGTTTGGATGGCCGGCAACACTTCCGACGCTTCATGGTCGGGAGTAAGCCGCAAGATAACTTTCTTTGATTTGAAGGCCCATGTAATCAACCTTCTGACAAGAGCCGGCATCAAACAAAACTCATACGTGACAAAAGAAGGAGACGAGGATATTTACTCGAAATCCATTCGATTTGAAACACGCCAAGGCAAAACCATCGCGGTTTTAGGAATAGTTTCGCCCAAAATCCTAAAAGCTTTCGATATTGACACGGAAGTATTCTTCGCGGACGTTTTATTCAAGAATGTAGTATCATTGATAAAAGATGTCGCAATAACTTACAAGGAATTGCCAAAATATCCGGAAGTAAAACGCGACCTCGCTTTGTTGATAGACAAAAACATCAATTTCGCCGAAATCGAGAACATTGCATACCAGACAGAACGCAAGCTCTTGAAAAAAGTCGTATTGTTCGATGTTTATGAAGGCAAGAACCTTGAAGAAGGCAAAAAGTCATACGCGGTGAGCTTTACACTGCAAGACAATGAAAAGACATTGGAAGACCGGCGTATAGATTCCACCATGGAACGCCTGACAAAAGCATTCGAAGAAAAACTCGGAGCCAAACTCAGGTAAAGCTTAAATTAAGGATTATCATTCAATTAATAATAATATGGGAAGAGCATTTGAATATAGGAAAGCCACCAAATTGAAACGTTGGGGCAACATGGCAAGGGTATTTACCAAGTTGGGAAAACAGATAACGATAGCTGCCCGCGAAGGCGGACCTGATCCCGATGGCAATCCCCGCCTGCGTATGCTCATGCAACAGGCCAAAAAGGAAAACATGCCCAAAGATAACGTGGAACGCGCAATCAAAAAGGCATCTTCCAAGGACGAGGCAGGTTACAAGGAAATAAATTACGAAGGCTACGGTCCGCACGGCATAGCCATTTTCGTGGAAACGGCAACAGACAACAACATGAGGACAGTTGCCAACGTGCGCAGCTACTTTACCCGTTCCGGCGGCTCGCTCGGGACTTCAGGATGCCTGCAATTCTTATTCGACCATAAATGCGTATTCAACGTATGCCCGAAAGAGGGTATGGATTTGGAAGAATTGGAATTGGAACTGATAGATTTCGGCGTTGAAGAAGTTGAAACGGACGAGGACGGCAACATAATAATAGAAGGCGATTTCCAAGCCAACAACGCAATACAGAAATATTTGGAAGACAACGGTTTCGATATAAACAGCGCGGAGTTTGTACGCATCCCCAACGATGTCAAGACTCTCACTCCCGAACAACGCGAATCCGTACAAAAACTTTTGGATAAATTGGAAGAAGACGAAGATGTCCAAAATGTTTTCCACAATATGGCGGAAGAATAATTACCTAATATGAACCCATACTCCTGAAAATCCGGCTAACGCCGGATTTTTTCTTTCGTCCTCACGGCAAAACCTGACAAATACCAAAAATCAAGAACGCCCGGATGTAAAATTGGTAGCAAAGACGGTAACAGGTATACTTTAATGACTGTACATTGTCTTATCTTTACAGAAGATAAACTGCACTTGACAAAGTCCATTTCGAGCAAACTCGATGTCCTTTGTTCTCGTTTGCATTATCTTTACAGAATACAAATCCATAAACAGCAATACGATGAAAATCAAACATTTAATTTTAGCCATGACAGCATTGTTTTCTTTCTTCGGCTGCACGGCCGCCAACAACGGAACTGCCGTGAACAACGGTAAGAAAGTTTTGGTGGCATATTTTTCAGCAACCGGCAACACCAAGGCGGCAGCAGAAAAAATAGCAAAAGCCACTCAGGGCAATCTATATGCCATTACCCCCGCCGAAGCTTACACGTCGGCCGATTTGAACTGGAACGACCCGGATTCACGAAGCTCGAAGGAAATGAACGACCCGGCAATCCGCCCTGCCTTGGCAGGGAACATGACCGACGTGCGAAACTGCGATGTGGTATTCTTGGGCTATCCTATATGGTGGGGCATCGCACCGAGAATAATAAACAGTTTTATTGAAAGTGGGGATTTTAACGGAAAGCGGATATTCCTTTTCGCTACTTCGGGAGGAAGCGGCATAGACCAAAGCATTGACGAATTGCGCAAAGCCTACCCCGCCCTTGATTTCGCAGGCGGCAAATTGCTTAACCGCGCAAGCCAGTCAAGTGTCAATTCATGGGTTTCAGGAATCTTGAACGATTGACAAACCACGATTCTGGAAAAGTTGTTGAAAACCGGCAGGATTTTTATCGCCGTAAATCAATATTGAAAAACAATCAACTTATTGGTAAAAGGAAACCGACGGAAACATGTTTCCGTCGGTTTCCTTTTTTTGCTTGCGGCAAATAAAATTTAAAAATAGTATTTGACGCCGACACTTGCCCCGTAATTGAGACCGAAAGAAACGGAATTGCTTTGCGCGTATACGTCATACATTTGCGACATTTCTTCTGGCAAAACATTCATCTTCGTATAGTTGTAAGTAAGCGTCAGCAAATTCGCGGTCAATCCTATATGTTCATTGATTTTAACCTCGAACGTTCCGAGTCCGACACCCAGGCCGAAGGCGAAAGGCATCGACAATGTTTGTTCCGAAAGTTGGTCCACAACCGAGCCGCCACCGAAACCCACCGTGATGTTGGGAACATAGAAAAACCTGTCTGCAATCAAATTGACATAATAACCCACCCCGATTTTAAACAAGGCGGCATTAACAAGTTGGAAATATTGCTTGCCCCCGACCTCGGATGACGGTTGCGCCTGCAAAGCGTATTCCAAACCTGCACTGACGGCAAGATTATCAATGACGAAGTAACCATAGTCTACCGAGAACAGAAAATTGACGGTAGAGATTTCAGATGTCTTTTCTCCGACATTGCCGTTATATACAACATTGGCATTACTGCCTCCGGTTGACAAACCGACCATTCCGCCGGCAAACATGTCGCCTTTATTCTGGGCAACAGCGGCAAACGACAGCATGGCCGCCACCGCAAGGAATAAAATCTTTTTCATGGTATGATAATTAGTTCGACACTAAATTATTAATTAACCATAAAATTAATAATAAAATCAATATTATGAACTGACTCCGCTAAAAAAAAAGCCTGCGGCATATTCCAACCGCAGGCTTCGCCTTGACAATAAGCCGCAAGCGCTACCTTTTTGCAGCTTTTCTATTCGATCACTCAGTCAATACTTTGACTTTTAAGCCACCTTCCAATTCAACTATGTACATGCCTTCGAGCATCCCGTTGAAAGAGGTAACATCGCGGCCCGCAAGATCATATATGACGAAAGGTTCAGATGCGTACACTGTGCCGTTTATCGAATAAACCACGGGCGCAGCCTGCTCGTCCACGGCAGTGGGGGTAACTGATTTTATCACGACGTTTTGTACTCTTGCCCTTGTTATTTCATACGTTACCATCATATTAAGTTCTTCGTCCCATCTCCAAGTTCCGAATGCGACTTCGACATTGTAAGTTCCGGGCTCGATATCGAAAACCTTTTCTCCGGAAGCCTTTCCATACTCGATGTTTGTTCCGCCCAATTGCACCTCGCTGCCTGACATGTCGTAAATAGATATCCAGACATACATGTCTTCCTCGATGTCGGCAGCCGGCGAACCGTTAAGCAAAGCTGCATTCCACGTTACTTGAATCTTGTCCAAACCATCAACTTGGGCGGCATCAACACTGACATCGTTGATGACTTTTTCCGTACCTTCCACCAGAAGCGTCATGTCGTCCAGATTCATGGTGATGGTGCTTACAGTAATTTCATAATCCGGAGACACGGGAATCCTGAACGACCCGTCGCCAATAGCAATATCGTAAGGCTTGTTAGCCTCTAAGAATTCGACTGAAAGACCGGGAACGGCACTGAAACGGTTCAACCAACCCATGTCGGCAATCTCGAAGTTGCCATATAACATGCGGTCTTCTTCCGGCAAACCAGTCCAATCCCATGTATATATGCTGTAATCCTCGTTTGGCGTACCTCGCCACTTGGCAGGAATGTCTTCTTCATTTATATATCCGTTAAGCTCGTTATTCATTTCAATACCGCGAATATAGAAATCGGGAATAAGCGGCTTGCTCTCGTCCAATTTGCCTTTTACGGTGAGTTGGTTAGTCCTGGCATCAAGAACCATTTCGGTTACGAGTATGGTACCGGTAACAGGAATATCCTTGCCCTGAACCGTGTTGTTGAAATTAAGCGTGATTTGTGTCTCGCTTTCTCCTGCCGGAATAAACAAGGGTTCGGAATCCATGGTCACATTGTATTGCTGCCACCATCCGTTTTGACCGAACAGGAATGCGCCACTCAGACTGAATGGTGTCTCTTCGGGCCATGTCCAAGTATATACACCGTTTTCGTCCGCGCTTGCCTTGAATGCCTCGTCGAATTGCCACCCAGTACAAGAGCCGTAAACGTAAAGGTCGAAATAATAAGGTTCTGTTACCTCAGCAATATTCATTGAAAAACTCGCAGAAGAAAAATCCCGTTGGATGAATACCTCGATATAATCCACCTTGTAACTACCGTATGACTTACATGGATAATTTTCAGCGAAATCGCCATCTAATAAGTAAGAACTCAATAAAACAGACTCCGAAAATGTCCATATCGGATAGTCGGATGAATACTTAAACGAACCGTCCTGCGATTGGAATACGAATTCTCCGGATAAGTCAATAGGCTCGTCCAGCATCCATATATAAGAAACGCCGTACAAACCTTCCGATATGGAAGTGCTTTTGAAGGCATCGGACACTCCTCCTCCGGAAACATCACCTACGAGATAGAGAGCTTCCGGCATTTCGGGCAGCGGGTCGGATGTTTCGCCATAAACAGTAAGAAAACCGGAATAGCAATCGAACACGACTTGAGAGGCGGTTATTGTCCCTCGCGTCCTTATTGCGTTGCCGCCCGACACCACGGATATTGACCTTTCCGGCACAAGCAAGGTCTCAGGCTCTCCTTCCGACGGGGGTACTACGCCATGAGAAGCATAGGAAAAATCCATGTCCGCAAGATGGAAACTTGCAGGCAATTCTTTCGGGCTTGCCGACCAATCCCACATATACACGCCATTTGCATACGAAGTGCATCTAAGGTCTTCGGCAAATTCACCTTCTCCCTCTCCTTCGTATGGCAGGATATAAACATCGACCTGCGGTTCGGAGACCATTTCCATTTGAACCGTAGCCGTGGAGAAATCGTTGATTTGCACCACAATGTCAACCACGGTACCGGGAATCATATCAGGGAATCCGACACCCAAATTGCCACTCCGTTCAAGCGGCAAGGCACCTTCGAAATAATTATCGGGATATACAGTTGTTTCGTAATTGCTTCCGAAATTTATATCCGAAAAATTGGCATCAGCAATCTTGAAACTGCAAGCCGACAAGGGCTTAGTATACTCGAAGCTCCTCAAAGCATAAACGCCGTTACCTTCGAAAACCATGTCGTAAACAGCATCGCTACCTCCGGTTTGCGCCCCATATTCCCAATCAAAACGCAATTTTACTCCATAGTCGTGTTCCGGGTCATAAACCCTTTCGTAGGATTCGCCCTCGAACAATACGGTTTGCGCATTCAAATCAAGGGTAATCTTGCTTATGGACCACTCGGCATCCAACGGCACGGTAAAATTCCAGCCATTATAGGAAATGGATTTCGGTTCGCCCAATGTTACATTGGCATCGTCAGGAGTTGCGGCACCATAGTTATGTGCACCCCAATTTGCATCCGCCAATTTAAACTCATTGACAATTTGTTGCGGATTTTCGCTCCAATCCCACACATATACAGTTCCATCTTCGGTAACCCCCTTCCAGATTTCCGGCACTGTTTCAGGATTGGCAGGCAGATAATCATTCAACCAATTATTCACCGCACCACGCAGGTAAATATCAGAATACGCGCCATCCAAGTCTTGCGCATTGGTACAGAACACTGCCGACAGCATTGTCAGCAAAAGAAGTAAAACTTTTCTCATAACCACCTGATTTTTTAGTTAATAAAAAAGCAAGTAAACAAGCCAAAGCCATTTACTTGCTAACATTTTTGTCAAAGTAATACCCCTAAACAGACTGCCGCTGCAACCGCAGGATCTTACATTGCAAATATAATAAGTGGTTTAGAAAAAAAAATGAAACATTCTTAATTTATATTAAATTTGGTAATGTTTCCGTTTTTTCCTTATTTTTCATCCAAAAAACATTAAGCCTTGCGCCTCTTTTCGTTAAAGAACAACAAATCAGGCACCGAGAGAGAGGGCAATTCGTATTTTTTCTTCCGACGGCAGTGTGGCATCAACATAGTGGAGCGTGAAACCTCGACGCTCCATTCCCCTGAACCATGTCATTTGACGTTTCGCGAACTGGTGTATGGCTATTTCCAACTTGTCGTGCATTTCCGCGTAAGTAATCCGGCCTATCACATATTCCGTAACATATTTGTATTCCAACCCGTAATATATGAGGTCTTCTGCCGAAATGCCCGATGCAAGAAGCCCGCGCACCTCGTCTACCATGCCTTCTCGAAGCCTTGCGTCCAAGCGTTCGCTTATCCTTTTGCGGCGCAAATCCCTGTCCAAATCCAAACATATAATCAACGCATTCAAAGGCTCGAATTCGTTACGTGCCGGTTCGTTGTCGCGATAAAATGTCTCAATTTCAATCGCCCTTATCGCTCGCTGGGGACTATCCAAATCGGTTTTATTATGCAACTGCTTGAAACTTGCAAGGATGTCCCGGAGTTCCTCTATATTTTTGCCCTTTAGCTTAGCCCGCAACTCGGGGTTTGGGGGAACATCCAACAATTTGTAAGCGTTCAATACGGATTCTATATACAATCCCGAACCGCCGCAAAGAATTACTTTATGCCCACGGTTTCTTATTTCATCGTAAGCCTTGAAGAAATCGTGCTGGAAACGGAAGATGCTGTATTTGGAGCCCGGAGGACAAATGTCTATAAGGTGGCAGGGCACATGGAAACCGTCCAAGTCATACTCGGACAAATCCTTGCCCGTTCCTATGTCCATGCCTTTGTATACCTGGCGGGAATCCCCGCTTATTATTTCCGCGCCGGTACGAAATGCAAGAGCGGCGGCAAAAGAAGTTTTTCCGCTTGCCGTCGGGCCTATTATACATGTCAGGTCGTAATTCGGCATCTTTAAAATTCAATTTACCAATCAATCGGAGTTTGCCCCGTGGACACGAGATAGTCGTTCGCCTTCCGGAAATGACCGTTACCGAAAAAACCCCTGTATGCCGACAGAGGCGACGGGTGTGCGGATTTCAAAACGCAATGCTTGGCCGCGTCGATCAATTCCGCTTTCCGGCCGGCGTATGCTCCCCAAAGCAAGAATACGACATGTTCCTTGTTATCGGAAATGCTTTTTATAACTGCATCCGTGAAAGTTTCCCAACCTCGCCCTTGGTGGGATCCGGCAATGTTGGCTCGTACCGTAAGCGTGGCATTGAGCAACAGTACGCCTTGGTTTGCCCAACGAAGCAAATTGCCGCTTGTGGGAGCCGGTTTCCCGTACTCATCGGAAATTTCCTTGTAAATATTGACCAAAGACGGCGGCAAAGGCACGCCATCATTAACCGAAAAGCACAGACCATGCGCCTGCCCTTCCCCGTGGTATGGATCCTGCCCGATAATGACGACTTTCAATTTGCCGGGAGGACAGGCGTCGAAAGCATTGAATATCAATTTGCCGGGAGGATAAATCCTATGCGTTGCATATTCAGAATGCACGAATGAAACCAAATCGGCAAAATAAGGTTTGTCGAATTCGGCTTGCAACAGCGTTTGCCAATCCTTATTGATTCTTACCTGCACCGTAGAAGAATTTATATGTCATGAGCTGGTAAGCAAGACGCGCCGCGAGGAAGTCGGAGGCCTTCTGCTTGGAGTTCGGGCAAAGTTCCACTATATCGAATCCTACCACATTGCGATTCACGAACACCGACCGCAGGAAATGCAGCACCTGGTAATAGGTCAGGCCTCCGGGTTCAGGCGTACCGGTGGACGGCAACACGGACGGATCGAGCACATCCAAGTCGATGGTCACATAAACGTTTTGGGACAAAGTGTCCAAAGCCCGTTGCTGCCACAAGTTGTTGTCGAATATTTCATGGGCATAAAAAATGCGGTCATGATTGATATGGTGCAACTCTTCAATACACATGCTGCGTATCCCGACCTGCGTAACCTGTGCCAAAGACGCAGCCTGGTACATGACGCAGGCATGGTTCAGGGGCGAACCCTCGTATGTGTCGCGCATGTCCGAATGGGCATCCAATTGCAATATCGTAAGATTGCCGAAATGGCGCGCCATAGCCCTGAACGACCCTATACTTACCGTATGGTTCCCGCCTATTATGACAGGGAACTTCTCATCCGACAAAATTTGAGAGACCGCGTCGTCTACGGCCGCGCACAACTTTTCCGGCGTGGAATCGTCGTCAACCTCAGGCAATGTGGCAATTCCATGCCGGTATACCTCGGTTTTGGTCTCAATGTCAAACCACTCCAACGCCTCCGACGCTTCCAACAGCGCCTCCGGCCCGTCATCCGCGCCTTTTATCCATGTACTCGTCTTGTCATACGGAACAGGCAGCACGGCTATCTTTGCCGTTTCGTAATTACTGTATTTTTCGTTCAGGCCTGCAAACTTTTTCATAATTGTACAAGTAACTAACCACTAATCACTATCCACTAAATCAATATCCAAGGATTTTCAACATCGACTTGTAGCTTTGTTCTTTGGCAAACAACTTGGTCGTATAATCGCCGTTCTCGTCCAAATCGATAACAACGTGCTTAGGCGCGGGAATCAGGCAATGCTGTATCCCCCCGAAACCGGAAAGCGCCTCTTGATATGCCCCGCAATGGAACAATCCTATATACTGCGGCAATTCATCGGCAGGATTGATTTTAGGCAGGAAAATAGCGTTATTATGTCCCGCGCTGTAAAAATCTTCGCTATCGCAGGTAAGACCTCCGAGATGCACACGCTGGTACTCCCTGTCCCAATTGTTGATTGCCAACAAGATATAACGCTGGTTGATAGCCCATGTATCGGGAACGGTGGTAATGAAAGAGCTGTCGATCATGTTCCACAACTCCCTGTCGTTCTGTTGCTTCTGATTGACTATGCTGTAAATATACGCTCCGCTCTCCCCCACGGTGAACGACCCGAATTCCGTAAATATCTCTGGTTCGGGAACATTGTTCTGCATACAGATATTCTTGATTTGGGCCACGATCTCCTCCGCCATGTATTCATAATCGTACTCATAATCAAGAGTCGTGGCGAACGGGAAACCTCCGCCTATGTCGATGCTGTCCAACTCCGGGCAGATTTTCTTCAACTCGCAATATAAGTCCACTGCTTTCTGCAATTCACTCCAATAATATGCGGTGTCTTTTATGCCTGTATTGATGAAGAAGTGCAGCATTTTCAACTCCGTGCGCGGATTATCCTTTATTTTCTCGTAATAATATGGCAAGATGTCATTATAACGGATACCAAGACGCGAAGTATAAAAATCGAACTTGGGTTCCTCTTCCGATGCTATCCTTATGCCAACCTTGCACTTTTTATTAATCCCCTTCAACAAAAGGTCCAATTCGAATTTGTTATCCAAAATCGTAATCGTATTGTCAAACCCTTCGTTAATCAAATGCTGGATATTTTCCAGATATTGAGGACGTTTAAATCCGTTACATAGGATAAAATTATCCTTTTTGAACATCCCGGATTCATATAAATTCTCAATTATGTTTATATCGAAAGCGGAAGATGTTTCCACATGTACGCCATGCTTCAAGACTTCTTCCATTATGAAATAGAAATGCGAGCTTTTGGTACAATAGCAATAATGATAATCGGCATTATAATCGACCTTCGCCATTGCCACGTTGAACATGCGCCTTGCCCGCTGGATTTGTTGCGAAATTTTCGGAAGATAGGTCAGTCTCAACGGTGTCCCGTATTGTTCTATGACATCCATTAGGGGTATCCCGTTGAACTGCAATTCATTATCAACAACTTGAAACTCCTCGGTAGGAAATTCGGAAGTTTGTTCGATAAGATCGATGTACTTGTTTTTCATTTAAAAAGATGATTTGCGTTGTTTAAATAATACAAATTTTCCGTTTGTAAACCATCCGGATTATCTTTTACATCGAGAACCATGTCAAATAAAACAGCTGGCGGCTCACCAATTAAGATAACCCGACCCAACAGTCGATGACCATGGTAAACTCATACGCAAATATATACTTATTTAAGCACAAAACATTATCGAACAGGGAATTTTATACGCATGGCAGAACCCGGGCCACAATTTGACAGAATCCATACCGGGACAAGGTCCACATCCTGTCGCCAAGCCGCGTCTTCATAAAATCACGGCATCGGGAGCCGACAGCATACGGCCGTTCATGGACGCGATCATGTTCAGGGCTTTTACTTTTTTGTACAAATTGCCGATTAACGTGCTCCACGCAACAACATGCTATGAGGCGATGCCGCAAAGCAAAGCAGTCGGTAGCAGCCAAAAACACAAGCCCAAATCGCTGAAAATAAAAAAGATACACACTTAAAAGGGTGTGTATCTTCATTTTGTGTTGCTTGTACCAAGTGATCCGCCTGGGGCTCGAACCCAGGACCCCATCCTTAAAAGGGATGTGCTCTACCAACTGAGCTAGCGAATCTCCTTTCCCAAAAGCGGTGCAAAGATAAGCACTATTTACAGACCGAGCAAATTTTAAGGCAAGTTTTTTCGAGGGTTTTTCCTCCCGGAATTACAACTTTTTGAAACTTCGGTTGTTAGGCAATCATTTTTTACTGCTTTTAAGTTTCTCCAATGCCGCCCGTTTGAAATCACGACGGGCCTTGTTAATCTGCACGTATTGTTTCGCAGACATTATTTCCAAATATTTGTAGTGGTAGGATTGATTCAAAACCGCCAATGCCATCTGATTGCTGTCGATTTTATTTATCAGCAGCAACAACTCTTCATCGGAGAGGTCCTTGTCACGTGTCTGCCGTCTCAAATTACGGATTTCGTGCTTGATTTCGTTTTTTTTGGCGTGATACTCGCGATACGACTTGTCGAAATCGGCATATTGCGCGGAAGTAAGGATATTGCAATCCTTTATATATTTCAATTCATCATCCAGAATACAAGTGCGTTCCTTGTCTTGCCGCACACCTTGCACATTTTGGGCAAGAACGGCAACCGTGCAGCACAAGCACGCGCATAACAGCAAAATTGTTTTTCTCATCGCTTAAAAATTATTCGTTCATGGACAGGAACTCATAAACATCATAAATATCCATGTCTTCAATATAGTAGAACTCCACTTCCTCCTCGTAAGTTCCGGGCAGTTCGTAAGTTTCGGCAAAAGTCCCGTTTCCAGGCAATTCGACATTGCCGAGCGGCAACGTCGCGACAAAAGATATGCCGTAAGTAATCGCCACGACCGCAGCCACGTACAAGATAGGACGCAAACGCAGCCATATCTTGTGTCCCAACCGTGGCTCGAAATTCTCTTCAACATGGGGTTCGACACTGTCTATACGACGTTCGACCCTGTCTTGCAACTTTTCAAAATACCCGTCAGGCACTTTGAACGGCATTTTTTTATTTGTATTGTCGAGCATGACTTGAACTTTTCCGTTAATATACTTGCGCTTGTCGTTATGACCAAGAAACAAACATTAGGTTTAATCGCATTTAAGCATAAATTGTTCTATCTTTTTAACAGCATGGTGGTACGAGGCTTTCAGAGCCCCTTCGGATGTTTGCAAAACAGCCGCGATTTCGCTGTATGGCATCTCGTCGTAATATCGCATATTGAACACCAAACGTTGTTTAGGCGGCAGGGACAGAATGGCTTTCTGTAACTTCAACTGCGTTTCATCACCGTCAAAATAAGGGTCCGATTTCAGATTGTCGGCCAATTTGTCATCGAAATCGGAAGTGAAACCATTGTGCTTTATATAATTGGTATTGAAGAAGTTCATGGTTTCATTAGTCGCGATGCGGTACAACCATGTTTGCAAATTGGCGTCCCCCCTGAACTTCCCCAAGTTCAGCCAAGCCTTTACGAACGTGTTTTGAAGAATATCGTCCGCGTCGTCATGCGACAACACCATTTTGCGGATATGCCAATACAACTTTTGGCTGTACTCCTTTATTATTGCCGAGAACGCCCCGTGTTTGCTTTTTTCGTCCGACAAGAGGTCCGGCAAATCTTTTTCGTTGAAAGGCAGGCTCATGCTTTCTGTTTGTTTATCATGCTTTGCAAAGGTAGTGAATTTGGCTTGCGAGGCAAGCCAAATTCACTACCTTTGTCTTACCCCCTGTAACCTGGCACCTGTAACCTCAAAAACTATCCGCCAACCACTAACCACTAACCACTAAATAAACTATCTTTGCAGTAAATTATAAAAATCCGCAATGGACATGTATGCAAAAAACACCGTGGAGTTCGTAACGGTGGCTGTCGAATACTGCGTTTACTTGGAGCACGCAGGAGAAAAAGGATTTGAAAATCTTGTAGGGGTAATGCAGAAGCTGCTGCCGCTGTTGTACCTGAAAACCGCTCTTGTGGAAAAACCGTTGCCAGCCACAAGCGACAACCCGGCTGCTTTCGTAACCGAAGAGGCCTACGAAAAAGTCAAGTCCGACATTGAACGCATTCTGGGAGCGAACGACGCTTTTTTTGATGGCGAAACCCCTGCTTCCGTTTCCGAAAATCTCTGCGACATTTACCAAGACCTTAAAGATTTCACCGAATGTTACAGGCAAGGACACGAGGACGTAACTGCCGACGCGCTGTTCTACTGCCTTGAAAATTTCGAAACGTATTGGGGACGCAAGCTGATACATACGCAATTGGCATTGCATGACATAATGTACGGCGAAG
>JADIMR010000057.1 GCA_017694565.1 Candidatus Enterocola intestinipullorum | reverse complement strand
AGCCTTGTCGGAGCGCGGTTTTACCGTAGCGAAGCCCTTGGTTTCGATAAACGACGGTTTGCTGCATCATGACTGGTATTTGAATGCCTACGAAACGCCGGCCGCTATTTATTGCGGGATTGCAGAAGAATTGGCACGTCGGAAAATACCCGGTAGCGACAATGTCGTCGTCATAGGCAAAGGCATGTCGGCAGGTGCCGGCATTATGGCGTTACTGGCGGAATCTTCCCCTTTCTCGGCTGCCGTGTCCATTGCTCCTGTTCCGGATTTGCGACATTACAGCGGGATATTGATGCACAGGCTTATGCTTTCAGACGGAGCGACGGATGCTTACCGGCGCAATTGCCCCTTGGATAACGTGTCAGGATTGGACAAACAGTTGTTGCTCGTGCACGCCATGGAAGACGAAAACGTTCCTGTCCGGTCAACGTTCGATTTCATAGCCGCCGCAGTGGATGCCGGGGTGCAAATGGATATGCAGATATATCCCCGCAAGGACGGGACCTATACCTCCGATTGCGAATCGGAACATCTTATGAATAAAATCTGTGATTTTATAAAATAAATTCAAGAAAACAAAGACATGAAACCAACGTTGTATGTCATGGCGGCCGGTATGGGCAGCCGTTACGGCGGGCTCAAACAAATGGACGGAATCGGTCCTAACGGCGAAACCATAATAGATTATTCAATTTACGATGCCGCAAGGTCCGGCTTCGGCAAGGCCGTATTCGTAATACGCAGGGATTTCGAGGACGATTTCAGGAAAATAGTAATTTCCAAATTCGAGAAAAGGATACCTGTCGAGGTGGTTTTCCAAGATATTGACAAACTTCCAGGAGGATACAAACCAAATCCTAAAAGGGTAAAACCGTGGGGAACCAATCATGCGGTATTAATGGGCAAGGATATTGTCAAGGAACCGTTTGCGGTAATAAACGGGGACGATTTCTACGGACGGGATTCGTTCGCGGTTCTTGGCAAACAGCTTGCAACAATGGACGGTTTGCGCGGTGAATATTGCATGGTGGGATTTCCGGTGAAAAACACGCTTTCCGATAGCGGTTCAGTGTCGAGGGGCGTGTGTTCGGTGGACGGGGCAGGTTATCTCTCGTCAATTGTGGAGCACACCCGTTTGGAAAATATAAACGGCACCATAGTCAATAAAAACGACGACGACACTGAAACGGTCATTAATCCCGACGTGCCTGTTTCCATGAATATGTGGGGATTCACTCCCGATTACTTCGAATATTCGGAAGAATATTTCATGGATTTTTTGAAAACCAACAGCGACAGCCTTACTGCGGAATTTTACATTCCTTCCATGGTGGATTATTTGATCAAGACCAAAAAGGCCAATGTCAAGGTACTGCCGACGACTTCCAAATGGTTCGGTGTTACATACGCCGAAGACAAGAAACAGGTCGTATTGAAAATAAACGAATTGATAAAGGCAGGCGTATACCCTGCAAAACTTTGGTAAAACAGACGTAATGAAAAAAAGCTTGCATCTATCAGAAAACAGAATGATACTCGGTGTTTGCGGCGGCATAGCCGAGTATTTCGATATTGATCCTACCGTGGTGCGTGTAATCACCGTTATTCTGGCTTTGTGCGGATTTATCGGCATAGGACTTTATCTTGTCGTTTGGCTCGTGCTTAAACTTTCCGAATGAAATTCGACCTCGTAGCTCCATACAAACCCACGGGAGACCAACCCGAAGCCATCCGCCAATTGTCGCAAGGCATATTGGAAGGGGAGAGGCATCAGACTTTGTTGGGAGTTACCGGTTCCGGCAAGACCTTTACCGCAGCCAATGTCATTGCCGAAGTCAATAAACCTACACTGGTGTTGAGCCATAACAAAACACTTGCCGCGCAATTGTATGCCGAATTCAAGGGATTTTTTCCCAATAATGCGGTGGAATATTTCGTATCGTATTACGATTATTACCAGCCAGAAGCATATCTGCCGCTTACTGACACGTACATAGAAAAGGACCTTGCCATAAACGAAGAAATAGACAGGCTGCGTTTGTCCGCAACGGCCGCTCTCCTTTCAGGGCGCAAGGATATCATAGTCGTGTCTTCCGTGTCTTGTATTTACGGTATCGGCAATCCCGAGGATTTTACTAAAAACATGATTGATATTTCCGTGGGCAAACGCATAAGCCGCGATGAATTGCTCCGGCGTTTGGTCTCGTCGCAGTATACCCGCAACGAAATAGATTTCAAACGGTCGTGTTTCAGGGTCAAGGGGGATACCGTTGACATTTGGCTCGCGTACACCGACGTTCTGGTCCGCATAGTTTTTTGGGACGACGAGATAGACAGCATAGAATTGCTCGATCCCATTGACATGTCCACGATGGAGCGTTTGCAGGAATACAGTATTTCCCCCGCGAATATTTTCGTGACTACCAAGGAAAACACACTGCGGGCATTGCACGAGATAGAGGACGACCTGACTAAACAAGTCGGATATTTCAATTCGATAGGAAAGGAATATGAGGCGAAACGCCTTTATGAGCGTACCACTTACGACATGGAAATGATTAGGGAGATGGGATATTGTTCGGGCATCGAGAATTATTCGCGCTATTTCGACGGACGCGCCCCCGGAACACCTCCTTTTTGCCTTATGAATTTCTTTCCGAAAGATTTTTTGCTCATCGTGGACGAAAGCCATGTTACAATCCCGCAGATAAGAGGGATGTACGGAGGCGACAAGGCCCGGAAGAAGAATTTGGTGGAATACGGGTTCCGGCTTCCGGCAGCAATGGACAACCGGCCATTGACCTTTGACGAATTCGAGGCGGTCCCCAAGCAGACAATCTACGTGAGCGCGACGCCGGCCGATTACGAGTTGCAGAAAAGCGGAGGGGTTTATGTGGAGCAGGTAATCCGTCCTACCGGTTTGCTTGATCCGGAAATTTCCGTGCGCCCGACCAAAAATCAAATCGACGATTTGATGGAAGAGATTGTTACGCGAGCCGAGAAGAACGAACGCACGTTGGTAACGACACTTACCAAACGCATGGCAGAAGAACTTACCGATTATTTATTGAAACACGGGGTGCGTTGCACATATATCCATTCCGACGTGGACACCTTGGAGAGGGTACAGATTCTGGAAGACTTGCGTGGTGGAATGTATGACGTTTTAGTCGGGGTCAATCTGTTACGTGAAGGTTTGGATTTGCCGCAAGTGTCCTTAGTGGCTATTCTGGATGCCGACAAGGAAGGGTTCCTGCGTTCGCACCGGTCTCTTACCCAGACTGCGGGCAGGGCGGCCCGTAATGTAAACGGTCTTGTCATAATGTATGCCGACAGCATAACCGAAAGTATGCGATTGACCATCGAAGAGACGGAGCGCAGGCGTTTGAAACAAGACAGGTACAATAAAGAACACGGCATAACGCCGAAGCAGATAGTGAAGAACATGCAATCGCCCCTGTCCGGCATGTCGTCAGCAAAAAAACAGGAAGTTTACGAAGAAATGTCCAAAGCTGTTATGGCGGCGGCAAGTCCCGAAGAAAAGTATTCATCCCGGACGGAATTGCAGAAAGCCGCCGAACGCGCCAAAAGCCAAATGCTCGCGGCGGCCAAAGACATGGATTACATACTTGCCGCCCATTACCGCGACGAACTCAAACGTTTGGAAACCCGGCTTGCCAACATGGGCGCAGGCAAGGACAACACGTAATAAAATTGAAAGAAATCCGTTTATCATACAGATGATGAAAAAGATTTTCCTTTATATGATGCTTTCGGTATTGCCTGCCGCAGGGCAAGCCGCTTTTGAAATAAACGGAGTGCGCAGTGTGGGTGCCGTGTCCCGGATGGACACACTCTTTGTAGTGCAGGCAACTGCCGGCGGCAATATAGTTTATGCCGCAGACGACGGCATGGAGCATTCGTATGTATGGTATTCGTACAGTACGGGCAATGATGCTTTTTTTGAGTTGCAGCGCGATAATGCCGTGGAAACGTCGCTTCCGCTGATGGATGCGGCATCGCAAGGCTACATGCTTGAAATAGACGCGGCGGACAGCCTTTATGTATGGGTGTTCGGCCATGACAAATATCCAGTCGTTTTTTCAGGCATAAGCGTGGATGATGAAAGCGGCTACTGCGATTTCATAAGTGTCAAGGCCGACATTTCGGCCGAACCTTTGATATATTACCCCCGCAGTTATCAAGAAGGCGTTGAATTGCCGCGCAGCTACGAATTATGCTTTGATTCGGTTTATTTTTCAACCGACACGTATGTTTACGAACGTGTTGAACAGACAGTCGACGGCAGCGGGCAGTATGATGTGGACGCTCCTTTGGATGACACGTCCTTTACTTTGAAAGGAGATTGCTTCGATTTGGCGTTCGGTACTGCCGACAGCATAGAAAGCGAGGTTTATACGGCCAAGGCTGTCGAACTACATGCCTTGGCTTCTGTAAGGATACGTGAAGACGCGACTAACGAACTGGACCGCGGCGAGCCCTCGGAGAGTACGGAGACTGTCGTGAATTTGGAGGGTTCGGCTCCCCTGAACGTTGAAATCTTGAATTATTCGTCCCCTGCGGTTACGCGGGACGGTTATTCCGAGTGGTGCGTGTCGTCGGATAACAGTTTCCAAAGTTGCATGTTCTCGTTGCGGTCGCCGGATTTCCGTTACACCTTCGAAGAGCAGGGTACGTATTATGTCCGTTTGCAGGTTTCAAACAATTCCCCTTCCGACAATCCTGACGAAAGTTGTATGCAGGAAAAAATTTACCAGATTGACGTTTTGTCGTCCTCGTTGGATGTGCCGAATGTCTTTACTCCCAATGGAGACGGAATGAACGACGAGTTCCGCGTAGCATACAAGTCGCTCATATCGTTCCACGGCGTGATTTACAACGTGTGGGGTAGGAAAGTGTTCGAATGGACGGATCCTGCTACCGGATGGGACGGAACGATAGATGGAAAGCCTGCCGCCGAAGGCGTGTATTATTATGTGATAGAGGCGACCGGTGATGATTACGATGATAATGGCAATCGGAAAACTTACGGTATACGCGGCGACATTAATCTTTTGCGGTAAGTTTCATCTCCATTACTTGCAGATTCTCGAATTTGTTTCCGGATATTTCCACTTTTACCATCGTGCGGACCTGTTGGAAACCTTCCCTGCCGGCCGCGCCCGGGTTTATATGCAGTAGATTCAGCTGTTTGTCGTACATCACTTTCAATATATGCGAGTGTCCGCATACGAACAGCCCGGTTTCGTTTTTAAGCAGCGTGCTTGCAATACCCGGGGCATATCTGCCGGGATAGCCGCCGATATGGGTCATGAACACGTTTACTTCCTCTATTCTGAAAGATATGCTTTTGGAAAGAATCCTGCGCAAATCCTGCCCGTCTATGTTACCGTATACGGCGCGGACCGGTTTTATCGCACACAAGGCATTGTACAGTTCCAAAGAACCTATGTCGCCTGCGTGCCATATTTCATCGCAGTCGGAAAAGAATTCGGCATAACGCTTGTCGTAGTAGCCGTGCGTGTCTGATAAAATGCCTATTCGTTTTATTTCTTTTCGTTTTTGGACGGTTGTTTGCCTTCCTGCTTCTGGGCTGGGTTTTCCGCACCCATTCTGCATGTGCCGTTGAATTCGGCACCTTGTTCGATTATGAGAGTGCCTATGATGATGTCTCCTTTTATTTTGCCGGAGTGGCGCAGGTTCAGTGTGTCTGTGGCATTCAGAGTCCCTTCCATCTTTCCCCATACGTCAATGTCTTTTGAAGTGAGGGTTCCCGAAAAGAAACCGTCGTCGCCGATTATCACATGTCCGCTTGATTTTAAAGTGCCTTCCACTTTGCCGTCTATACGGATGTCGCTGTTGGTTATTATGTCGCCTTTTATTGTAGTGCCGTTGGCTATGATATTGTGGGAATTCTGGTCGGTGGAAGCGTATTTTGCCATTTTATGTACGTGGTTTTAAGGTGTTATGAAAATAATTGGAATAAGTAGCGTAAATAAAAAACGGAAAGGCCCCCTATATCGCACCGCTCAACCGTCGTGCCCTTGCTGCGGTCAAGCCCTGGGGGATTGGAAGGGAGCTGGTCGTATAGAACCTTTCCGAGTTGCAAAGGTAACAATTTTATGTTTTACGGGCAAGAGCCTTTCAAAAATAATCTTCCTTCACTTCTTCTTGCCGAAGTTCCTGCTTACCCAGCGCGGGGCGATGATTATGCCGGCCAGAAGATAGTTGTAGTAAGTCAGCAATCGCCAAAAGACTACTATAAGCAAAGCTATTATCCCGCTCGGTATGAATTCGCCGAGGTAATTGTTGAACATCAGTTCCACGAAACCGCTGCCGCCGGGAGTCGGGGCTATTAGCATGACAACCATTATCACGAACTGCCTGCCTATTACCAGCAGGTTTTCGCTCAAAGGCACGAATCCCATTATCAACATGTTCACTATTGAAAAACGCGACAGCCACATGGCAAAACTGAGCCCGATGGTAGAGAACCAGAATCGGAAACTTTTGTGGCGCATCCTCTTTGAACATTCGCGGATGTCGATAGCGGTCCTGTATGCGCTGACCCTGTATTTGCGTAAGAATTTGAAAGCGAAAATCTTTCGGAACATGCCGGTTATCACCGAGGGTTTTATGAAAATGCCGGTGAACAGCAATAACACCCATACGGTTTTGAAAACATATCCTATCATGAAAAGGGATATGATGCTTGCCGAAACCCGGCCGGAAACTGCAAACAGTTCGTTGAACGGCACGAACAACAAGAATAGCGGGAATGCAAGGACGAAGAACAATTCGTCCAAAAACAAGGATATTATGGTTATGGCCGTGCTTTCTCCGAATTTCAAGCCTTCTTTGTGGATGAAAAGCATTTCCAATGCCGAACCGCCTGCTGCGGAGGGGGTAACTGCCGATGTAAATTCATATAGCATCCTGACTCTGAACAGCGATGGGAAGCGCAGTTGTTTGTCCGATAGCAAATACAGCCTCCACATGCTGCACAAGTCCTTGAAGCAGGCTAATAAAAATGCAAGGAAAAGGAACAATACCGTCTGGATGTCAAAGTAGGACGACAAGTCGGTTTTCGCATCGGTCAGGGTCGAAAATTCCGATTGGAACATCCATGCGATTGCCAGCAAGCCTATCGCGACAGGCAGGATAATGTGCGAAGATTTCAAACTCCTCGCTACCGTGTCTTTCTGATTCGCCATTTTGCCATTTCTGAACTTTGGAAACCGCGTTTTAAGCTTCCGTTACCTCGTCGTTGTTTCCGGGGGCTTCGTCGGTATCTTCCGTTTCGGCTACCGTTTCTTCGTCCGAAGATGCGTCCTCCTGTTCGTCAGTTACGAGTGATCCGTTGTCTATGCGCAGGACTGTCCCGGGATTGCTTTCAATCCAGCCGAGATTGTGGGTAACCATTATTATCGCAGTGCCCTCTTCTTTGCAGATGCGGTGCAACAAATCCACAAGTTCCTGTCCAGTTTCGGGATCGAGGTTGCCGGTAGGCTCGTCGGCAAGTATCAATTCCGGCTTGTTCAACAAGGCCCTTGCGATTACGATGCGTTGCTGTTCTCCCCCGGATAACTCGTGGGGCATACGATATCCTTTCGTACTCATTCCAACTTCGGAAAGTACCTCGTCAATGCGTTTGTCCATCTCTTTCCGGTCTTTCCAGTCCGTGGCTTGCAGTACGAACGAAAGGTTGTCATATACGCTCCGGTCCGTCAATAATTGGAAGTCTTGGAAAATGATGCCTATTTTGCGGCGAAGATAGGGAATGTCCTTGCTCTTTATGCCAATTAGATTACTGCCCATTACTTCGGCCTTGCCGTTTTCAACGGGCAGTTCGGCATACATGGTCTTCATCAGGCTGCTTTTGCCTGAGCCTACCTTGCCTATCAGATAGTAAAATTTGCCTTTTTCTATTTCGAGATTGACATTTTTGAGAACTATCTGGTCTTTTTGGCAGATGTCAACATTCTGATACTTGATGAGGGTACTCATTTGCCGGTTTTTTATGACGTTTTTGTAAGTCTGATGCCAAATCCTCTATCCTCAGCCCTTTCGATGTCAGCAATACTATGAGATGGTACAGCAGGTCGGCGGCTTCGTAAATCAAGCGGCCGTTGCTGCCGTTGGTGGCTTCTATTACTGTTTCTATGGCCTCTTCGCCGACTTTTTGAGCCATACGGTTTACGCCTGCCTTGAACAAGGATGTCGTGTATGAGCCTTCCGGCATTTCCTTGTAGCGTTTGTCGATGAAGTCTTGCAAGAATTTCAGGAACAGGATGACATCGGCTTCGTTTTTTTCTCCGAAGCAAGTATCACTGCCGGTATGGCATACCGGACCGGTAGGGTTTGCTTTTACCAACAGTGTGTCGTTGTCGCAATCTTCTTTTATGGAAACCAAGTTCAGGAAATTGCCGCTGGTTTCGCCTTTTGTCCACAAACATTGGCGGCTGCGGCTGAAAAACGTCACTTTGCCGCTTGCAATTGTCTTGTCCAAAGCTTCTTTGTTCATGTAGCCGAGCATCAGGACTTTGCCCGTTTCGTTGTCTTGTACTATGGCAGGAACAAGTCCGCCTTGTTTTTCAAAATCGATGTTCATCTCACAGCTATGTTATAACGTTTCAAATAATTTTTAAGTTCGCTAATCTTGATTTCCCCGAAATGGAACACGCTTGCGGCGAGAGCGGCATCAGCTTTCCCTTTTATGAACGCATCCCGGAAATGCTCCGCTTTGCCTGCGCCTCCGGAAGCTATGATCGGAATACGCAACGTATCGGCAAGTGTCGCAAGGGCTTCGTTCGCGTAACCTTCCTTGACCCCGTCGTGGTCCATGCTGGTAAACAATATTTCACCGGCTCCGCGTTCCTGTGCTTCGCGGGCCCATTCGAAAAGTTTCCTTCCGGTAGGGATGCGGCCTCCGTTGAGGTAGCAGATCCAATCTTGTCCGTCGAATTTCGCGTCTATTGCGGCAACGCATACCTGGGAACCGAAATTGGAGGCTATTTCATCTATCAGGGCAGGGCGGCGTATTGCCGCTGAATTGACGGAAACTTTGTCCGCTCCGGCATCCAAGAGCCTTTCCACGTCGGCGAGTTCGTTTATGCCGCCGCCTACGGTGAACGGTATGTCGAGGTTGGCGGCCACCCGTTTTACCATGTCGGCGAACGTCTTGCGTCCTTCATGCGATGCGGTTATGTCCAAAAATACTAATTCGTCAGCACCTTCCTCACTGTATCTTTTGCCAAGTTCGACCGGGTCTCCCGCATTGCGGAAGTTCACGAAATTGACGCCTTTGACGGTAGTCCCGTCCTTGACATCCAAACAGGGTATTATGCGTTTTGCCAACATTCTGCTGTCAAATATAAAATTTTTCCATGTCTTTAAGGCTGATGTTGCCTTCATAAAAAGCCTTTCCGAAAATCACAGCCGGTACTTTCGCTTCGTCCAACTTGCGTATGTCGTCCATTGAAGATACCCCGCCGCTGGCAATCAGGTACAAGTCTGGAAATCTTTCCAATACGGACGCATACAAATCAATGGCCGGGCCTTGCAACATGCCGTCCCTGCCAATATCGGTGCATATTGTTTTGCTTATTCCTTTGTCCGTGTATTTTTTTATGAAATCTTCCAAGCTTTCGTCAGTGCCTTCCTGCCAGCCGTTGATTGCTATTTTGCCGTCTTTGGCATCCGCGCCCAGGATTATTTTGTCCGCCCCGTATGCGGTAAGCCATGCGGAAAACCTTTCTTCGTCGGTTACTGCTATGCTTCCTCCGGTTATCATGGACGCGCCGTTTTCAAATGCTATGCGCAAGTCGTCGTCGCTTTTGAGCCCGCCGCCGAAGTCGATTACGAGCGAAGTCGCCGACGCTATGGCGGCCAGTGTCTTGTGGTTTACGATATGCTTGCTTTTCGCCCCGTCCAAGTCCACCAAATGCAGACGTTTGATTCCGTGGTCTTCGAATGCTTTTGCTGTTTGTACCGGATCTTCCGAGTACGTTTTGCTGCGTCCGTAATCGCCTTGCGAAAGCCTGACGCATTTGCCCCCGATAATATCTATGGCCGGAACCAGTTCTATCATAAGTCTAAAAACGCTTTAAGTATGTTTCTGCCCACCGGTCCGCTTTTTTCAGGATGGAATTGCGTCGCAAAGAAGTTGTCTTTGTTCAAAGCGGCGGAAAACGGGCCCGTGTAATCGCACGTGGCTATGGTATTGCCGCACAAGGGCACATAATAACTGTGTACGAAATACACATAATCGTTCTCGAAGATGTTATTGAATAACGGGCTTTTCAAATCGTAAATCCCGTTCCACCCCATGTGGGGAATCTTTTCACCTTGTCCGGGCCGGAACAACTTCACGGGAACGTCGAATATGCCAAGGCAACCGGTATGTCCGCCTTCTTCCGAGTATGAACACATGAGCTGCATTCCGAGGCAGATTCCCAAAACGGGCTGCTTCAATGAAACGATCAGCTTGTCCAAATTTCCTGCTCTGAGGTAGTTCATCGTCGTGGAAGCTTCGCCGACTCCGGGAAATATCACTTTGTCGGCCGACAATATGTCCTCGGCCTTGTCGCTCACGACGGGTTCCACACCCAAGCGACGCAAGGCATGTACCACTGAATATATATTACCGGCGTTGTATTTGATGCAAGCTATCTTCATTTCTTTATTTATATAGTTGCAGGTTTGCAGCTTGGCAACTTGACCATCAACATGAACTATTCCCTATAACCTATAAAACTAACCACTAATCAAACACTATGGTTTTGTTTTTGTAAACCAGTATTTTACGGTCGATATGCTTTTCCACTGCGCGGGAGAGGACGATTTTTTCCAAATCCTGTCCCTTGCGCAGCAAGTTGCCTACCGTGTCCTTGTGCGATATGCGGACGACATCCTGTTCGATAATCGGTCCGGCATCCAATTCCTCGGTTACGTAATGGCTGGTCGCGCCTATTATTTTCACTCCGCGTTCGTATGCGGCATGGTAAGGTTTCGCCCCTACGAATGCCGGCAGGAAAGAGTGGTGGATGTTTATTATTTTTTCGGGGTATTCGGCAATCATCCTTGGCGATATTATTTGCATATAGCGGGCAAGGACTATGCAACTTACGTTGTTTTCATGCAACAAGTCGAGTTCTTTTTGTTCCTGTTCTTCCTTGTTGTCCTTGTTTATAGGGAAAACGAAGAAAGGAATCCCGAATTTTTTGGCCACGTGTTCCAAATCCGGATGGTTGCTGACAATGAGCGGTATTTCCACATTCCAGTCTCCTGCTTCGTAATGGGCGAGAAGGTCGTAAAGGCAATGCGCTTGCTTTGATACGAACAGCGCCATCCTCGGTTTTTGCTTGTGGAAATAAATGTTGAACACCATGTCGTAAGGTTTGGCAAGGAGCGTCTGGAAATATTCCGATAATTTTTCTTTCGGTATCAGGAAGCCGTCCAACTCCCACTCCACGCGCATGAAAAATACTCCTTGTACAGTATCCACGTACTGGTCCAGATAAATGATGTTGCCGTTATTGTTGTTTATGAATTCGGTAACGACGGCCAAAATGCCCTGCTTGTCAGGGCAGTGCAGCAGCATTATAGCTGTGTCCTTATCTTTGTTTTGCATGATTTCCGGTTTTTGCCGTAAGGCGTTTTCCTGTTTGCGGACGCAAATTTACAATATTAATCGGTCTTTTACCCTATATGGTGTGATGTAAAACGCTCATTCCACGTATAATACCAATCCTTTAAGGTACTCTCCTTCGGGGTGGCAGATGTTTATGGGGTGGTCCGACGGTTGGGTCAGTTGGTGCAGTATGCGTACTTTCCTGCCGCTGATTACGGCTGCTGAAAAGACGGCGAGGCGGAACTGGTTCTTGTCGACTGCTTGCGAACATGAAAAAGTCAATAGTAAGCCACCGGGTTTGATTTTTTCCAAGGCCTTTGCATTCAGACGCTTGTAGCCCTGCAAGGCATTATTTAGCGCGCTGCGCCTTTTTGCGAATGCCGGAGGGTCAAGCACTATGACATCGTACATGCCTTTTTCGCTTTGTTGGAGGAATTCGAAAGCATCGGCCACGTATGAACGGTGCCGGGGGCAGCCCCCGAAATTCGCTTCCACGTTCTTGTCTGCGAGGCTTATGGCACGGGCGGAACTGTCTACCGAATGCACGAGGGCTGCCCCGCCTCTCAGGGCGTAGCACGAAAAGCCGCCGCTGTAACAGAACAGGTTGAGCACGTTCTTGCCCTTGCTGTAATGTTCCAACAATTTGCGGTTTTCACGCTGGTCGATGAAGAAACCGGTTTTTTGCCCCCTTTCCCAGTCGATTGCGAATTTGAGACCGTTTTCGACAGCGGCGGCTTCGTGCCCGGCACCGTTGCCGGCCAGATAGCATTCGCTTTCTTCGTCTTCTGGAAGATAGGGCAGTGTGTTTTCCGATTTGTAATAAACGCTGTCTATTTTATCCGCAAACAGCTCCGTCAAGGCGTCGCATATCATGCCCCGCTGGATATGCATTCCTACGGAATGGGCCTGCATCACGGCTGTGGAAGCGTAGAAGTCGATAATGAGACCGGGCAGGAAATCACCTTCACCGTGTACAAGGCGGAAACAATTTTGATTGTCGTTGTAATCCAGTCCCATGCCTTTCCGTGCCTCGTAAGCCTTTAAGAGCCGTCTTTTGAAAAAATCAATGTTTATCTCTTCTTTCCGGAACGACAGTATGCGCAACATTATGCTGCCTTGCTGGTAATGCCCGACGGCGGCGAATTTGCCTTCGCAATCGTATACTTCCGCTATGTCGCCATCCTGGATGTCGTTGTCTTTCTTTGCTACGGCGCCCGAGAATATCCACGGATGAAAACGTTGCAGGGAGGCTTCCTTGCCTTTTTTAAGATATATTTTTTTGTAGTTCATCACACAGTTTTTTGTATATGTCAAGACATGCCCAAGCATCTATCGCGGCATATTCCATTTGTTTGGGTTGCAGTATGTCGGCATCCCAGTTGGACAATCGGGAGGTTTTGGAAATCCTTTTTCCGAACATTATCGCGTAAATTTTTTGCAGGCCGAGTTCCGCAATGCCTATCTTTTTCACTTCCTGCTGCAAATCGACGAATCCGTGAGGAGTTATCGGTGCGCGTTGGGCCATGCGGCGGTAGTCGTCTTTTACCGACAGCCCGATTTTTACCGGGCGCTCGGCGGTTATCAAGTCCGCCAAAGCTCCGGGAAAATCTATCTTGTTAAGACGGAAAAGCCAGCAGCATTGCTCGTCGGCCAATTGCAGCAATGATACTTTGTGTGTCTCTCCTTTGCGGAAAGAGGGACGGGTTTCCGTGTCGAACCCCAATATTTCCCGCTTCATAAGAATCTTGCATTCCTTGTAGGCACTTTCAAGATTGTCCACTACCAGTATCTTTTTGCCTTCGCAACTCAGCTGCGGCATTACGCTGATTTCTTCCTTGCTAATCGTCGCCCTGTAAATCTGCATCTTCAAAATCGTTTTTCT
>JADIMR010000056.1 GCA_017694565.1 Candidatus Enterocola intestinipullorum | reverse complement strand
CCGGAAATTTTAAATAGGATGTGCGCATGTCGTTAGTGAAGTTTAGGGCGGTGTATTAACCATGTGTTAGCTTTTTTATTGTTCGACCCTTTCAGGGTCGTGTGTAGAGACAGGATGCTTTTCCGGGGGTGCGGTTGCTGTGCATCCGTACCCCCGGTTAGTATTATTCAACCCCGAAGGGGTTGAGAAACCTGCGCCTTGCGCGCAGGTTTCCTAATGCGTAACCGCATGTAGAGCAAATTGACGAAGTCAATTTGTGCACTTGCGGTTACAGGCGGGGGATAAGACAATGTTATTTTTTGCGGGGCGCAGCTCCGCAAAAAATAAGGCTGTCCGAAACGGACAGCCTTATTTCCACTTATTTAATAACAAAGGTTGGTATAACCTGAAAAGATTTTCTTATTTGTCCAATCCCAAAGATTTCTTTACGGCGTTGACTTTTTCTTCCGCTTTCGTGTTTACTGCATCATATTCGGCAGCATCGGCAAGCGGGAGTTTGACTTCTATGTAGAATTTTATCTTGGGTTCGGTTCCCGAAGGACGGATTGAAACTTTCGTGCCGTCTTCGGTAAAGAATTGCAGCACGTTTGACGTGTCGGGCATTTCCATATTGGTGGAAGTGCCTCCTACGAGGTCTATCATGCGCAAAGACTGGTAATCCTTGATGCAAACGACTTTTGAGCCGGCAAGTTCTTCGGGCGGGGTAGTGCGGAACTGCTTCATCATCGCTTCGATTTCTTCTGCACCCGATTTGCCTTTCTTTACCACGGATATTCCTTTTTCTTTCGAGAAGCCGAATTTGCAATAGATGCTGCGCAAAAGGTCGTACACTGTCATGCCGTTGTCTTTTGCCCATGCTGCCACTTCCGCCATCATGGTGCAGGCAGAAACCGCATCCTTGTCGCGCACGAAATCCTCGACCAGGAAGCCGTAGCTTTCTTCGCCGCCGCAGATGTAACGCAGTTTGTTTTCGTTTTCGCGCATTATGGCCGCAATCCATTTGAAGCCGGTGTAGCAGTCGTAGTACGGTACGTTGAACGATTTTGCTATTGCGGCTATTTGTTCGGTGGTAACGATGGTTTTTACTATGTACTCCTTTCCTTTGAGCAAGCCGAGTTCCTTGTTGCGGCGCAACATGTAGTAAACGAACATTTGAGCCGTTTGGTTGCCGTTGAAAAGCACCCATTCGCCTTTGTCGTTCTTTACGGCTATGCCCATGCGGTCCGCGTCGGGATCGGAAGCCATCACTATGTCGGCATCCACGGCTTTCGCTTTTTCGACCGCGAGTTTCAACGCGGCAGGTTCTTCCGGATTAGGTGATACCACCGTGGGGAAATCGCCGCTTATCACGCATTGTTCGTCAACGGTAATCACGTTTTTGAACCCGCACATCTTCAAGGCTTCGGGTATCAAGGTTATACCTGTGCCGTGAATCGGCGTGTAGACGATTTTCAGGTCGCTGTGTTTGGCAACGATGTCGGGCGACAGGCTCAAATCCTTTATTTTGTTGAGGTATATGTTGTCCACGTCGCGGCCGATTATTTCGATCAGGTCTGGATTCCCTTCGAATTTGATGTCTTCCACATTCTTTACCTTGCCCACTTCTTTGATTATCCCGTTGTCGTGGGGAGGAATCACTTGCGCGCCGTCTTCCCAGTAAGCTTTGTAGCCGTTGTATTCCTTGGGATTGTGGCTGGCTGTTACCACCACGCCGCTTTTGCAGCCTAAAAGCCTGATTGCAAAGGATATTTCGGGGGTGGGGCGCAGGTCTTCAAACAAGAAAACCTTGATTCCGTTGGCAGAGAAGATATTCGCGGTCGTTTCGGCAAACAAACGGCTGTTGTTGCGGCAGTCGTGTCCGACAACCACGCTTATTTGTTTTTCGCGGCCGAACTCTTTTTTCAAGTAATTCGCAAGACCTTGCGTTGCTGCTCCGACCGTGTAGATGTTCATCCGGTTCGTGCCGGCACCCATGATGCCGCGTAATCCGCCCGTTCCGAATTCCAAATCCTTGTAAAACGATTCGACCAACTCGGTAGTGTCTTCGTTTTTAAGCATTCCGGCAACCTTGGCCTTGGTTTCGTCATCGTACTTTCCATCGAGCCACGATTGGGCTCTTTGGCGTACGACAGTCAGTAAATCTTTTTCCATATTGTTTTTATGTGTCGTTTCCTTTGAGTGTCCTATACAGTCGCAAATTTAAGAAAAAATGCAAATACAACAATTTTTTAGTGGATAGTGATTAGTGGATAGTGATTAGTGAATAGTGGATAGTGGTTAGTGGATAGTGGTTAGTGGGTAGTTTCAGTTGGCACCGCCGGAGCGCAGCGTAGGCACCGGCACACAGTGCCGGCGGCGCAGCCGTTTAATAAAATGATAATGACCTGCGAAGCAGGTTAGTGGTTAGAGGCGGCTTGCGCCGCAGCGAATAGTGGATAGTGATTAGTTTCAGTAGGCACTTCGTAGTGTAAGCACTATGTTCAGGGAAGACCGCCCCCCCTCTGGGGGCAGTTGGGGGAAGCTCGAAGGGTTTACCCCAACGGGGGATAAGACAAGGGCGGGCGGCGTAGCCGCCCCCTCTGGGGGCAGCAAGTAATCGTGTCAGCGATTACTTGCGGGGGATTAGACAATGCTGGGCGGCGAAGCCGCCTACTGAAACCTGACCCCTGTAACCTGCCAAGTCAGTTTTTCGGGTTACAGCCATTGCACTGCACGCAACTTTTATTATATTTGCCCCGTATTATTAAGGTAATGCAGAAACAATGAATATGATTTCCGTTCTATACGTCGTGGGTGTCGTGGTGTCGAAACAGGCGTTCCGATAGGATGGGATATGAAAAATAGCGAGAAGCCTTCCCTGCCTGTCGGGGAAGGTTTTTCGTTAAAATGCAACTATTAAAACACATCATAATCATGAAAATCCAACTCAGAAGCGCGCAATGCACCGAAGGCCGCAGAATGGCTGCGGCAAGGGCATTGTGGACCGCAAATGGAATGAAGAAAGAACAATTCGGCAAGCCGATCATAGCAGTGGTAAACTCCTTTACGCAGTTCGTTCCCGGACATACCCATTTGCACGAAATCGGTCAGGAAATAAAGCAGGAAATAGAAAAACACGGTTGTTACGCTGCCGAATTCAACACCATAGCCATTGACGACGGCATAGCAATGGGACACGACGGAATGTTGTATTCCCTGCCGAGCCGCGACATAATAGCCGACAGCGTGGAATATATGGTAAACGCGCACAAGGCCGATGCCATGATTTGTATCAGCAACTGCGACAAGATTACCCCGGGTATGCTCATGGCCGCCATGAGGTTGAACATTCCCGCAGTATTCGTGTCGGGCGGTCCGATGGAAGCTGGAGACTGGAACGGGCGGCATCTCGACCTTATCGACGCGATGGTAATGGGGGCTGACAACTCTGTTCCGGACAGCGACATGGCCGAAGTGGAAAAGGTAGCTTGCCCGACTTGCGGATGCTGTTCAGGCATGTTCACGGCAAATTCCATGAACTGCCTCAACGAGGTTCTCGGACTTGCCTTGCCCGGCAACGGTACCATATTGGCGACACATGCGAACCGCAGGCGTTTAGCAATGGATGCTGCCCGCCTGATAGTCAAAAACGCCATCGATTATTATGAAAACGGCAATACGGCTGTTTTGCCCCGCAGCATTGCCACACGTGCGGCATTTCTGAATTCCATGACCTTGGACATAGCAATGGGAGGTTCGACGAATACCGTGTTGCACTTGCTTGCAATAGCACACGAGGCCGGAGTCGATTTCACGATGGACGACATTGACGCGCTTTCGCGCAAGACTCCTTGCATTTGCAAAGTCGCGCCCAATACCAACAAATACCATATCGAGGACGTGAACCGTGCGGGCGGCATACTCGGCATCCTTAACGAATTGCAGAAAGGCGGTCTTATAGATACCGGAGCGCGCCGCGTGGACGGCATGACCTTGGGCGAAGCCATACGCAAATACGACGTAACAGGCGATGTTGTCGATCCCGAGGCCGGACGCATTTATCTTAGCGCACCATGCCGCAAGTTCAACATAGTATTCGCTTCGCAGGATGCCAGCTATGCGGAATTCGACACTGACCGCGAAAAAGGCTGCATACGTTCGCTCGAAAATGCCTACACCAAAGACGGCGGGCTCGGCGTACTCAAAGGCAATATAGCGCAGGACGGCTGCGTAATCAAGACAGCCGGCGTGGATGAAAGCTTGTGGAAGTTCAGCGGCAAGGCTGTCGTGTTCAATTCACAAGAAGATGCTTGCGAAGGCATACTCGGCGGCAAGGTCAAAGCCGGCGACTGTGTCGTAATAAGTTACGAAGGTCCGAAAGGCGGTCCCGGAATGCAGGAAATGCTCTATCCTACATCATATATCAAATCGATGCACTTGGGCAAAGAATGCGCCTTGATTACCGATGGCCGGTTCTCCGGTGGTACATCGGGACTTAGCATAGGGCATATTTCTCCCGAAGCGGCATCCGGCGGCAACATAGGTTTGGTCCGCGACGGGGACACCATAGATATAGACATACCGGCACGTTCGATAAACGTGCGTCTCAGCGACGAGGAGCTTGCCGCACGCCGCCGCGAGGAAGAGAGCAAAGGCAAGGCTGCGTTCCAGCCCAAGAGGAACCGTACCGTATCAAAGGCTTTGCGCGCATACGCATCGCTTGTCAGCTCGGCAGACAAAGGCGCGGTAAGGATAATGGATTGACGCGGATATTTCATATAACAAGTTTCAGAACCTGGCATCATGGTTTGTTTGACTGCGAAGACAAAGGACATATTGATACAGACGGGCATTGCAATCATCGGCTTGCTGTTGTTCGTGCCCGGTTTGGGTGCGGTGCATTTGTTCGACTGGGATGAAATAAATTTTGCCGAGTCGGCGCGGGAAATGTTGGTTACAGGAGATTTCCTGAACGTGCAGATAAATTTCCGCCCGTTTTGGGAGAAACCGCCTTTGTTCATTTGGATGCAAGCCCTGTCAATGAAGATTTTCGGAGTGAACGAGTTTGCTGCCCGTTTCCCGAATGCGATTTGCGGCGTATGCACCCTGCTTGTGTTGTTCAGGACGGGCAGGAGATTGAAAGACAGCGGCTTCGGTTTGTTGTGGGTTCTGTTGTACGCAGGTTCCATACTGCCGTTCTTTTATTTCAAGTCCGGAATAATAGATCCGTGGTTCAACTTGTTCATATTTACGGGGACGGCATATTTCATACGTTATTGCGACGGGAGCGACAAGGCGGACAAGATGGCTATGGCTGTGCTTTCCGGATTGTTCCTCGGATTGGCGGTGCTTACGAAAGGCCCGGTCGGCTTTTTGCTGTTCGTGCTTACCTTCTTCGTGTTTTTGTGCATCCGGAGATTCCGTTTCGATTTCAAATGGAAACATGTGGCAGGTTTTTTCGCGGCTTTGTGCATTGCAGGCGGGTTCTGGTTCGTACTATTGGTAATCAACGGCAAGTTTTCCGTGATACAGGATTTCATAATGTATCAGATACGCTTGTTCGAGACGAAAGATGCAGGGCACGGGGGATTCCCGTTCTACCATTTCGTGATTTTGTTCGCGGGAGTATTCCCCGCTTCGATAATCGCGCTGCCGGCTTTCGGGCGCAAGGTATTGGCAAGGGAAAATGACGGCCGCATGGCTTTGTTTTTCCGTTGGATGATGATTTTCTTTTGGGTCGTATTGTTGCTGTTCTCGATAGTGCGGACAAAAATCATACATTATTCGTCGGCCTGCTATTTCCCCCTCACTTTCCTTGCTGCATATATAACGGAAAGGTATGTGCGCAAC